>JAJNBM010000058.1 GCA_021156165.1 Gammaproteobacteria bacterium | reverse complement strand
CTTTTTTATTATCTTTTAATCCATCCAGGACATGCTCGGCGATAGCATTCACATGGCGCGCAGAATTACCACTACAAACAATCATAATGTCGGTGATGGTGGTTAATGCCCGCACATCTAAAGTTTGAACGTCGATGGCCTTGCTGTCTTCGAGTATAGCTAATACGCTAGTTAAGAGTGGATCAGATGTCATGTGTGTACCCATAAAGTTGATGTTGTTTTATATAATCATAAACGCTATCCGGCAGTAAAAAGCGCACGTTCAGGTGGGCCGCAATTTGGCTGCGTATATCGCTGGCGGAAATAGCCAGTTGGCTAATATTTTGAATGTAAATGCTGCCATTGAGTTTTTGCTCTAAATCGGTTGTATCTTCTTGTTTCTCGGCTAAAAACTGACTTAGCACTTCATTCAATAAAAAAGGTGTACCGGCGCGTAACCCAACGACGATGTGCACGTAGTCTAATAGTTGCTGCCAATCCTTCCATTGATCTAAACCTAAAAATGCATCGCTGCCTAATAATAAACACAAAGATGTATTGGGATAGTCTGCACGCAATGATTTCACGGTCTCGATCATATAAGAAGGGGTGTCGCGCTTAATTTCTCTATCGTCTATACAAAATTGCGGCATATTTTGTATAGCCAAATTTAATAAGGCTAAACGTTGCTCTGGCGTTGCTATATTCGCATCTTTATGCACCGGAGACTTGCAGGGAACAAAGCGTACCTCACTTAAATTGAGGATCTGGAGAAAATCCAAAGCCAAGCGCAGATGGCCATAGTGGATAGGATCAAACGCGCCGCCGAAAATGCCTATTGCTTTATCCATTTTAAAATCCTTTAGAGAGAGTATGTTTTACAGGGGCATTTTGGAAGGGAGACTCGCGAGTCGACCCTAAAAATGCGAAGGAAGTAGCTCCGGTACTCATGCTACACACCAATTGACTGAGTAACAGCCAGGGATTCCCCAATTCCACGCCTTTGATGATCTTATCACAGGCAGCGGCAGTTTTAAAAAGAGCTTTCCATTGGGAATGGGGTAAACGCCGTGCGGCCTGCAGTAATAGGGCTTTACGTTGTGGCCATAAACGATAAGAAAGCAGATCTTGATCGCTGGGCATAGGATTGCTGCTCAATAAAGTCAGCAGACGCAATTCGCGTAATACCGCCCACAACAGCAGTACAATCTCTACGCCTTGCAGACGTAAATGTTGGACGATACGCTCTGCTTTAGTTCCTTCTGCCTGTAAAATGGCATCGGTTAATTGATTTAAATTATAATCCCCTTGCGGCGTAATTAAAGCTAATACTTCTTTTTCACTTATACTGCTTTCTTTATAAGCTAACTTTAAAGTGTGTAAGGCATTTTTGGTTGCTAATAGATTGCCATCAAAATTTATTAATAAAGCATGCCTAGCGGCATCATCTAGATTGAGTTGAAAAGCCTTAATTTTATCGTTTAACCATTTTTGCTGTTCTTTTTCTGTTAATGGCCATAGCGGCAGAAACACGCCTTTGGCATCCGCACTTTTATACCAAGCGCTTTGATCGAGCTTGGCTTCTAATTTTAAACTTTGAATGATCAACATCGTGTCACTATTGACTAAGCGTAAACACTCTAAAAAATGATTAGCGCCTTTTTGCGTTAGCTTGCCGGCACTTAAGTGGATTGAAATGATTTTCTTTTGCTGCCATAAACAGCGGTTATGTAGGCTTTGCCATAAAGCATCGTCGTCAAATTGACTAGATAACGCAAAATGTTGTTTTTCGTGAAAACCGTTTTTTTGTGCCTCGTCTAAAATGAGAGAGAGCGCTTCTTCTTGCAATACAGCATCATCGCTGCTCAGCCAATAAAAAGGCGCTAAACCCCGGTTTAAGAGTGCGGGCAATTGCCCTAGATTAATTTTCATTCGCACGCTTTGGCTGAATTTGTACCGCGTCGGCAATCGACTTAGAATTCAATTGAGCTATTAACTGATAAACAGCCTGTCGTTGCAATTCAGTGCGCAATGTATCTTCTTGTGTGCTGGTGGTCAATACAGCAGCTTCATTGACAGTATAATTTCCTTGGGTATGTATGGTCTTCGGGCCATACACCGTTTCGCCTTTATTATTTTGTAACTCATAATCTAGGTTAAAATGTAAAGTGTATTGTTCTGTCTTGCCACTTGCACTTTCACTAAAAGTAGTCTGGTTATAACGTTCATTTTTCAGATTGAGCGTCATGATTTGTGGCCCAGGCTGATCCACTAAATCAACCCCAGAATGTCCTAGAATTTGTTTTAATTGTAACGTTACCGGTCCATAAGGATTAGCAGAAACAATATACAATTGCTGCATGCTGGCGGGTAACTTAACATTACCGCGCAGATGAAAGCCACAGCCACCTATCGCAATAAAAAAGAATAATAAAAATAGTAGGTAATATTTTTTATGCATCATGAGGGGCTCCTAAAACAATATTAATTAAACGGCGGGGTATATAGATGATCTTTTTAATAGTTTGCCCCTGAAGATGATGTTGTAGGCTGGGATCATTCACCGCCATGTCTTTAATATGGGCTTCAGTGCTGTCGCTGGCCACGTTTAAATTGCCTCTTAATTTACCATTGATTTGTATCACTAATTCCATTTCATCGCACTCTAGGGCTTCTAGACTGAGTTTAGGCCACGGGCTTTGCAAAATATCCTGACCATAACCCAACTCTTGCCATAGTACATGGGTTATGTGCGGTACTATGGGTGCTAATACGCGCAGTATGATACTCAAGCCTTCATGTAATAAAGCTTTTTCTGCTGCTTGTTGTGCAGAAGGTAGCTCTTTTTCTAATAGATTGAGTATCTTCATGGCGCCCGAAACCACCGTGTTAAATTGCTGACGCTCATAGTCGTTATTAATCTGTTGCAAGATGAGATGCAATTCGCGGCGTTTACTTTGTACTGATTTGTCTGCGCTATGCCAGTCTAGGACCTGTTCAATAGAAACACTTTTTTGCTGCTGACAATAATCCCACAATCTATGTAAAAAGCGATGTGAACCCGCAACACCGCTGTCGGACCATTCTAGGCTGGTTGCTGGGGGTGCCGCAAAAATAATAAAAAGCCGTACAGTATCGGCGCCGTATTTTTCCATTAAGCCTTTAGGATCGACGACATTGCCCTTGGATTTAGACATCTTTGCGCCATCTTTTAATACCATCCCCTGAGTTAATAAGCGGCTAAAGGGCTCGTCAGAATGCACGAGACCTAAATCGCGCATGACTTTATGAAAGAAGCGCGCGTAGAGCAGATGCAAGATTGCGTGTTCTATACCGCCTACGTATTGATCGACGGGGGTCCAATAATTAACTCTATCGTCCAACATTGCATTGTGTTGGTTATAACTTGCATAGCGGGCATAATACCAAGAAGATTCTACAAAAGTATCAAAGGTATCGGTTTCCCGTTGCGCCGGAGTATGGCACTTCGGGCAGGTGGTTTCCAAAAATTCTGGCAAATCTTTTAAAGGCGATTGCGGCTTGGTTAAAGTAATGTGAGCGGGTAGTATGACGGGCAAATCTTTTTCGGCTACCGGTACGCTGCCACAATGCGGGCAATTGATCATGGGGATTGGAGCGCCCCAATATCGTTGCCGTGAAATACCCCAATCGCGTAAGCGGTAATGAATTTTAGCACTTACTTTACCTAGGGGCGTTAATTCTGTGAGCAGTTGATGGAAGGCTTGTTCTGAAGACAAACCGGCACAGGAGGGTGGTGCCACCACCGTGCCGTAAGGGGTAAAAGCGCGTTCTTTAAAATCCCAGTCACTTCCATCTTTAGGTTTTATCACCGCACGAATGGGTAAGTTATATTTTTGGGCGAATTCAAAATCGCGTTGATCGTGCGCGGGAACGGCCATCACAGCGCCGCTACCATATTCCATGAGAACAAAATTAGCCAACCAAATGGGTAAGCGTTCGCCAGTGAGTGGATGGTGCGCGTACAGACCGCTAAACATACCTTTCTTTTCCACAGTAGCTAATTGCGCCTCGGCAACTTGTAAATGAGCGCATTCTTTTTGAAACGCTTGTAGAGCGGCATTGTCTTTTGCCAATGCGCTAGCCAAAGGATGGGTGGCCGCTATGGCGAGGTAAGTAACTCCGGCCAGAGTGTCTAGACGGGTAGAAAAAACCGTCAGTATTTCTGTGCTGTTTTCTACGTCAAAATGAATTTCTGCACCCTCTGAACGACCTATCCAATGTTGCTGCATAGTGCGTACTTCTTGCGGCCAGCCGGATAATTTATCGAGATCGCATAATAATTCTTCAGCATAATCGGTGATTTTCAAAAACCATTGAGAGATTTCTTTGCGCTCGATCAACGCGTCCGAACGCCACCCACGCCCGTCTATCACTTGTTCATTGGCCAATACGGTTTGGTCTACGGGATCCCAATTCACCACAGATTTTTTTTTATAAACTAAACCGCGCTTAAAGAGTTGGATGAACAGCCATTGTTCCCAGCGATAATATTCGGGATCGCACGTGGCCAGTTCTCGGTCCCAATCATAAGCCATACCCAAGTGCTTAAGTTGTAAACGCATATGGTCTATGTTTTGTTTAGTCCAGGTGGAAGCGGCCACCTGGTGTTTTAAGGCAGCATTTTCGGCGGGTAAACCAAAGGCATCCCACCCGATGGGCTGTAATACATTCTTCCCCAACATATGTTGATAACGGGCGATGACGTCGCCTAAGGTATAATTGCGTACATGGCCCATGTGTAATTGGCCGCTGGGGTAAGGAAACATGGTTAAGCAATAGAATTTTTCCCGGTTGGCATCTTCTATAGTTTTAAAACATTGTTCTTTTTGCCAGTATTGTTGTACCTTAGCCTCTATAGTGCTGGCGTCATAGCTTGGGTGGCCCATGTGTAGAATTCCTGCTCATTGTGAGCGCCTAGAATAGCATATTTTGGATTAATAAGGAAAACTAGGGTCTCTTTCTCTTTGATTTGTCGAAGCGAAAAATGAATAAAGCCAGGCAAAATAGTAGCAAATTTGAGGAGAATATCGGAGAAGTTTCACAGAAAGGTGTTATCCTCGGCAAGGCCTCTAGGCCGCAGCCGGGGATCCCCTTTTAATTTAAGTTTTTCTCTGATTTTATCTGGATCCCCGGCCTTCGGCCGAGGATGACAATACCTTCGTTTTTAAACCTACAACGGGGTTGACACAGTGCTATGAACCTTCTCGAATATCGGGCTATATTGGACGAAAATATGCTAATATTTGGACTGCGTTATTTATTTTTCGCTTCGACAAACCAAAGATAAAGAGACCCTACTATGAACAAGCATTTAAAAGATACTTATATACATCTTATTCAAAGATTACATCAGCTGAGCGATAAGGTTGAGTATGGCACTAAACCGGCATTGGAAAAATTGTGGGAAAAGAGCTTGGAAGTGGATGTTTCCATACAGGATATGGCGGCCCATGAAGTACAAAAAATAGCGCATTATTTGGCGCGGGATCTCAAGGTTGTAAGCCAATATGGCGCTGCTGCTGAGGAAGGGATTAAAAGCTATTTCCAGCGCGACAGCGATTATATCACTTATAAGTTATGGCATTTATTGTCTAAGGTGGAAAATCCCAGCACGATAGAATGGTATAAATTGGGTTTAGGCACACAAGATAAGCCGATCATTTTTGCTGCGGGGGAATTAACAGGATTAGCCGCATTGCAATGTGAAAAGTGCAAAAGGGTAGAGCATTTTACCGGTGTAAGTGAGATCCCCGTTTGTACGTGCGGGCATCGTTATTATTTGCAAGTCAATCAATAACTGCCAAAATACGGAGTTTTGTAAGAAGTTTGAACAGAGACCTACAGAGACGCTGTTGCCAACGTCTCTATGGGTTTTATAGCTTTCTAATGGTGATTACGCGCCACGGCCACGACTATCGTCACGATAGGATGGCTTAGAACCAAATGAACGGCGTTCGCCGCCTTGGGTTTGTTCTTTTGCTAAATTCACACGAATTTGACGGCCATCCAAAGTGGATTGGTCAAATTTAAGTGCGGAGTTTGCCGCTTCAACGGTTTCAAATTCAACGAAACCAAAGCCTTTTGAACGGCCGCTAAATTTATCCATAATGACGGTTGCACTCACGATAGGACCGCATTCGCCAAATAGTTGAGTTAATCCTGCTTCCGTTGTTTGATAATTCAAGTTACCAACGTAGACTTTTTTCATAGTAGACATTCGATCAGTTCTCCAAAGATACATTCCAAACGACAAGCCGTTTAAGACTCATCAGACTAATTACCACACTCAGGCCAGTCGTTTTTGAAAAGCTGGAGAGCTTTCAAACGTCGAGAGTCAACAAGTAGAGGCAAATCTCATTATAGACTAAGAATCGGCATTTGGGAAGGGATTTATGCAATTATTCAGGGAAAACGCGTCTAAAAGCGAAATTTTTGTGCAAAATATGGCGTATTTTCAAGCTATGGCCTAGAGCCACATACAGATTCGCCGCCGCGGCCGCTAGGAGCGAATGAAGGGGATGGATATCCCTAACTATAGCCACATCTACTTTTTGTGCCAATAAGACGCGAGTAATGACAATTTTTTACTCAGGCCATGGGGAGGAATGGTGGGTGATCAACTCACAACCATTGGCTGTAGAGCGATACACAAAAGTATAACGGGCTTTCACCTGGGTGGCTTTGCCTTTTTGGATGCCTGAAAAAGTGTATAAACCAGAACTGGCGGCGCCGCCGTTGAATATTTGAATGTATTTATTGCCCTTATAGCTAACCCGCACGTTTTTATAGGTGCGAAAAAACTTTTCGAAATAGGCCTCCAGCCCCAATCTCGTGACTATAGGGGTGGTTTGCACCGTGGCTATCAATACGGCCTTTTTGGCATATAGATTGACCACTTTATTTACATTATTGGAATCGATGGCGTTTGCCCAACGCGTATCGGCTTTTTCCACCGCGCTCTTAGTACAAGTGGCAAAAACGGAGCTAAAAAAAGCGAGTAGAATAAATCCACCCATAATTTGAGCAAAAAAAGGTCCAAATACTGCTTTGGCCATAGGTCTCTCCCTGAATTTACAATGAAGCCTAAGTATATACTAGATTAGGTTTAAAGATGCGATAGGATTTTTTGTCGTAGGACAATCCACTGTGGTTGCCCATATAGGGCAGGCACGAGGGCCTACCCCTACGAAAAGAAAGGGGACATTCGCCTTCCGAATGCCATGGGATCAATGTCCCTCAATGGCGCAAATAAGAACCGTTATCAATAACCTTGTTTTTACGGCATTTTTTTGAAAAAAAAAGCGGAATAAACGCAGATTGAACGTCAAAATTAGATTGACAATAGGGATCCGTATCGCATACGCTATGGGGGCTTTGTGGCGCAGTGCGTGCGCCGCTTAATTTTATACTTGCGCAGTGGGGCACCTACATGTACAAAAAAAGGAACGAAGCATGATGATGAAAGCGATTACCAATTTGGTCTCTAAGCGCTTAATTAAGGGCTTGCTTAGAAATGTGAGTGTTGCGCTGCTTGTGGCGATGGCATTTCTTTTAAGTGGTTGTGACGCAGACTCAGGGGCTTTAGCGCCCAGAGGGCCCATTG
>JAJNBM010000057.1 GCA_021156165.1 Gammaproteobacteria bacterium | reverse complement strand
AAAAATTGCCTTTAACGCGACTGAGATCGTGCGTAAAATTACAATCCAGTTGCAGTGTTTCTAAGTTAAGATTCAATATGGGCTTGTTCGCAAGGTTGACCGTGCCTTGGAATGCGGCATTGATATCTACGGCATAATGTAAATTGAAAGGAATGCGTATGAGAGCGGTGAAAATTTTCTTTTTAAAATCGACCGTGAATAGTGTGTTTTGAGCAAGTTGAGGTAAGCGCACATCCATTACGGCAATACCAAAGAAAAGTCGCGTTTGCCCTTGTCCATCGTGAAAGAGAGCAATGGGGCCATGGTGGATAACCACCTCATGCTGAATAGCGGGCCATTGTGCTTCGGGGGCTTTGGTACCCCAAATTAGGGTAGCGGTGGATGAGAACCAACCCAGATGATATTGGCTTTGGATCTGGACATTGGGATTCTTTGCTTGTAGCTGGCTGGTTAAATTTTCAAACCGATTTTTAGCGATGACGCCGAAAACTAAAGGTAAGCAAGCGATAATAATGATAATAAGCGCTGTTATGGATAAGGTCTTCTTCATGATCTAGTGGTTTTCCTACATTATAATCAAGTACGACTGTGGGTACTTTATGCTAGAATGTCGCATATTACAAGCATAAAATCAGCTTTAGGAGACCATGTCATGCAAAATAGGGCCGCGCCAGTTATCACCATAGATGGTCCGGGGGGGGTCGGCAAAGGAACAGTGGCGCATTTATTGGCCAAAAAACTCAATTGGCATGTATTAGACAGCGGTGCTATTTATAGAGTAGTGGCTTTTGCAGCCGAAAAGGCGGGTATTCCTGTAGACGACTACGATGGCTTATTAAAGTTGATTAAGGGTATAAAGGCTACTTTCTCAACCGACAATGAAGGCACAATGCATGTCTTTGTAAATAAAGGAGATATTACAGCACGCATTAGAGAGCCCCATATAGGCACAGCAGCTTCGCAATTATCGGTTTATCCCCCTATACGCACCGCTTTATTAGATTGCCAGCGGCAATTTCGTAAGCCAAAGGGTTTAGTGGCCGATGGCCGTGATATGGGTACCGTCGTCTTTCCCGATGCACAATTGAAAATCTTTTTAGATGCGTCTCCGGAGGCTAGAGCGATACGTCGCCACAGGCAGTTGCTTCAACAAGCGATAAATGTTACTCTAAAGGACGTTTTTGCGCAAATCATTGAAAGAGACGCGCGCGATCGGACGCGTGCTGTTGCGCCCTTAAAGCCCGCCGAAGATGCTGTCATCATCGACACCACGGAGTTGTCGGTGGATGAGGTGTTCACGGAGGTGGTGTTGCAATGGGATTTGCGTCAGCACAAAGATACTCATAGCAGTTGATTTTTAGGCGAGGCGCCGAGGCCTCGAGCAGCAGGAGTGTAGTACTCTACATGACTGGGGCGAGATGGGCGAAGGCAACAAAGCCTAAGAAGCAAATGCGAAGAGTATGAGTTGGTCTGGATATTCTTTAATATCCAAGGCTGTAATTAAAACGTGTTGTAAAACACATAACAAAAAGGCTGTAGATACTCACGGCAGTTGATTTTTAGGCGAAGGCAACAAAGCCTAACTACAAATGCGAAGAGTATAGTCTAGGAATCTATATGATAAATGTTAAACAAGGCGAATTTGCTTCTTTATTGGAACAAAGCTTTGCCAAAGAAAAATTAGAAATCGGTGCTATTTGCAAAGGGCGCGTGGTTCGTATCGACAAAGATTACGTTACAGTCGATGCAGGCTTTAAATCCGAAGGCGTTATTCCTCGGGAACAATTTTTAAATGATAAAGGCGAATTAGAAATCGCCGAAGGCGATAGTGTAGATGTCGTACTAGAAGCTTTGGAAGATGGTTTTGGTGAAACACGTTTATCCCGTGAGAAAGCGAAACGCTTAGAAGCATGGGTAGACCTAGACAAAGCATATAATTCACAAGCCACAGTGGTTGGCGTGATCAGCGGTAAGGTCAAGGGCGGTTTCACCGTCGACATTCAATCCGTACGGGCATTTTTGCCGGGTTCATTGGTCGATGTGCGCCCAGTACGCGATTCCGTAGTCTTAGAAGGCAAAGAGTTAGAATTTAAAGTTATCAAAATGGATGTCAAGCGTAATAACGTTGTGGTATCGCGTCGCGCCGTGGTGGAATCGGAAGGCAGCACAGAGCGCCAAGCCTTGCTAGAAGGTTTATACGAAGGACAAGTCGTCGTAGGGGTAGTGAAGAATTTAACCGATTACGGCGCTTTTGTGGATTTAGGGGGCATAGATGGTCTGCTGCATATCACCGATATGTCATGGACTCGTGTTAAACACCCGAGCGAATTATTAGCCGTAGGGCAAGAAGTATCTGTGACCGTACTTAAGTTTGACAAAGAACGTTCACGCGTTTCTTTAGGCATGAAACAATTGGGCGACGATCCTTTCTTCAACACAGTCAACCGCTATCCAGTGGGTTCGCGTGTTAAAGGTCGCGTAACCAATATCGCCGATTATGGCTGTTTCGTAGAATTAGACAAGGGCGTGGAAGGGTTGGTACACGTTTCTGAAATGTCGTGGACCAATAAAAATATTCATCCTAGCAAAGTGGTGCAATTAGGCGATGAAATTGAAGTGGTGGTATTGGAAGTAGACGAAAGCCGCCGCCGTATTTCTTTAGGCATTAAGCAATGCACGATGAATCCTTGGGAACAATTTTCCAGTACACACGAAAAGAATGATCGTGTTAAGGGCGCTATCAAATCCATTACCGATTTTGGTGTGTTCATTGGCTTAGAAGGTGGTATCGATGGTTTGGTTCATTTGAATGATATTTCCTGGCATGAACCGGGCGAAAAGGCCATTCGCAATTACAAGAAGGGTCAAGAAGTCGAAGCGATGATACTAGCGGTTGATCCAGAACGTGAACGTATTTCCTTGGGTATTAAACAGTTAGAACAAGATCCCGTAGGCACCTTCACGGATCGTTTCACCAAAGGCAGTATTGTTTCTGGCACGGTTAAGAGCGTAGATGAAAAAGGCGCGGTGATTGATTTGGGTGACGAAGTAGAAGGGTATGTGCGCGCTTCAGACATCTCTAGGGATAAAGTGATGAATGCTGCTGAGCACTTGCACGTGGGTGATACTGTCGAAGCGAAGTATATGAGCATCGATCGTAAAACACGCATGATCAGCTTATCCATCAAAGCAAAAGATTCTCAAGAAGAAGCACAAGTGATGCGGGATCTGAATCGCGATGTCAATGTGGGTTCAACTTTAGGGGATTTGTTTAAAGACAGCATTGATTCTAAAGATGAAGCCAACAAATAAGGTTTTACAAAAACTTTAGAAATTATAGAGGGAGGCTAGAGCCTCCCTTTGTATTTAAAAGGACGAAAATGAAATGAAAATGCTGCGTTATTTCTTTTATCTGGCCATAGGCGTGGTGTTATTGTCGTTAGCGGTAGTCAATTCGCAGGTAGTAACGCTACATTATTACTGGGGTGAATGGGTAATACCGTTATCGTTGTTACTATTCTTCGCATTATGCGTGGGTTGTTTTTTAGGTTTATTATTGAGCCTTAAGCCTTTGCTTAAATTGCGTAAAGAGCGCAGCCAGTGGCGGCGTCAGGCAAAAAACGGGGAGAAATAGTAATGTGATTAACGCCATTATTGCTTTAGCCGTTATTGCCATTTTTTTGTGGATATATTGGCAAAAAAGTCCAAAACAATCTCTCACTTCTACGGGCGTTCCTAAAGATTATTTAGTGGGTTTAAACTATTTATTAAACGAAGAACCCGATAAAGCGGTAGAAGTACTGATCAAAACGCTGCAAGTAGACAGCGATACAATAGAAACTTATCTAGCCTTAGGACATTTATTTCGCCGTCGAGGTGAAGTCGATCGAGCGATACGCATCCATCAAAATCTCATCGCGCGGCCTAGTCTATCCAAAAATGAACGTATTCAAGCCTTATTGGCTTTAGGACAAGACTATTTACGCGCAGGCGTTTACGATCGCGCCGAGCGTTTATTCTTAGAAGTGATAGACAGTAAATTGTATGTGCAGGAAAGCTATCGCTATTTAATTGACATTTACCAACAAGAAAAAGAATGGGAGAAAGCCATTCAAGCAGCAGAAAAATTAAGTGCTTTGAGCCACGATAACCTCGGACGACAAGTGGCGCAGTATTATTGTGAATTAGCCTTAGAAACGCAAAAAAAATCGGGCCGTGAAATGGCTTTTCGTTATTTAAAAAAAGCGTATGAGTACGATAAGTATTGCGTGCGGGCCAGCATGCTGCAAGGCGATTGGGAGAAAGAAGCCGGGCATACGAAAGTTGCTCTGCGCTATTATCGTCAAGCCTTAAGCGAAGATGCAGATTTTTTACCTGAAGTATTACCCGCTATGGTAGCTTGCTATGAAGATTTAAAGGACGAAGCGGCGTTGATGGAGGAATTAAAACAGCTGCTAACACAATACCCGCGCATTTCTTTAATTTTAATTTTGGCAGATCGTCTGCAAAAAACACAAGGGGCGACGGCGGCCGTAGACTTTTTAGCGGAACAATTGCAGCAAAAGCCCTCTATACGTGGCTTACATCGTTTGATCCATTTGCAGCAAGCCCAAAGTGAACATCCAGGTTTGGAGCAGAGAAATTTGGCCTTATTACAAACTCTGACGGAAGCTTTATTAAAAGACAAACCCATCTATCGCTGCTTGCAATGCGGTTATGCCAGTAAAATCTTGCATTGGTATTGCCCGGGTTGTAAGCATTGGAATACGATCAAACCTATCATGGGAATAGAGGGGGAGTAGTTCCCCCTTTACCCTAATTAATCGCCCCAGGCAAATTGGCACTAGAAACATCTGCTTGCAGTTTTTGTAATGCATTTTTCTTTAGATCGTTGCTTTGTAATTCTTGTACGGCGATTAAAGTTTGTATATTTTCTAGAGATCGGCGGGTTAAATACATTTCATAACGCATCTCAGCCATAAGCATCAATTGTTCTTTAGCCACTTGTGCAGGGGTGGCATTCGATAATTGTGCCAGCCAGCCATTAGCGTCGTTTACATTCAAACGGCGTGTGGCCATGAACTGATCCAACGCCAAGGGGCTCATATCGGCCTGTGGACCGCCGAGTTGCGTGCCTAGACCTTTTTGTACTAGGCGCTCATCCAGCAGGGAAAACAAGGTATTCACACCTACCGATTGCTGCGCCACATAAACACCGTATTGTTGTTGAAAAGTGTTGATAGGGCCGTTGTTTCTTTTTACTTGGTCTGGAGACAGTGGTCCTACGGAATCGGCGAGCCCTGAGACAAATTGCATCAAAATAAGCGCATTTTTATTGTCTATGGACTTAGGTGCTATAGTATTGGTGCTGAGCAATTTGCCTATATTAAACTGCGCTAATTTTTGAGCGACAGTTTTATCTGTATCCGTAGATTTAGGCACTAAATCAGATGTATCTTGCGTGTTGAGCGTATTAATATCTGCAGTTTGGCTGGCTTGCACTTGTATGTTATTTTGACTTGTTTGTGTTTGTATGGCATTTTGTGTTTTTTGATCGGTAGGCGCTTGTCCTTTTAATGCAATAAAAGTAATCGCGCGGGTTAGCTCCCAGTCTAAATTGTTAATGTTATGATTGGCTAGGATGTTTTGCAAATTGGCCTTCATGCTTTGGGGAAATTCCAGTGGAGTCCCGGTGACAAGATTGGCATTTAACCAACGTATAAGACTGTTCGTAGCGTTTTGCGTATTGGCCGCTTGGCTTTGCAGCGCTGATTTCTGGTCAGCCAGATTGCCGTTTGCTGTAGGGGCGGCATTCATGACGAATGCGCAAGTTAAAGCGGCTAGGGCAGTGACGCATTGTAATAAACGTTTTTTCATAGGGTGTTACCTCAAAAATTTTAATTAAAAACCATAATTCCATTGATTGCTATTATTATTATTATTTTGTGATGGCCGTGACAAACCCGTGGCATTGGGGGTTGTTGCTACGGGGGGTGCTGCGGGCGTTGGCGTTGCTGCCGGGGGGGCGACCGGGGTGGGCTGCGCGGTTTGTACCGGCTGTTGTACCACTATTGTTGTGCTTGGATTTTGTGCTTGCATCGCCGCGGACAAAGCCTGTAATCTTTGCGCCAATATTTGTTGTTGCTGTGTCATGTTCGTCTGTGCTTGTGCTGCAATGCGATCGGCATTGCTATTGCCCTGAGTAATAGGATCTACAGTATCGGCATACACCGTAGCTGTGTAGCACAGCACGGCTAGGCCAAGCAAAGAATATAGGGGCAAACCCTTGTGGCTGCCCTTGTTAGGCAGGCACAAGGATCTGCCTCTACGATAGATATAGAGTAGTTTCATCACTTGTCACTCCCCAAAGCTTTCATGACAATGGCTATGCGTTCATTGGCAAATACGCGCCCTAATAAACGCAAACGTTCAAACACAATATTGCGGCGTAGAAAAATACCAGGAATATCATCGTTGCTGGTGCTATTTTCTTCGGCATACATGAGCACTTTCGAGGCGCCGCCAGGGTGAGCGGTGTCTATGGTTTGCAGCAAACGCAACATACGCGCCATCTTAATGTAGGTGCACAGGGTAACCAATTCTTGTTGATGGCCTAATTCATAGTTACCGATGGTTTCCAAAGAATCCGCTAAACTTTGCATAGCGGTTTCGAATTCAGGATCTTCATCGACCGTCCAATGCTCAACGCCTTCCATAAAAGAAACGACACGATAGATCATTTCATCGGGATATTCCTTCCAAAACTGGTGCACGCCATCGTGGCTTAAATCAGGCATAGTGTTTATTCCTCGTATTTTATGATACCTGTTACATTTTAAGATGGGATAAAACGATTTATTTCACAGGACTATTTCTGTAAGGGTGCCCCGCGAGGTGTCCTTACAGAATGAGCTTCGGAACGGTGTAGGGGCGGCTCGTGAGCCGCCCGAATAGTCCTGTGAAATAAATCGTTTTATCCCATCTGAGGTAGAATGAGTATACCCACCCTCTAAACTTGCCGCAAGTTTGGCCTTTTTTCGCTCCATTTAGCTTAAGGTTTTCTGAAGCAAGCAAAAAATACTATACCAGATCTAGCCCATTTGCGCCTTAACTGCGGTATGATAGGGCAGTGTTAATGGCAAATTGCTATGGGCAGGCAGAAACTTAGCAAAAGATTAACACCCTGAATTAATTAAGTATAGGCTATGGGATTTGTGTACAAATTTTGATACAATAGGGCCTGTTTGTTTAGGGTATTAACCAAAGAGATAAACGATATGAGCGTATTTAAAAAAATAGGGCATGGCTTAAGTTGGGCCTATAAGCCTGCTGTCAATGTGCCAGCATGGATGGGTTGGGATATCATCAAATCCTCCAGCCGCTATGTATATAATCTGGGCAAAGGTCTTTTTGTACCACAAAAGGCTCCAAACAATGAAACCTTTCAGGAAGCCTTAGCGCGCCTTCAATTAACAGAAGCCGATTTAAAAGTACGTCAACAAGAATTTATGCGCTTATTCCTTATTTACGCTGCCATGGGGATAGTCATTGTTTTATATAGTATGTACCTATTTTATAAGCTGTCCTTCATGGGCGGTTTATTAACCTTGGTGGTGGCATCCTTGTC
>JAJNBM010000056.1 GCA_021156165.1 Gammaproteobacteria bacterium | reverse complement strand
CCGTACCGTCATTGCGAGCTTGCGAAGCAATCCAGGGGTTAAAATTCTGCATTTATAAGTGCCACTTTATTTTATTAGCTCTGCCGGAAATGATGTCCCTTTTTATTGCTAAGCATTTTCCTGGATTGCTTCGCAAGCTCGCAATGACAACGCGGAAAAATTATTTACTGACCTTATCTCCGGCCCGCAATAATAGCTCACAGAAAAAAATAACTATCAGACAGCTATTCAAACCGCAACGGCCTTCCCATTAATTGTTGTACCGCTTCTTTGACGGTAATTTTCTCTTGTAATACTTCATGGACACATTGGGTAATCGGCATATCGACTTTATGGTGTGTACGCAAGCGTTGAATACGCTCGGTGGTTTTAACCCCTTCAACCACTTGGCCGATTTGCTCTAAAGCCATTTTAACGGTTAACCCTTGCCCCAATAAAACACCAAACCGATGATTCCGCGATTGATTGTCCGTGCAAGTCAATACTAAATCACCCACTCCCGCTAGCCCCATCAAGGTGGTAGATTGAGCACCTACGGCCTCACCTAAACGCATCATCTCAGCCAAGCCGCGGGTAATCAATGCACTGCGTGCATTCGTCCCTAAGTTTGAACCATCGACTATACCCGCAGCAATAGCCAAAATATTTTTAACGGCGCCACCTAACTGCACGCCAATTAAATCGCTACTTTGATAGGCTCTAAAATACCGGTTGGAAAACAACTGACACAAGATTTCGCCATAACTGAGATCGTTCGCAGCAATGGTTACCGCCGTGGGTTTTTCGGCAATCACTTCTGCAGCAAAAGAAGGCCCAGATAAAATGGCCAGTTTATGTTTTTTTCCTAAATGCTGCTCTGCCACTTCGTGTAGCCATCGGCCATCGCTGTCTAAACCTTTAGTACCCCAAAATACACCGGCTTTTTCCGATAAATGCGGAACTATTGCTTCTAGGGTAGCACTAAAAGCATGGCTAGGTACCACCAGCAAAACATGATCCGCGTCGCGTACTGCAGTAGCTAAATCAAACTTCACTTCTAAAGTAGGAGGAAAGGCTACATCTGGAAAATATTTTGGGTTGCGACGTAACTGAGCAACCTGTTGCATATGCGTCGTATCATGGCCCCACAAAGACACGGCATGCTGGTTACGCGCCAACAATAACGCTAGCGCCATACCCCAAGAACCGGCTCCTAATACCGCAATTTGCGTAGCCATCAGACTTGTATGATTCCTTGTCCATCGTCGGCTTTTGCCTGCTGCTGCATCATTTGTTGCGCATGCAAGGCTTCAAAATTCATAGGTGCCAAATGCAATACCGGAAAACCACCATTCATAATCGCTTCAGCAATGACCTGACGTGCATAAGGAAACAAAATGGCAGGACAATAAGCGCCCATTAAATATTGCACTTGGTCTTCTGGGAAATTGACTACTGCAAAAACACCCGCTTGGGCCACTTCTACTAAATACGCTACTTTGTCTTCTAATTTGGCCGTAACGGTAATGGTCATGACCACTTCATGCAAATTATCGGCGAGTTTCTTTGCTTGGGTATTCAATTGCACTTCTATTTGTGGCTGCCAATTTTGCACTTGAAATACTTCAGGCGAATTAGGTGCTTCGAAGGACATATCTTTGACATACAACCGTTGTATATGCATTTGTGCGCTTTGCTCTGCTGCGGGGGCTGCTTTTTCTTGGCTCATGAAGGGATACTCCTAATTAACTTTCTAACTTTGATTTTAATTTTCCGGCACGTTCTAATGCATATAAATCATCACAACCACCTATGTGTTCATCGTTGATAAAAATTTGCGGCACAGTACGGCGCTGACTTTTTTCCATCATTTCTGCGGCTTTGCTGGGATCCGCATCAATATTCACTTCCTCGAAGGCTACATCATAGCGTTTTAATAACGCCTTTGCTTGATCGCAGTAAGGACAAACTGAACGTGTATATATAAGCACTTTAACCATATTTCCCCCGTCTATTTTACCAATGGCAAGTTATCTTGCCGCCATGCCGCCATACCTTGCGCTAAATAATAAACCCGCTGATAGCCCAATTTTTCCACTTGTTGCGCATAGCTTAAAGATTTCTGCCCGTGCGCACAAACTAGGATCACGGGGTGTGATTTGTCCTTCAATAAATTTTCTATCTTAGTAGCTAATTTCGCGGAATCTACCTGTTTGGCGCCAGCGATGTGGCCCGCTTTAAATTCTTCCACAGAGCGCAGATCCAACACCAAAGCTTCTTCACGATTCACTAAATTAACCAAGGTTTGTGTGCTTATTTTGCTCAGCCCACGCATTCTGATGACGATTTCATTCACGGCTAAAGCAGCCAAAACCACCAGCATTGCTAAAGACAACACCCAATGACTCTTAGCAAATTCTATATAGACACCCATGTAGACCTCTCTTATTCACATTGACGCCAAGTATACACAGGTTGTAGCGCTTTGTGAAACGGGGTGGTTTTCCCTCACAGAATCTGGTAGTTTGCGTCTTTAAGGCTAATTTAAAGGGCAGCTTACCATTCACTCTAATCTGTTATGATATATTTTGAAAATGTTTATAAAATTTATGATGGACAAAGCCAGCCTGTAGTGAACAATATATCGTTCGCGGTGGGTAAAGGAGAAATTTTGACGCTCTTGGGTTCGTCGGGTGCAGGCAAAACCACTTTACTTAAAATGGTAAACCGGCTGTGTGAGCCATCAAAAGGGCGAGTCATGTTAGATGGGCAGGATGTGAATACGTTTAATCCTGTCGAGCTACGCCGTCAAATTGGTTATGTCTCCCAAAGCGTTGGTCTCTTTCCCCATATGACCGTAGAAGAGAACATCACATTGGTGTTACGCCTACAAAAGAAAAATAAGAACTTTCGCAAAAACCGTGCCGATGAATTATTAGAATTAGTCGGTTTAAACCCAAGCACCTATGCAAAACGCTTTCCTGATGAATTATCCGGTGGACAACAACAACGTGTAGCCGTGGCCAAAGCCTTGGCTGCTAATCCAGAATATCTATTAATGGATGAACCTTTTGCGGCATTAGATCCAATACTTCGCGCGGAATTGCAAACAGAATTATTGCGTTTGCACAAAACACTCCATAAAACCATTTTATTTGTAACTCACGATATTAGCGAGGCCTTACGTTTGGGCAACACCATTGGCATTATGCACCAGGGGAAGCTGGAGCAGATTGGCACCGCGCAAGCACTTTTGGATTCGCCCGCTAATGTGTTTGTCAAAAATTTTATGGCAACGGGTACAGGGGTTAAATAACAGGAAAAAAGAGAAAACGATGATCGGGCGTAGGGGGCAGCCCCCATGGCTGCTCTGGTAAGGCGCGCACGGGGGCCCGCCCCTACGAAAAACATCGCGCTAATTCTTTATAGAACTAGTGTAGCAATGACGAAATAAATGAACTGAGTAATTACCAATGAACTTAAGCAACTCCACTTTTCTACAATTCATGGCTTCTCAAGGGCCATCTCTCTTGGAAAAAACTGGGCAACAAATTTATTTGGTTAGCACCGCAACGTTTCTCTCTATTATGGTGGGCATTCCCCTCGCTTTATTAGCGCATTATTATAAACGCTTACGCGCCCTTATTTTGTCTATAGCCAATGTAGTACAAACCATTCCTAGTCTGGCATTGTTGGCTTTTCTGCTACCCTTTTTCGGTATAGGGCCCAAACCCGCCCTCATTGCCATGGCCTTATATGGCTTATTACCCATTGTGCGTGCAACTTTAACGGGTATAGAGTCTGTCTCACCACAATTGCGCGAAACTGCCACTGCCACGGGCTTAACCGCTTATCAGACATTGACATTATTAGAATTGCCCTTGGCCGTACCCAACATTATTTCTGGCATTAAAACATCTGCTGTTATTAATGTAGGGGTTGCCACCTTAGCCGCCTTTATAGGCGCGGGTGGTTTGGGAGACTTTATTATGCGCGGATTGGCGGTAGACAGTACTCGCCTGGTGTTATTAGGCGCCATTCCTGCCGCTCTACTCGCTTTGTTTATAGATGGTTTTATAGGCTTTCTCGCCAAGCTCAGCGACAGGCGCGTCCACAGGCCTTCTGATAAAAAATTAAAATATAGGCTATGGATAATACTGTTGGTCATAGCTGCGCTCATAATAGGTATAGCCGTTAAATTTCTACCCTTGCATCACAAACGCACAGAGATTGTTATCGCTTCCAAGAATTTTACGGAATCCCTGATCTTAGCTGAACTTACTGCCATTATGATAGAAGATCATACTCACATTAAAGTAGTAAGAAAACTCAATCTAGGCTCTACAGTTATTTGTCAACAGGCTATGCTCAATAAGCAAATCGACATCTACCCCGAATATACAGGCACAGCCTATCCCATTATATTACACCAACCTTATAGGTCTAATTTAACTACACAAGCAATTTATGACACCGTTAAAACAGCGTATAAAAAACAATTTGATATCGTTTGGCTCGAACCTTTTGGTTTTAATAATTCTCAAGGCATTGCCGTGCGCGCGGCCATGGCGCGAAAATACCATTTAAAGACTATCAGCGATCTTAAAAAAGTTCCGCCGCAGTTGAGCTTCGCTGCGCCCTCAGAAGCGTTTCAACGCGCAGATGGGGTGCTCGGTTTAAGGGAGATTTACGGTTTATCTTTAAATAATACGAGAGAAATGGAGATGAGCCTAATGTACGATGCGCTTCATAATAAGCGAGTAGACGCTAGCCTTGTTTTTACGACCGATGGCCGTATTCCTAAATACCATTTACAGGTATTAATAGACGACAAACATATTTTTCCGCCTTATTATGCAGCGCCGGTGATTCGCGGCGCAGTTTTAAAACGCTATCCGCAGATAGAAACAGCGCTCGCCCCGCTGGCAAATCTATTAGACGAAAAGACCATGCAACAGTTAAATGCAAAAGTAGATATAGATCATGAAACGCCGCATGAGGTAGCGCTGGCATTCTTAGAAGGAAAAGGGTTGGTGGATAAATAAAAGTGGATCCCACCAAGAATTGAATAGTGGATACCCGCTGTGTTGCAGGGGCGGGCTCATGGGCCGCCCGAGTAGCTCTATGCAATAAACAATTCATCGCATTTAAAATATAATGGCTATGTTTTTTAATTCATCTTCTCTACCAATAGATTTTGTGGCTATCCGCGCCTATGAAATCAGCTTCAATAACACGAAACTACCCGTACCGCCATTGCGAGCGAGCGAATCACTGATTTATAAAAAAGCCGTGTATGGGAACAAGAGTGGAATGGTGGAATAGCACGAAGCAAAATGAGCGCAGCAAAGCAATCCAGGAAGATCTTGTGCAATGAGCAGAAGATTATTTGTTTATCCGAAACACAAATAATGAGATTCTTTATACGGGATAATATTGGCGCAACTATCTCATATTAGCCCGATATAGTAGGTGAAATTAGAAATATTATAAATTATCTTGCTTAATTTTTTGAGTTGATGTATTATACAATTAACAAATTTTTCCGGCCGCAGTAGTTGTAACGGCTTGAAACTTTGAATAACTCAAAAATATTTTAAACGAATAAAAGGTAACCTTATGAAAAATTGGAAGAAAAGTGACAGCATTAAAAATAAATCTTATAAGCATGACTCCACCATTGCATTACTAGGAGCATGTACCTATACCTCCCTAGATGAAAATTCTCCAATAAAAAAAGTTGAACTTTTTTCATATAAGAATGGTAATTTTGGCATGTTTATACACGCCCACAGACCTATAAAATCTGCATTCGAAAGTGCTTTAAAGCAGCAAGACTTAGGGTATGCTATTACTACAGGGTTCTCCATGAGAGATAGCATATTTGATTTGTTTGGCTCTAAGGAGGAAATGGCGAAAGTGCTTTTAGCCCTAAAGTCCTTTCAAACCACCCTAGAGGATGAATTTATAAAAGATGTTTGCACTGAGTTTGAAGGAATAGAGCCTTTAGTATACCCGCGAGAGAAAGTGGATACTTTGATTCGCAAAGCTCACAACCATCCCGAGAACATACATTCTATTATAGCAGAAGCACTAGGACTCTTGCCCAATTATCCTGATGCGCTCATGGCAATTGCAGATAGCTTATATGAGAAAGGATATTATAAAAAAGCCGCTGCAGTGTATAAAGCCGTTCCAAAAGAAAATCCTTATTTTATCTCTGCCAATGAAAAATTAGTTACAATTGGAATGATGTATGGGCCCCTGCCAGAAAATGAAACGGAGCGTCTTGAGGCGCTATTCTGTAATTTTATGAACTCCGGACAAAAAGAAGAAGCTCGTAGAGTGTTGCAGCATGATCTTATGCAAATCAAGGAAATCGAAGTAGTTGTAGGCTCTTTGGATGGTACGCCTCAGTCTTATCTAGAATTAGTGCCTCTATACAGACGGCAGAACGAAAAAATTGAAAAACTCCAAAAAGAACTAAAAGCACTTCAATCCAGTATGAAGGGCAAGGAAGAACAATCGGGGAATACCCCTGCCCCAATAAGCGATCCCAATCGGAATTTTGGGTTAACTGCACAAATAGCAGCGTCTAGTTCTCATTCTCCTATATTTACCACGCGGCCGTCTCCCTCCACCACCTCTGAAACAACAATTAAGCAAGAAGCAAATCGTAGTCCCAGCCCGCAGGGATAAATGGTCGCAAATTTTAGATTAGAATAGTGGTGACAGTGTCACCACTATTGATAAAAGTAAATACGCTACGCAAGCACTTCACCATCCAGAACTAATCGTCCTTAACATCATGAATGTCATCCTTTATTTCCACATCACCCTCGCCCTTTTTTTCATTTTGAATGCGGTCATAGATTTCCGAGCGGTGTATAGAAACGTCTAGCGGTGCTTCAATCCCCAAGCGAACTTGGTTACGATTAACGCCGATGACTACAACGCGTATATCATCACCGATAATGAAAGTTTCTCCTACAGTACGGGTTAATATTAGCATGATACTCAAACTCCTTATTGCAAAAAATTATAAAAGAACCCGCTGGGGTTTTGTCTCCAGCGGGTCGCTAAGCAACTAGGCACAGACAATGCTAGCCTAAGGCTTTCTAGACTAACGCCTGATAGTGTAGATGTCGCCTATCTCCTCTATCTCACCAAGCTTTAAGTTATTCGTGCTATTGTGTTTGCTTTAATACGGTCTACACTGTAGTCTGCAGCGACGTGCGTGGCTAAGCTCGCGTATCAACTACGAACAATAGCCACTTAGGTACGGGTGTGTACACCACCTGTACTTATCCGTCTAGACAAAGCAATGCCACGAACTTTTAAGCTCATTTTATGCTGTTCAGGGTAGGATAAACTGTATATTGGGATGATACGGTCAAAGTGCGTAGAGTGGTATATTAAAAATACACGCTCCACTTGTGCGAATGCAGGGTTATGCGTTAGAATTTTCATGCCTTCAATCTCCTTACGATTGTTGGAAGTGGCCTGGTTAAGTGTTGACGCACTTGCCAGGCTGCGCTTACTTTTGCAAGTAAGCGCTCATTGTACAGTGATGTGCTGCCCTTTACATGCAACGGCTCATCACTTACTGTTTCTCATTGCTCACCGTAATCATTATACTTTTTGAGTGTTTTGTCAAGGGGTTAAGATTAAATTATCCGCTTTTTAAATAAATATTAGGTAACCGTGATGAATAAAGATGCGTTAAAAGAATTTGCACAAAAAATATTTGATGATATGGCTGGAGCTATGAGTACTGGTTTATGCTATGTAGGTATTAAAACAGGGCTCTTTCAAGTAATGGCATCTAAAGGTCCGCTTACTCAAATACAAATTATCAATGATTCTATGCTGCATCCACGCTATGTTGAAGAATGGCTGAAGGCAATGGTTTGCAGCGGATATTTACAATATGATCCCGTGGCATGCACTTACTGCCTTCCTGATGAACATGCCTATCTATTGGCATCAGAAGGCACCGACCATTTTGCGGGGGGGCTATTTCATATGGTCCCTGCTTCCTTAAGCGTTGCTCCGGCAGTGGCTAAAGCCTTTAAGACCGGCGGTGGTGTTTCATT
>JAJNBM010000055.1 GCA_021156165.1 Gammaproteobacteria bacterium | reverse complement strand
CAGCCCATTGTAACCCCTTTGTAGAGAAAAAGCATCCCTGCTTTGGCAATGAAAGTCTTAGCTAAGACGACAACACGAATGCTCTTTTCCCATGCTTTCATCCACTTCAGCCACGACTTTAGCTTCTTGAAGACACCTTTTACGGAAAGTTAAACAGATATCTTTCAATTCTTCACAACCCATCCCGGTTATAGCGGAAGTTTCAAGGTAAGGAACACCTTCTTGCTGAGCAAATTCCCGCCCTTTCGCCGATACAGTTACCCCCCTATCACATTTAGTCGCCACGAGAACAAAACGCACGGCAGGCACCCCTTCCCTACAGTGCATCCGTTCTTTAAATTTCGAGAAATTTTCAAAAATATACTCAAAGCTAGCCTGATCGGTGCTATCGTAACAACAGAATACGATATCCGTATAGTACATAGCCTCTCTGTCTTTTATATCCGCAAGATTGTCTCTAAAAGACAATTGTTTTTCGGGTATAGTTCTTATAGCTCCGGAAAGATTGGCCATCATTTTTGGCTGGCCGTCCTCTTCAACAATGCGATGTATTAAAGAAGTTTTTCCAGCTTTTTCGAACCCTATCACATCAATCCAGAATGAGCATAGAGGTTCACTCTTGGCTAAAAACCCAGCCCAATTATTCGAAATTCCATTCTGTTTTTCTCGCATACACTTACATCGACAGCGTTACTGATATGCCAATATAATATAGAGCTTAGAGAATCGTCAATCGACTGCCATTTAGGTTATTCTACTTTTGTCCGGGCGGCTTAGGAGCCGCCCGAATTATCCACTAAAAAATGCTAATCACTAGGTTGAGATAATTCCCCTTGAATTTTCTTATATATCTCCTCTCGATGCACCGCGATATCTTGAGGCGCAGTGATACCGATACGAACTTGATTGCCTTTCACACCTAATACCGTCACGATAATGTCATCGTCTATGACGATGCTCTCACCTACACGTCTTGTTAAAATAAGCATTTTGCTTTCTCTCCTTTTTTCCATAATACCGCTCAATAAAAAATGTGATCTTATTTTTATTAAGATAAAAAATAAATTAATTTTTTCCATTACATTTTATAGCGCAAATTCACAAGGCTATTCAGGGCGGTTCACGAACCGCCCCTACAGGCTACGAGTGCATATCACTATTGATCCATTGAGGTTGATCTGTAGGGGCGCCTCGAGAGGCGCCCCTGAATCAACGCGCAGAATGTATGCACGCGTATACCTCTATCTTTAGCAATGGAGATAAAAAAATTTAAAATTGGCGGACCATGCCCGCCACAAACGACGCACCATGCGCGCCTAAAAAAGCCCCACATTTAAGTTCCTCCTTACCATACTTTAAATACAAATTTGAACGCAGGGACAGCCACAGGGCTTGCCCTACGACAGATTTAATTCAAGAATGTAGGAAGTGAGGACTCTTCAAAACGCAACAATCTGGCGTTTTATGCCGGGCTAAGATTAAAAAACGTTTACTTTTAATCCATTTGCAGGCTAAAACACAGGGATTGTACACGGTATGCGCCATTTTGTGGTGGGCGATAGAAAAACGATGTGGTATAATTTTCACCAGCTTGTATCCTTATGTGAGTAAGGTTCAAGTTAGCCTCTTTGGCGTGTTGAAGTCACGTCAGAGGGGCGCTTAAACAATTATGCAACTTTGAGTTCTTTTCTAGAAAACCCGACTCCAGGTTGCGTCTCTTGTTGTAGTTTTTTAAAAGCTACCCTCACATCATAGCAAAGAAAAAGAGAAAGTAAAAGCTTTTTTGAAAGTTTTTTGTGGTTTATCAATGACAATAATGCGAAAGATTCTACCTTAAGCTGCATCTGCTACAACTAGATGGTGTTTTTTATTTCTAACCTCATCGTGTAATGTTATTTTTTTGTCTCCTTTTTGCAGAATGACTGCATATCCAAAAGCAGCGGCTATTCTGACTAGGTTACTGACTTTTATATCCTGCTGCTTGCCACTGCGGATGCTTTGAATGACGGAGGGTGATAAATCAGCTTCTTTTGCCAATTTACGCACAGACTTATCATCCGCTTCCATTACTGAAATGAGTAGCTCAGAAAACAAAAATTCTTTATAACCTTTTTCAAAAGCTGCTTTAAATTTTGGATCTTGCATTTTCTTTTCATAGGTAGACAATGGCTTATTCATAGTACTCTCCTCGGTTAACTCTCAGTTCATAATCTTCTTTGCTCTTTAATGCACGGTCTTTCTCATTTATTGGTAATTTATCTGTTTTTTTATGAAAAGCATTTGTTACAATAATCTTTTGTTCTTTAAAGAAGAAGCATAAAAATCGATGCGGCTGTGGTTTTAAAGCGTAAATTTTATCCCCCTCATACCGAAATTTGGTTTTATTTTTAATCTCCCCATTATTTCCGATCAGTTTAAATAAATATAATAATTTAAGCTGCTCATCTTCATTTAATGATTCAAAATAATCCAAAGCAGCACTATTACCCTTGGTGTCAAAATACCACTCAATAACAAACTCTGTCCCCTCGAAGGCAATATATTGGCCCAATTGTTGCTCTTTCATAGTGTACTACTTAACCAGCACAGTGTCAAACCAAAGTGGGTAGCTCAGTGTGACGGGAGTCATCTTGAGCAACGATTCGGGGGTATTGAGAGGAGAATATCAAGAAAATGGTTATGCGTCAATTGAATGCATAAAAAAATAATTTACTTTAGAATATGGTGCGGAGGGCTTTCTCCCTAATAGAGGCACTCACACAAATCGTCGCCCTTCATCGCCCAGAGTTTCCTAGTCTATTCCACCCAAAGTATGGGCTTTTGCAAACAATTTTAAACGCTCCATGACGTGTTTCTTATGCTCGTCCAGCACTGCGGCTGTATTGGGTCTCAAACCTGTCCATAAGGTAAAAGATTCAGCCGCCTGCTCTACTAACATACCAAAACCATCTAAACACTGTTTCACACCGCATTGCGCCGCTTGCCCCAGTATAGGCGTTGCTTTGTCACTGTATTTTAGATCATACACTAAAGCGCAATTGTGAAAGATATTGTTGGCTATGGGCAAAGGCCAAGAATTAAAAGGAGTGCAATCGATCATCACATCAAATTCGGGTTCTAACGCTTCAAAATCGCTTGCCGATATAGCGCCGTATGGGCCAAATTCAGCCGCTAAATGCTGCGCCTTAGTTAAAGTTCTGTTGGTTATTACAATGCTGTGCGGTTTGGTTTGTAATAGCGGATACAATAAGCCTCGGGTTGCACCGCCAGCTCCTAGCAATAGTATTCTTTTTTCCGTTAAAGCATAATCATGGTTATGTTGTAGATCCCGTATAAATCCTATGCCATCGGTGTTATCCCCATAGATTGAGCCGTTATCCATAAATTTTAAGGTATTCACTGCTTTGGCGATTTGTGCTCGCTCGGAGTACTCATCGCAAAGCCTATAGGCTTGTTCCTTGAAAGGCATTGTCACATTCGCGCCATTGGCGCCGCTGTCTCGAAAAGCGAATACGGTTTGTTCAAAGGCGTCTAGGGGCGCTTCTGTTTTGGTATAATCTACATTTAAACCGCTAAATTCCGCTGCAAAACGTGAATGGATCCATGGGGATTTGCTTTGTAGTACGGGATTACCGATGACAGTGAGCTTGAAGTTCATGTGTTTCCCCTGATATTACAACAAAGAAGATGAACTCTATTTATCCTATAATTGTATTGCACTGCTCAGATCTCCGTCATTGCGAGCTCGCGAAGCAATCCAGGGGTTCAAGAGCTCATTTCTATAGACACCTCTTTGTTTTATTAGCCTTACTGTAAAGTATGATTTTTTTTCATAAAAACTTTATATTAAAACAATATGGACAACTTGCGCCAGCACCTAAAACAAAAACCGTTTTTTCTTTAAACATATCAGTTCCAATAGTTTTTTGATTTATTTAAAACATCACGCCATTTATTCTGTCATAAAAACGAATCTCTAGCATCGCTCAACATCTTCCTGGATTGCCGCGCCTGTTCGCTGCGCTCACGGCTCGCAATGACGAAACCGAGCAATGTGCAGTGCATCTGCGAGTAATTTTGCTACGAGAGCCACTTACGAGCAGCACTAAAATGAAGCGTATTACACTCCGTGCGGCCAAAATTATAATCTCAGACATTGCTTCTGGGCGGCTCGCGAGCCGCCCTTACAACAGATCCGCGACAAAAATACAACCCTGTATTTTCTACATCAGGGCAGCCACGGGGGCCTGCCCCTACGAAAACAATAACGCGTTAGATCAAAATCCGAATTTCTGCAAACTCTGATGAATACGTGCCGCCACTTCTTCTACCGTTCCTAATCCCGACACTTGGCAAAATTTAGGCGCCGCGATAGGGGCATCTTTAGGGAAATGTTTGTAAAAATCGATTAAGGGCTGGGTTTGCGCGTGATATACCTCTATGCGTTTACGTACGATTTCTTCTTTGTCGTCGTCGCGTTGTATTAAAGGTTCGCCCGTAACATCGTCTTGCATGGGCACTTTAGGGGGATTAAATTCACGGTGATAAACACGACTAGAGGCAGGATGTACTAGGCGGCCACTCATCCTATGAACGATTTCTTCATCCTCTAAACTGAGTTCTAATACCACATCTAAAGCAATTTTAGCGTCGATCAAGGCTTGTGCCTGCGGTATGGTACGCGGGAAACCATCGAGTATGAAACCATTAGCACAATCTTTTTCAGCAATACGCACTTTGACTAAATCGATGATCAAATCGTCCGGCACTAATTTACCCGCTTGCATAATACTTTGTGCTTTTTGGCCTAAGGCACTGCCTGCCGTTACGGATTGACGCAACATTTCGCCCGTGGAAATTTGTGGAATATGATAATCGTGGGAAATAAATTGAGCCTGTGTTCCCTTACCCGCTCCCGGACAACCTAACATCATTAAACGCATGATAAATTACTCGCTCCTTATTTGAACTTTGCGGGATTTGTAGGTAAGAAAATAATTCCAACCCATGCTATGATTCCTTAAAACTGTTGCAAAAAGCGGATGTCGTTTTCAAACAATAATCGCAAATCGGGAATTTCATAGCGCAACATAGTGAGGCGATCGATGCCCATGCCTATAGCAAAACCACTGTAACGCTCGCTGTCTATGCCTACGTTAGCCAGTACTTGTGGATGTACCATACCGCAGCCTAATATTTCCAACCAGCCTGATTGACCGCAAGTCCTACACCCTTCACCTTTGCATTTTACGCATTGTATATCCACTTCGGCGGAAGGCTCGGTAAAAGGAAAATAAGAAGGGCGTAAACGCAATACCACACTTTGCTCAAAAAAAGCTTCTAAAAAAGAGTGTAATAAGCCTTTTAAATCCGCAAAGGTGCTGTGATCATCCACCAATAAGGCTTCCAGTTGGTGAAACATAGGCGTATGCGTCATATCGCTATCGCAACGATACACTCGCCCCGGCGCTACCATACGAAAAGGCGGCTTATGCGTTTTCATATAGCGAATTTGTACGGGTGAAGTATGGGTGCGCAATAGCAAACCGTTTTCTAAATAAAAGGTATCGTGTGAAGCGCGTGCCGGATGGTGCGCCGGAATATTTAAGGCATCAAAATTATGATATTCATCTTCAATTTCAGGACCGGAAACGATATCAAAACCCATGCCGCTGAAAAAAGCCTCTATGCGTAAACGCGTTTGCGTGACGGGATGCAAATGACCCACGCCGATGCCACGCCCAGGCAACGAAGTGTCTACAGCATCACGCTCTAATGCTTCGTTTAAAGCACTTTGTTGTAACTGAAGTTGCTTGTCTTGTAATAAGGATTGAATCGCCACTTTTAAGTCATTGACCTTTTGCCCATAGGCGGGACGCTCTGCGGGCGCCAAACTGGCCATAGCTTTCATCAACTCGGTAACAGATCCTTTCTTTCCTAGAAAATGCACGCGAACTTGCTCTAATGCGGCTAAATCCGTAGCCGCAGCACTTTGTTCGCGTACTTTTATTAAGATGTCATCAAACGACTGCATAAAAAATCAAGCTTGAGCCAAGGCAGCTTTAGATTGTTCTACAATCGCTGCGAAAGCTTCTTTTTGATTCACTGCCAATTCTGCCAACACTTTGCGATCGATCTCTATAGCCGCTTTTCTTAAGCCATTCATAAATTGGCTGTAAGTTAAGCCGAATTCTCGGGCTGCAGCGTTGATACGCACAATCCACAAACCACGAAAATCACGTTTACGTTGACGACGATCGCGGTAAGCATACTGACCTGCTTTGATAACCGCTTGCTTGGCCACACGGTAAACACGGCTTCTAGCACCGCGATACCCTTTGGCTTGCTTTAATACTTTTTTGTGACGGGCTCGCGCCACGACACTGCGTTTTACTCTTGCCATGGAATTTTCCCCTTAACTGCCGGTTAACATACGACGAATAGATCGTTCATCTGCTGCACTAATAGAGTCTTGTCCTCTATGTTGGCGTTTGCGCTTCGGACTTTTCTTCGTCAGAATATGCGAACGCTCCGCGTTACGGTATTTATAGCCGTTGGCACGAGCACGAAAGCGCTTTTTAGCGCCACTTTTGGTTTTTAGTTTTGACATAGTCATAAACTCCGCATTAGGACTCTCTATACCCTTCGGTACACGAGTCGGTTACTTCTTTTTAGGGCCCAAGAGCATAGCCATTTGTTTGCCTTCCATTTTAGGGAACTGCTCTACCACACCATATTCAGCTAAATCTTCACCGATGCGTTTTAACAATTCTAATCCCAATTCCCTATGCGCTAATTCACGACCCCTAAAGCGGACCGTGATCTTGGTTTTATCCCCATCCTCTAGGAAACGTATCAGGTTGCGTAGCTTGACCTGATAATCTCCATCATCCGTTACTGGACGAAATTTGACTTCTTTAATCTTAACTTTATGCTGCTTTTTCTTAGACTCAGCCGCATTTTTCTTTTGCTGGTAAACATGTTTACCATAGTTCATGATTCTACAAACAGGGGGCTGGGCAGTAGGTGATACTTCGACTAAATCTAGCTCAAGTGTACGGGCACGTTGCAAAGCTTCCACTAAGCTTAAAATACCAGCTTGATCCCCATTTTCATCGATAACACGTACTTCTTTGGCCCTAATCTCCTCATTGATACGCGTTTTGACCGCTGTTTGTTTCGTACTAATCTCAAATTCCCCCTACAACTCTTCGCATTTGATTCTTAGGCTTTGTTGCCTTCGCCTAATAATCAACTGCTGTGCGTTGATAACTTTACATTTCTATCTACCACTCTTCGCGCTTGAGTTTTAGGCTTTGTTGCCTTCGCCCATCTGCCCCAGAACTGAATATACTTGAGAAGTATACTCCTGGTGCTCGAGAACGAGTCTTCTCGGCTAAAATCCCATCGCTGTGAGTATAAATCCATTTTCTCTTTCCTCGTAGGGACTTCCCCTACGCACCACGCCCCAACAAGGCGCTTTCTCGCTCCAATAAGGATACAAAATCAGACAAAAGCATCGCCCCCAAATCCTCGCCGCTGCGAGATCTGACGGTAACTTGCTCTGAACTGACTTCTTTATCGCCTATAATGAGTAAGTAAGGCACTTTTTGCAGTGTGTGCTCGCGGATTTTAAAGCCTATCTTCTCATTACGCAAGTCATTTTCGACACGAACACCCTGTTTTTTGAGTTTTTCGTATATTTTTTGAACATATTCGCTTTGCTTATCGCTCACATTCAAAATAACGACCTGTACAGGCGCCAACCATACCGGAAATTTACCAGCAAAGTGTTCTATTAACACCCCTATAAACCGCTCCATCGAACCTAATATGGCACGATGCAGCATGATGGGCACAACCTTGTCTCCTGCTTCGTCTATATAATAAGCTTCCAGGCGTTCCGGCGTTTGACGGTCTAATTGTACCGTACCGCATTGCCATTCACGGCCCAGGCAATCCCGCAGTTTAAAGTCGATTTTAGGGCCGTAAAAGGCACCATCACCGGGTTGTAAGGTCCAATCTACACCCTTATTGTTCAATACTCGTTGCAGCGCTTCTTCCGCTTTATCCCAAACGCTGTCATCGCCAATGCGATTCTCCGGGCGTGTAGACAAACGGCAACTGATGTCATCAAAACCAAAATCGTGATATACAGCGTAAACCAAATCCAATAATTTTGATGCCTCAGATTCTATTTGATCCTCACGTATAAATAAATGCGCATCATCCTGCGTAAAATGACGCACACGCATTAGCCCGTGCAAAGTACCGGAAGCTTCATTGCGATGGCAAGAACCGAATTCCGCTAAACGCAACGGCAGATCTCTATAACTGTGTAAGTTCTGCTTAAATATTTGGACGTGCAAGGGGCAATTCATGGGCTTGATGGCATAATCACGATTTTCGGTGGAAGTCACCCACATCTCTTCACGGTATTGTGCCCAATGGCCCGACTTTTCCCAGAGGATTTTATCTACGATTTGCGGCGTGCGTACTTCTTGATAATCGTAT
>JAJNBM010000015.1 GCA_021156165.1 Gammaproteobacteria bacterium | reverse complement strand
CTCATGCGTCGCTTTGGTTTAAGTGAAATACAAGCCAACGCCATTTTAGATTTAAAATTACGTCATTTGGCTAAATTGGAAGAGTTTAAAATTAAGGGCGAACAAGAAGAATTGGCCGCTGAGAAAAAACGCATTGAAGCCATTCTCGCCTCGCCTAAAAAGCTTGATGCCTTAATTAAAGAAGAGTTATTAGCCGATAAAGAAAAGTATGGTGATAAACGCCGTTCTCCTTTGGTTTTCCGCCAGGAAGCCGTCGCCTTAAAACAAGAAGAATTGATTGCCAGCGAACCAGTTACCGTTATTTTGTCAGAAAAAGGTTGGTGTAGACAAGCCAAAGGACATGAATTTGACGTCAGCGGTTTAAGCTATAAAGCAGGTGATGCCTTTAAAGCCAGCGTGATAGGGCGCAGCACGGAGAACGTTTTATTCTTAGATTCTACAGGGCGTTCTTATGCTTTAGCAGCACATACGCTACCTTCCGCCCGTGGTCAGGGTGAACCTTTGAGCGGGAAGTTGAACCCTCCCAGCGGCGCGCAATTTGTAGGGTTGTTAATGGGGAATAGCGATGCGCATTGCCTTATAGCTTCTAGCGCTGGTTATGGTTTTGTCACCACCTTAGCTGAATTGCATACTAAAAATCGTGCCGGTAAAGCTTTGCTAAAAGTGCCTGAACATGGCGAAGCCTTAGCGCCGCGGTTAATTCACGATCTCAATAAAGATCAGATCGTCGTTGTCACTTTGGAAGGCTATTTACTGATGTTTCCGGTAAATACCCTGCCTCAATTGCCTAAGGGTAAGGGCAATAAGATGATCAACATTCCTAAAAGCCGCTTTGTCAAAGGGGAAGAAAAGGTTACAGATATTGCCATATTAAGCAGCAACGACAGTTTGAAGATTTATTCGGGCAAACGCAATATCGTACTCAAGAAGGATGATTTAAAGCATTATTTGAGCGAGCGCGCAAAGCGCGGCAGCAAATTGCCACGTGGTTTTCAAAAGGTGGATAAGATAGAAGTTGTGGCAGGATGATTACTCAATATATAACTTCGCCAGCAGCGCTATATTCTCAACAATAATTTCCGCATTAAATATAAGCGCGTCTAAATATAAAATAGGCTGTAATACTAACATCTCTTTGCTATCTGCGCGCAAATGTTGTATCGCTTCTAAAGAAGGAAGCTTAAAGAATTTAACCTTTTCAGGAGTGCTTTTAGCCATGGCATCCAAAGCCATCAACACTTCTTCATGAAATGTTTTTAATAATAGATTCATCTTATCTGACAGTGTGGCAGTGCCCAGTTTATCCTGTGCCACGTGCATAAAATTAATCGCGCGCAATATTTGTCGTTCACAAAATAAAGATTGGGTAAAATGATCTACATTAAAAGCAACGCCCAAGGGCTCCCGTCCCGAGTCCTTCGCCAATTGACGTTGTTTTAGTAATAATTTAACGATTTCTTCATCTAAGTCATGGTGATCGACTGTTTGCACTTCGGCCAAGCCCATGACTAAGGTTTGATTATAAAAGTCCCTTAGCTTAATGACGGTTTCTATTTGGCTTTTACGCAGCTGCTTTTTGGCATGAATAGGGAAAACAAATTGCGATACTAAGGTGGCAATAAGAATACCGACACTGATTTCTAAAAATCGCGATGCCGCGTAATTTAAAGAAGAATCGCTTTTGCCTAACAAAATGATGGCTAAAGTCACAGCGCCCATGGTACCAAAATAACTTAAGTTTTCTTTACCGGAAGTTGCGATATAGCTGAACGTAAAACTGGCGATAACCAAGGCCAAACAGACGCTGAGCCAAGAAGAATGGAAAAGCTCTATAACAACAATCGCAATACAGCAACCACAAAGCGTTCCCAAGAAGCGCAGATACCCTTTTTGCAAGGCCCCGCCTACATATATTTGCGCGCACATGACTACCAAAATGGTAATTATGATCCATTGGGCATAGGCAAAGCTCACAATACGGGTTAAAGAAAAGCCAATGGCAACGGCTATAGCCGTTTTAATACTGTGTATAAGGCGTTCACTGTTCATAAAAACTTTATCACACTTAAAAATGCATAGAACGCGTAGGGGCAGGCCCCGTGCCATGCCCTAACAGGGGCAACCACAAGGGTTTGCCCCTACGCGACTGTGCACATCCCTACTTATTTATTAGGGCGCAGCATAATTTCTACGCGACGATTGGCACTGCGGCCTTCGGGAGTAGCATTGCTGGCAATAGGATTACGTACGCCAAAACCTTGGCTAAACAAGCGATTACTTGAAACGCCTTGTCCCGCTAAATAATTAGACACGCTTTGCGCACGCCGTTCAGATAGGCTTTGGTTGTAGGAGGCATTACCCGTGTTATCAGTAAAACCACTTACAATCACATTAGTCTTGTTGTATTCCTTCAATACCTTAGCCACTGAATTTAAGGTAGGATAGAATCCTGAATTAATATCAGAGCTGTTGGTAGCGAAAGTAACATCAGAAGACATGACTAATTTAATACCATCAGGTGTTTTTTGGACTTGCACGCCGGTACCAACCAGTTCTTGGCGTAATTTAGCATTTTCTTGGTCCATATAATAACCAACACCGCCGCCTACTAAAGCACCTGCGCCCGCACCAATAGCCGCACCTTTGCCGCCACCGATCAAAGCACCCGTACCAGCACCGACTAAAGCACCTATACCTGCCCCTGTAGCGGTATCACTGACTTGCCTTTCGCCCGTATAAGGATTGGTAGCACAACCCCCAAGACCTATAGCCACCGCTAAAGTGACCACAACCGTTTTTATTGTTTTTTGCATTACTATCTCCAGTGAGTTTAAATTAACATTTCTCAAGACGAATAATGCACGTAAATAAGGCGAAATACAAGAGGGTCGCAATTCAACCATTCCGTTATTGCCGCCACATACAGCTTTTTTCCCAATCCGTTATTCGCTTGCACACAATGACAGGTGCGGGTATTTCTTAGCTATGAGAACACCATTTTAAAAGCAAAATATTTAAAACCGTGGATCAGCTATGAGGGTGTACATCGTGTAGAAAATTATCCCGTATCCGAAACAACCTTAAGGGAGGCGTTGATCAATGCCGCTCTATCTGTATCCGTTTCAAACAGTGGCGCGGGCAACCACTTCCCCTCGAGGTAATCATACTCTGTGATCGCCTACCCTAAAACTCCTTTCCCTCGCATTTACCATTGAAATCAAGCCGTTACAAAAAACCCGTTGTTTCGCTTGCTAATATACACGACTACTCTTAACTTAATAGTAGAGCAAGACTACAATGCACAAAGCGACTAGAGTTATTTGCTCCATTAGGCGAGTATTTCTCAGTTGAGGCTGGTCGCTCCCTCTTTTCTCAGATCAAGGCCAAGTTTGAATTAAAAATTCCGTGGTTTGCTTTAATATCCCACACTTTTTGAGCCTCAATTTCATGCCATTTGATAACTTCTTTATTGTTATGTTCAAAACGATTAGTCAAATAGATAACAATATCGGAAAATGGTACCATTAATTTTATTTATTAAGGTTTAAAATGCAAAAAACGATACTTTGCTATGGCGACTCTAATACCTGGGGATATGTTCCTCAGCCGCTTACCGATCATAACATGACAATATCACGTTATCCACGCGATAAACGTTGGACTGGAAGGTTACAAGATAATTTAGGAGAAAAATATTATGTTATTGAGGAAGGTTTGAATGGCAGAACAACTAATCTGGATTATCATATTGAACCCGATCGGAATGGTAAAAGGTATTTGCCGCCCTGCCTGTATACTCATGCCCCTATTGATCTTGTGATATTAGCATTGGGGGGAAATGATTTAAAAGCTTTCTTTGAAAGAGACGCAGAGGATATTGCGAGAGGGTTGGGCGAACTGATTGATGTAATAAAAAATTCGACTTATGGGCCTGATAGGATAACTCCTCCTACTATCTTGATCATCCCGCCACCCATACCTTTGCCAATCATAGAAAAACTGTATGATGAAGATGGATGTGCTATTTTTAAAGGGGCTATTGAAAAGTCAAAGAAACTTATCTCTCTATACTCTTTATTGTCTACTGAGAAGAAGTGTTTTTATCTGGAAGATATAGAGCATATCCTGGCATCTAGCGTTGATGGGATGCATTTTGATTGTAGCGCTCATGCAAAAATAGCAGATAAGATAGCTAAGAAAATAAAGTGGATTTATAAGGATGTTTAGTCTTGATCTATGCCCAATGCACTGAATAGGTCGCTGGAACTGAAAGGTCACACACTATTTTGCCACAGGGCTTGCGAGCCCACAGAACAAGCCTCGGAACATGTAAGAGCGGGAAACACCCCATCTTTTGTTTTTTTTAGCCATCCATAATGCTACAATACCTACCGGCAAGGCGTAGACCCTATGGGCTGTGACCTATTGCTATTTTAAGTTATTTATCAACTACTTATATGCTAAGGACTTGATCATGCGACAAGTACCCACAACGGCGGCACTTTATAACAAGATCCTTGCGTATTGTTTTAGGGGCCCCTACGATGCAAAATATCCATCACTTTCAAGAAGCTAAAACACAGTCGCGTAAAATCACTGTGGTCACCTGCTATGACTACACTTGGGCGCGCATTATTGCCGATAGCGATATAGATGTGGTTCTGGTAGGCGATAGTGCTGCTACTGTCATGCATGGCTACGCCGATACTACACCCGCCAATTTAGACATGATGGTGATGCATACGCGCGCCGTGGCTAAGGGCCTAAATCAAAAAAAATTTTTAATTGCCGATTTGCCTTTTCTGAGTTATAGAAAATCCCTCGATTACAGTTTAAATACCGTAGAAGCGTTGGTTCAGGCAGGCGCGCAAGCCGTTAAATTAGAAGGTGTGCGCGGCAATGAACAACTCATTCATCATTTGGTTGAATCGGGTATTCCTGTCATGGGTCATTTGGGTTTAATGCCACAACACGTACATGGCTTAGGTGGCTTTAAGGTACAAGGTCGAGTAGAAGCACTGCAAAAAAAATTAATAGAAGATGCCAAAAGCTTAGAAGCGCTGGGGGCATTTTCTATCGTCTTAGAATGCATTCCGACAACCCTAGCACAAACCATAACATACTCTTTGACTATTCCAACGATAGGCATAGGCGCAGGCCCTCATACCGATGGTCAGGTGTTGGTGTTACAAGATCTCTTAGGCTTAAGTGATTGTAACGCCAAATTTATTAAAGAGTTTATGTCTGGTAAAACACTTTGCTTAGATGCTTTAAACCGTTACGCCCATGAAGTCACAGAAGAAAAATATCCAACCAAGGAGTTTACTTATGAATAGTTATGAACACTATGCAGATTGGCTTAATGCTAGAAATGGCTTGCCCAAAGAAACGCGCATCGGTTTGGTGCCCACCATGGGCGCATTGCATACAGGGCATAAAAGTTTATTAGAAAAAGCGCGTCGTGAAAATGATTTTTTGGTGTTAAGTATTTTCGTTAATCCTACGCAATTTAACGATTTAAACGACTATCAGCATTATCCACGCACTTTAGAGTCAGACCGTCGTATTGCAGAAGAATGCAATGTAGATGCATTGCTTATTCCTAGCGAAAAAGACATGTATCCGTATGGCAACGATATGCCTATCATTACACACCATCCTGCCAGTCAAATCATGGAAGGCAAAGTACGTCCCGGACATTTTAACGGCGTATTAACCGTGGTGATGAAATTATTGCAATGGGCAAAACCCACTTGCGTTTATTTTGGCGAAAAAGATTTTCAACAATATCTGCTGATTTGCGAATTGGTTAAAAATTATTTTTTAGACGTAGAAGTCATCGGTTGCGAAACGATGCGCGAAGCATCGGGCTTACCCTTAAGCTCTCGCAACCAACGCTTTGATTCAGAACAAATAAAACTTGCGCATCGTTTTGCTGAATTGTTGCGCAGTGGATCTTATGATGATTTAGCCGCTATTCAACAGCGCTTAGAAGCAGCAGGGTTAATTGTAGAATATCTAGAAAAACATTTTGGCCGCTTGTTTGTGGCAGTAGAATGTCATGGCATACGGCTTATCGATAATTTTGCAGTGTGAGTTATCAACCCCGCGCAGCTTTGTCTGCGCGGGGTTTTTATAAAGGACAATTAGTCGCCAGCGCTGTTATCATTCAGATGAATCAGCAGCAGCATCGTTATCTATCGTATTACTGCTATTGTCGCTGTTATCCATAGATGCATCGCTATTAGGCGAAGCTTCATTATCAAAATTGTTGTCGCTGGCTGCATTATCGCCAGCATCATCACTGCTTGTATCGTCAGCGCTAGAAGCATCCGCATCGCCCAGATTAGCAGCAGCAGAAGAAGCCGCCGTAGGAGCATCTACGAGTAGAGCGGGTTTTGTAGTACTGCTGATTGGGGTTGCAGCTAAGCTGAGACTGGCAATACCGACCAATACCATTGCGGATAAAATAGACCATACGCGTTTCATAGAAAAATCTCCAAATTAAAAACAGAATAACTAACGGCCGGTATTTAAAAACATCCGGAACTGTGCCGTACTATAAAAGGTTTTTATCGTTGCCGCAAGTTAGTGGAATTGGGCGTTGCTATTTGCTCACCCATGGACGTTGGTCGCTTAAATAATGCGCTTCTATTTGTGTCTCTGTTACTCTCCTGTGGCTGTGGTAGTTGTTCTGCATTGTGTGTAGACGTATTTAATGCGCGTAAAAGGTCCTCGTTCTCTTTAGCAACACTTTCTGTAGTTTTTTTAATAAAATCGTTTTTATCTGAGCGCAACTGCCATAAATTTTTATCCTTTTTATTGTCGTTATACTCCAACGTTTTTATCATTGCAGTTAGACCCAAACCACCCAAAAAAACGGCGTGAGGTAATGCGGCTCCAAATGTAAAAAAAGAAAGTGCCGCTAAACCGATGGTAGCAACAACACCCGCACCCACAATAGCCACCATGCGCAAAACATGCCTTGATTTTTCGTTGGCAACCGCCGTTTTATATTCTTTTTCCTTCTGTTTACAGACCGACGCAATATTCAATGTTTCAGTTAAGCGATTTTTAAATTGTATCTCATACTCGCCTCGCTGTTCCAGCGGGATCGCGTTTATTTTAAGACGCAACCGTTCTAGTGAATCGTATGCAGAACCTAAAATTTTACCCTTAATTTCCGCTAACATAATTTTATTTTCTTTATGCATATCATGAACAATCTTTTCAGACAGATTAGCGTCAGATCCTCTCGCTTTTACACTGATCAGAATTTTGTTGAGGCTTTGTTCATGTTTCGATTGATGCTGTTTTGGAGCATTATCTATTTCATTCAATATTCTTTTTATTAATACTTTTGTTTCGTCAGGCATTTTCTCTGCCATGTTTTTATTATTCTCACGTATCTCTTGCACCACGGTTACAGACAGCTTTGTGAGCTCAATTTTACATTTATTCTGTTTATTAGCTTCAGATACATTATTGAGTATGTCCATTAGGATCCTGTTAAACTCTCCTTCATATTTTGTTTGCTTCTCCTTGGGGCAGTTCTCTATCTCTGTCAAAACATTTTCTACTAAATTCCTTATCTCAGCAGGCACTTTTTTTGCCATATTTTTATTTTGTTGACGTACAGCTATGGTCGGTATACCGCCCCAAAATTCTGTAATAATTTGCTCTACAAAACTTTGCTTATCAAGCGCTGTCTGATCTATAATTTCTATAAGCTTTCTAGCCTCCTCGTAACCATCGTAAAGAGAGAGAATTTTTTTGGTTCTATCGTTATCATCGGAGCAAATTTTGATACACAATGTCGTTTCTAGAGCCAAATCCGATAAAAATAAATCGGCACGCTCCAAAGCATCCGCTTTATTTTTTTGTTGTGATGCAATTATATTAAAGTAACAGATAGCTTTTTCTGCAAATTTATCTCCGACTTCGGCATGTCGTGCTTTATCATAATTATTTATCATCACCAATAAGTCTTTCAGAATAGCTCGGCGCTCTTGTATAAGTGCTTCTGCGGATTGTTGTACAGCGGCCATCGTGTTTTTACCCCCAACTAGTTATTCTTATTTTTAAATAGTGCCTACTGTCCATTCTATCAAAAAAGAGTATAAACGCCAATCATTTTATCCCATAGAGCAGGTTATACGCTTCGATGGCGGCCAGCACCGATCCTAAATCTTTATCTGCGGCAGTATAAGCCAATAAATCCTTCAATGTGGCTATGCTTAAAACGGGTATGTTGTAAGTGTTTTCAACTTCTTGTATGGCTGATAACTCACCTAAACCCTTTTCTTGCCTATCCAACATCACGACCACCCCGCAGGGCTCAGCCCCCGCCGCTTTGATCAAAGCGATAGTCTCACGTATGGCCGTGCCAGCAGTGATGACATCATCTAAAATTAATACTCGCCCTGCTACTGGCGCCCCCACCCACACCGATTTTTCACCATGATCCTTTACTTCTTTGCGATTAAACGCATAAGGGACATTTCTTTGATAACGCTCGGCTAGGATCGTAGCGGTGGCACAAACGAGTGGAATACCTTTATAAGCCGGCCCTACCAACATGTCAAAGGCAAGATTAGAAGATTCTATCGTTTCTGCATAAAAAGATCCTAGTTGTGCAAGGCTCTTTCCCGTATTAAAATGGCCCGCATTGAAAAAATAAGGGCTAATGCGCCCCGATTTCAGGGTGAACTCACCCCAACGTAAGGCCTGACACTGCAGTGCACACGCAATGAATTCTTGCTGCAAAGAAGGGTTCATTTTTATTCCAAACTAAAGGGCATTTTTAATGAAACGAATTATAACACTAAATGTGAATGGGATCCGCAGCGCTGCTAAAAAAGGATTATTCGCTTGGCTAGAGCTACAAGATGCGGATGTCATTTGTTTGCAAGAAGTTAGAGCCGAAGAAACGCAATTAACCGATCCCTTATTTCGTCCGCTAGGATACCACAGTTACCATTTTTCAGCCCAAAAAAAAGGCTACAGTGGTGTGGCTTTATATTGTAAAGAAAAGCCATTACACGTACATTCAGGGTTAGGTCATGACTTATTTGACTTCGAAGGTCGTGCACTGTGCGCCGAGTTTCAACACTTTAGTGTGGCTTCTTTGTATTTTCCATCCGGTACCCGCAGCGAAGAACGGCAAAATGTAAAATACGCCTTTCTAGATTATTATCTCGAACATTTAAAAACACTACGCATACAACAAAAAACGGCTATTTTATGCGGTGATTGGAATATTGCCCATAAAAACATAGACTTAAAAAATTGGCGGGGCAATCAAAAAAATTCAGGCTTTTTACCTGCAGAACGTGCGTGGTTAACCCAACTCTTTGATCAATTGGGGTTTGTAGATGCTTTTAGAATTGTTAACCAAAATGCAGAAGAATACACGTGGTGGTCTAATCGCGGTCAAGCATGGGAAAAAAATGTAGGGTGGCGTATAGACTACCAAATCGTCACACCGGACCTTGAAAAAAAAATTTTAAACGCAAGTATATATAAAGCCGAAAGATTTTCCGATCACGCCCCTGTAGTCGTCGATTATGATTTGTGAAAACAAAAAAGATCGCCTACGCTTGTAGTGTTATGTTGTTTTAAGGGATTGTTCAGGTTTGCGCTGTACATTCTTTACTACGTACTGTTACAACTGTCAGTTATTAAATAGCCACGCCTGGTGATTGAGTGAGCGGTGTTTGTGTATTAAGTAATACTCTCACTCAACGCACGGTTAAAAGGAGGTTTAAAATGAATGCCACCCACTCTTTAAATGAATTCTACGATCACGTCACGCAAACGGCAGCAGAGTTAGAAGAAATTCGTGGCGATCTCTACGCCTTAGAGAGCATGATTTCAATTGCCCATGATATTGAAGATTTAAAATTGTACCAAATACATTGTCGGCGCTTAGAAGCAACGATTTATACTTTACACGAAAAAATAGGTTCTTGGCAGCGCGGCGCTAAAAGTCGTCGCGAACGACTCCATGGCAATGGATACAAACGACAAGCAACTCAGCTGGATAAGACTTTAAGCCTCGTAGAGGGTTATATCATTGAGGTATGCAAGCAAGAAGAACAAATCATGCAATTACAGCAGCTCATGCACGATCGAGAATCCAATTTTATTGCAACGTATCGCATTGATCGTGAACAAGAAACTGCGTAGGGGGGCAACCGTCGTATAGAGCCCCGCCCCTACGAAATTTCTATAGCATGTCGTATAATTTCAACTTCTTACGTAAAGTACCTCGGCTTAAGCCCAGCAATTTAGCGGTACGAGATTGGTTGTTATTGGTGTAAATCATCATTTTTCGCAATAATGGCTCTTCCACCTCACGCATAACCATATCATACACTTCATTGGGTTTTTGGTTGCCCAATTGACCAAAGTAATTTTCTAAAGCACGGCTTACGCTATCGCGTAATGAAACGGTGTTCGCAGCAACGGCATCGGCAAATTGTGTCATTTTAATAATCCTCTTAAAAATCAAGAATATAAAGGAGAACGATCGCATACCAGCGCAGTATTTGCTCTGTATAGACAAGTTCAGAACATATTATGCACAACTTGGAAACAAAAAGCAAGGGTTTTTGTTCTTTTTCCGTATTTTAATTAAACGGGCAATAATCTAACTTCTGGGTTTTTGCTGTATTCATCTAAAATCAAAGTCACCAATTCCTCTATAACCCCCTCCGTCTCTTGGGAGGTCACATTACCCGTCTCTACACGCAATTTTTCCATTTTCGCCTCTAACCAATGGGTAGCCGTACCCGTAGGGAATATTTGGGCCAAAACCGTACGTGCTTTAGCGGGTCCTAAACGGCTATATAAAATTTGTCTTAATTTCGCATCTTCTGCCGTAGTACTAAAAGCCCATAATTCTACAGGGCCTAAGGTGGCCGTTAATAACTGCGTATTCATTCCGGATTTTGTGGCAAATTGCGCTAAGAACGTAGCGCCCCCTTCTCTAGGACCATGCACGCGTCGCGTCAAGGCAATTTGCGCTGTTTCAGATAGGCCAAAAATCTCAGCCGTTCTCTTCACCGACTGTTGCGGTCCAGCATCCATAATAAATACCGACGTGGCAAACTCTACCATTACGGGATCAAAATCGTCTATGGATTGCGAGATCAATCCCACTTGTACTTTCCATTTTCGCCCTTCACGCATATCCACCAACACTTGTTCGCGTATAGCCCGTGTTTTAGCCGTGCGGTGGAATTCATCGTAAATCAATCGCTTCGGATCTTCACGAATTTCGCTAATGCGTTGTTGATGGTATTGCCTATACGCCTCTGGCATATCCGCCACCGAAGCTTCTGTTAAATAAAAATGACGGGCGGTGACTTGTCGCGCCAACATATACATTACCCCCGTTTGCCTATCGGCAGCGGCGCCGCCTATACGGGCAACCTCATCTAAATCTAGAGACACAATGCGCGCATCCCCTAAATCAAATTGGGTAATACGCGATAAAATTGGATATTCACGCACAGCCCCGGAAACCATACGTGAGAAAGAATCGATTAAACTCTCACCAGTAGGCGCTTTAATTTCACCAAATAAATCAACCACCGCGTGTGTGCGGCAAATAGAAGCGGCATCGGACAACAGCGGCATAGCATGACGTTGTGCTAATTGTGCTTCGTGGGAAAAGCCTGCTAAAAATAATGCATCCGTTACTTCCCACCAAGTCGTGTGGGTATCACGCACGAAATCCATTTCTTCTAAAATGCTATCTACAATCAATTCTAGGCCCGGCGTGTACGTATAAGGATTACCACCCTCCGCTAAGGACTTATATAATTCATCCACCACCATCCCGGCCATATCAGCCATAGCGTCATAAGGGTTTTCTGCACCCAACGGCGTAACCAACAAAGTCAAGAAATTCACCAAAAAACTACGATCTTGAGGCATAGGATATCTACAACCCAACTGCGTATCAAAAGGGTTAATCGCATATTCCGGCGTCATACGCAAACGATGGTATTGCACCCAATGCTGATCTTCTTTAGGCAAAGCCTCACGGATCAAAGAAATTAAGCCACTACTAGAAGGCCCTATGTCGACTATGGCAATGCGCGGTAAACGCTTTAAGCCACTGGATAGACACAGTGCTAAGTTAATGGCATTGGATAACACCGATTTACCCGAACCGGGTCTAGCGTAGATTAAATCGATCCACGTCGTTTGTTGGGTAGAGCCTGGATGATAAGGCCACGGCTTCCCATCGGGAGAACGAAATAAAACCGCCCCGACTCGCCACTGCGAAGCAGGACGCGTAAAGGGAAGCATATAAACGACTTCCGACAAGGGCGCCAAGGTGGCCACGGCATCACTACTGCCCGTAACGGCCAACATGCTAGAAGCCGCGCCGCTAAAAGGATCACCCGAGACTTCCGTCACATCACAAGTACCCCAACCTTGTATGGCTTTTGCCAATTGCGCAGTACGCGTACGCAATAAGCGCACATTGTCTGCAGGAGCCCAAGTAGCAGCAGCAACGCGTAAGCGCACAACTGCATCTTCACTGTTTAATTCGGTTTCTTGCAATTGGTTAATGCTATCGTGCAATAAACGATTTTGTGAGGATGAGAAAGCTAAAATCGCCGCCACCGTTTTTTTAAATTGGGTAACATTGGTAATACCCTTGCTCTCAATTAAAAAGGAAATACGCCACGGAATATGCGTAGGCAAGGTACGGCGCAATAAGCCCATAAACGATTGCACTTCTTTAGGAAATAAATAAATAAAAACGCTGCTATAAATTTGATCGCCTATACGCACCGTGCGCAAATCAACACGTTCACTGTCCCGCACAAAGAGTTGATCAGACAATGTGGGATACATTACGCTGGATATATCATAAGGGAAGCGATCTAAAGCAATCTTTGGAATTTTATCTCCCGGCAAACGAGGTGACCAATGTTTATCCGTAAAACCGCTGTCTATGCTCATACGTACCTGGCGCAAGGCTTCATGCACCGGCAAAATATTCATTTGTAATCCTAGACTCGATAAATCATTATAAAATGAGCGTACAAAAGAGTCGTGGGCATTTTTGAGATCGGGGATGGCGGCGATCAGATTTTGCGTGTCCTTAAAGGCTGGGATATTAAATTCCTTCATCTTTTTTTGTTTTTCCCGCAGAGCACTTTTATTTTGATCGCTCGTCAGTAAATACGGTCGCGTCCATAACACAAAAAAAACGGTTTCATGGCCACAATAAGCAGATAGGTTTTCTTCTCGCTCATCGAGCAAATCGCTTAGCGCAAGATTTAAATGCTGCGCGGTTTGTCTAGCAGGCAATAGAATATTTTTGATTTCTTCTCGCACTGCTTCTTTATCATAGCTAAATACGCACTGTATGCTATGGCCTAATCTAGAAAAGCTCGTCATCAATGATTGACAAATACCACGGTGTAAATGCTCGAATTCTGGATCACCCACTAAACCATTTACACCTTGCATACGCACAATTGTGAGCAAGGAGCCATCTTTAGCGACTAAAGTATGTTGATCTTCAGCCGTTTCTAAGACACAATAGGATTGTGTAGTTTGTCGTAACCCCGTGCTCACCCACGACAACAATGTATCGAACATATCGAGCAAGTAATCCATTGGATTCACAACTATACTCCTTAGTTAGACAGCCGCATTATTCAACTGCTGGGCAATACTACTTTCTTCGGCCAGCCAATCATCAATTTCTTGTTTAAAACAACTGCGTAAAGGCAACAAACGCAACTTATCCAGCAACTTCGCAGGTGTTTTTTTATGGTTGCGCTGATAATCTATCAGCACCTTACCAAAATGATCGGGTTGACTCATGCCCTCCCCCAATTTAGTTTCCACTAAAGTAGCGCGATTACGCAATGCTTGGTAAATATTCTGTGCCGTTTCTTTATATTCACCATCGGCCTCCATCGCTTGTAATAAGACATGGCTTAAACCACACAACTTGCTTTGCGACAGCTCAGGCAAAAAAATTAACACGCCACCACCATAATAGCCTGTAGCCAACCCATTTAAAAAATGGCACTGCGCACAAAATATACAGGAAGTGACAAAATTGGCGCGCTTGTTATTCTCATAATTGTTATCCCGATTGATCACTTCCATATGTCGCTGGGATTGAAAGCCACAATATTGGCAAGTGTATTTATCCCGTGCGTACACTTCACTTGCTAGTTTTTGAAACACAGGATGACGTTTACGAGCTAAAAAAGCCTGAAAATTGGTTGCCGATGCTTGTAAAGTGAGTTTAAGCACGCTGGATCCTTAATCAAAATATCGGTTGTAAAACAAGCCGCCAAAGTCATTATGATTAATATACTAACAGGTAAAGCCTGGATTTACCAGGGGTGGGGGGTAGATACTTTGGGCAAAATCTGCTGTACCTAGAATTATCGCAAGTAATCTATAGTACTATTCATTGCCATAGTCCTGTTCACCTTACTTTAGCGAAAAGGAAGGAATGAGTTAGATAGAAAGGGTTCCTGGGATCAATGCACTGCCTTAAAGGGGGAGAACAGAGATTTCAAGTCAGTGAATTTTGGGGGCTTCGTCTCCATTTCAATCCATAAGTATCGGTTAACACGTACCCGCTTGCGAACAAGGCGGGCCATCGTTGCCTTTTTCAATTTGTAATGTAACGTGATGGATGCTGAATTCATCTAACAATTCGTGGTTAATATCGTGAAACTCAGCATCGCTAAAGCCCCCTTTAGGCATTACTAAATGCGCTGTTAACGCTACCTCGCGCGTACTCAAGCCCCAGATGTGTAAATCGTGTATTGTCTCTACGCCCGGTAAAGCCTTTAAAAAAGCACTTACTTTTTCTGTCTCTATGTGTTTAGGCGCTGCATCGAGTAATAACCGCAAAGACTGTCGTAACAAATCCCAAGTACCGGCTAAAATAACAATGATAATAACCAAACCAATCAGCGGATCCAAACGATCCCAGCCCGTGTAATAAACAACGATCCCCGTAACCAATACCCCAAAGGATAAGAGCGCATCTGCCAGCAAATGCAAAAATGCACCCTTGATATTTAAATCGTGTTTATTACTCTTGGCAAATAACATCGCTGAGCTGGCATTAATAACAATGCCAATCGCCGCTACAATGATAACTGTGATTTCCCCAACTGCACTAGGGTGTATTAATTTCACTATAGATTCATAGGCAATAATGGCTGAAGCGGCTACCAGTAAAAAAGCATTGAGCAAAGAAGCAAGTACACTGCTGCGTTTATACCCATAGCTGTAGCGATCTTTAGCCGGTTGTACCATTAACCAACTTGCACCCCAAGCCAATAACAAGCCTAAAACATCGCCCAAATTATGGCCGGCATCGGCCAATAAGCCCATCGAATCGGCGTAAATGGCATAGCCGCCTTCAATAAAGGTATAGAGCAAATTCGCCCCCACCGCAATCGCAAAGGAAAGATTAATTTTGCTGTAGGCAGAATCTATATTATGGTGGTCGTGCGAATGCGAGTGAGCCATAAGAACCTTCTGTATAAATAAAAGCTATTTTACACTAATTTTTGGCATAAATATACTCGTCCCATGACAGGCTGACCTCGCTGCTCACGCAATATAACCCGTTCATCGTGCATTAAATGCCAGCCTGCAGCGGTTAAAACTTTTACCATATAAGCCTTAGGATGCTGGTAACGTCCCGTCGTGGTTAAATGGAAGGTATCGTCATCTGCACCTTCTTCGCAGCTAAAAGCAAGAAAGCCATGCGCTTTAGTCTGGGTAAAGGCCAGCTCCACTAATAAAGATAAATTACCAAAATAAATAAATACATCGGCGGCAATCAAAGCATCAGCGCCTAGCAATCGCGTACTCAGAATATCGAGCAGATCGCCTTCTATCAGCTCATGGTATATTTTTTTATTTCGAGCAATAGCCAACATACCGGGTGATAAATCGATGCCAATTAACTGTGCACCGCTGCCCTGCAAGCGTTCGCCGCATAATCCCGTACCACAACCCATATCGATTACAGAGGCATTCTCAATCTGCTGTAAAGGTTCTTTTAACAACGCGCATAATAGATCCGGTGCTTTGTAGTGCAAACTTCCCAACAAATCTTCATCAAACCGTTCTGCATACCGATCGAATAAAGTTTGAATGTACTGCGCTGGGGGGCGTGACGGTGAATCCGTACCTGACACGGCGGCCAAGCGGAATTTAAAAATTTCGTTATTTGGCGCGGCCTTTACCGCTTGTTGTAAATGGTACAGCGCGGTTTGCGTTAAATTCTGTTTTAATAAACAAGTAGCGTAATTGTAATGCGCATCGGCATTTTCAGGCAAAAATGCCACTGCCGTTTGAAAATGCGCAGATGCCATATCATACGCTTCTTTATCCATAAAAATAACACCCAAATTAAAATGCGCGTTAAAATTGGCTTCGTCAAATTGTAAAACCAAACTGTAATGCTTAATTGCCAATCTATAGTTTTTATCCAAGCAATAAATCGCTGCCAAATTCATGTGCGTTATAACATCATCCGCGTCTAATGTTAGCACGTGTTTATACAGCATAATAGCTTTGTCTTTATCTCCCATTTTTAAGTGGGTTGCGGCTTTGTTGGTTAAGAGAGGGATGTAGTGCGTATCTCTCTCTATGCCTTGTTCATAGTAGCGTATCGCTTCTGGCAATAGATTATCTTCTAAGGCGAAGTTTCCCAAATGATAACAAGCTAGAACATTGTGCGGATCAAGGTTATATACCATTTTAAAGTAATTTTTCGCCTCCAAAAGATCGTTTTGTTTAAAATAAAGTAAGGCTAAATGGCTGTATGCCGCTGCATAATCCGGTTTTAATTCTATGGCTTTTATATAATGCGCGAGCGCTTCATTATTTTTTTGCAGTTGCACATATAGATTGGCTAGATTATGATGCGCCTCGGCATAATCCGGTTTTAGCGCTAGAGCCCGTCGATAATGCTGCAAGGCTATTTCGGGTTGTGCTAATAGCTTATAGGTATTTGCCAAATGAACTTGCACTTGCGGATGCTGTGGCGCACATTTTTCTGCTTGCAAGAAGTAGATTAAGGCATTAGAGGGATCATTTTCCTGAATGAATACCATGGCTAAAAAGACTAGCGCCTCGAACTCATTGGGATTATCGGTTAAAATAGTTTGATATTTTTTTTTGGCCGCAGCTAAGTCGCCTTGTTGGTGTAGTAATAGGGCTGTGGTTAGGTCTTTATTCATAAGAAGATAGTCTCTCCAGACACGAATCGGTTCGTAGGAACACCCCCCGGCGGTTACCCTGGTTAGGGCAGCATGGAGGCCTGCCCCTACGGGTTTTCTTCCATATTCATGGAGTTAAATGGTTTAACAACTTCGCAACCGCCAATGCTCTATGGCTAATTTTATTTTTTTCTAACAAAGACAATTGCGCTACGGTACATTTTTGTGCCGGTAGATAAAATACGGGATCAAAACCAAAACCACTCGTGCCACAGGGCTCTTCTAGAACAGTGCCTTCCAAACGACCTTCGGCAATAAGGGGAATGGGATCCAATGGATGCTGCATTAAAACGATGGCACAATGATAACACCCTTGACGCTGTTCCCGATCCACAGACTGCATTTGTTGCAATAACGCTTGTACTTTTTCATCATCAGTGGCATTACTGCCAGCAATACGCGCTGAATAAATACCAGGAGCACCATTTAAAGCAGCAACGGACAAACCGGAATCATCAGCCAAGGTAGGTAGTCCCGAATGGGCACAGGCGTGCCGCGCTTTAATCAGTGCATTTTCAATAAAACTTAAGCCCGTTTCTTCAACCGATTCAATGCCTAAGGCGGCTTGAGAAATAAGCTCTATACCCAAAGGCGCTAACAATGGTTGAAACTCTTCTATCTTCCCCTGATTATTACTGGCTAAAACTAAACGTGACAGTTTTTTCATGTTTTTACCTTCCTAATAACATATCAGAATACATAAAATCACGTTTTAAACCGTGTTTTTCAAATAACTGGAATGCTGCAAAAACCATATCGGGAGGGCCGCTGGCATATACTTGAAAAGGGCTTAAGTCAGTATGTTGCTTCACCACATACTCATAAATATACCCCACATCTCCAGACCAAGTGCCCGCATCAGGCGCAGACAGCATCGCATGATAATGAATAAAAGGGTAACGCTCAGCCCACTGTAAAGCTAACTCATGCGCATATAAATCTTCACGCTTACGCGCCCCCCAATATAAGTAAAGCGGGCTTTCTAGAGACAAAGAGAGCGCTTCTTCTATTAAAGACTTCATTTGTGCAAAACCCGTTCCTGCCGCTAATAGAATCGTAGGCACGGGTGGTTGGTGGTGCAATACACAATGGCCATGCGCCCCAGACAACAGTAAAGGTTCACCCTCTTCCGCTAAATTCAGCATTTTCTCGGCAAAAGCATTTTCTTGTGTGTGTCGTATATGCAATTCAATGCGCTGGCTCTCATCCGCTGCATTCGCAATCGAATAAGCATGCGATTCCCCATCTTGCAATAAATAAACATATTGGCCCGAGCGAAAGGGCAAGGCTTCTTCTTTTTTTTGCGGATACAATTCTAGCAGTGAAGTATTCGGCGATAAGGATTGATGTGATTTGAGCAAATAGGTGGCGGTTTTACCAGAATCGCTTTGGGGCGCTTCTACGTGAAACATTTCTATCACTAAATCGCTTTGCGGCCGTGCGCTACAAAAAAAGGCATACCCTTCTCTTTTTTCTTCCTCGCATAATTCTTCTTCAGCGCCGTTGGTATAAGTCACCTGGCCGCGTAATACCCGCCCTATACAGGTACCACACACCGCATTTTGACAATTAAACGGAAAACTAAACCCCTGGCGCAGCGCGGCTTCTAGCACCGTTTCGCCAGGGTTAACCATCAAGATGAGGTCATTCGGTTTAATATGAATGATATAGGGAACCAAAGCCTTAGCCCTTCATTGCTTCAAAAAACTCTTCATTCGTTTTGGTTGATTTCAAGCGATCCGTCAAAAATTCTATTGCCGCTACTTCATCCATAGGATGCAACAGCTTACGTAAAATCCACGCTTTTTGCAGTTCGTCTGGAGTCATGATTAATTCTTCCCGACGCGTACCGGAACGATTAATGTTAATCGCGGGAAATACACGCTTTTCAGCAATACGGCGATCCAGATGCAATTCCATATTACCCGTACCTTTAAATTCTTCGTAAATGACTTCATCCATCTTCGAGCCCGTGTCTATCATGGCAGAAGCGATAATCGTTAAACTGCCCCCTTCTTCGATATTACGCGCAGCCCCAAAAAAGCGTTTCGGCCGTTGTAGGGCATTGGCATCTACACCGCCGGTTAGCACCTTGCCGGAAGCAGGTACTACGGTATTATATGCACGCGCTAAACGGGTAATAGAGTCTAATAAAATAACCACATCGCGCTTATGTTCCACCAAGCGCTTAGCTTTTTCCATCACCATTTCGGCTACTTGCACGTGTCGTGCTGCAGGTTCATCGAAAGTACTGGCAACGACTTCACCGCGTACAGAACGCTCCATTTCCGTCACTTCTTCAGGGCGCTCATCGATCAATAAAACAATTAAATAACATTCAGGATAATTACACGCAATAGATTGCGCCAAGTTTTGCAGCAACATGGTTTTACCCGCTTTAGGTGGAGCAACAATCAATGCACGCTGCCCTTTGCCTATAGGCGTAATTAAATCAATAGCACGCGAAGTTAAGTCTTCACTGCTGCCATTACCTCGTTCCATACGCAAGCGCTCATCTGCAAATAAAGGCGTAAGATTTTCAAAAGGGATTTTATTGCGTGCCATTTCTGGCGCTTCAAAGTTGATTTCATCCACTTTCAGCAGAGCAAAATAACGCTCACCTTCTTTAGGCGGACGAATTTTGCCTGAAATGGTGTCACCAGTGCGCAAAGAGAAACGGCGGATTTGGCTAGGAGAAACATAAATGTCGTCCGGGCCATGCAAATAAGATTCATCGGCATAGCGTAAGAAGCCAAAGCCATCCGGTAAGATCTCTAACACACCGTGGCTAAAAATATCTTCGCTGTTTTTAGCTTTTGCCGTTAAGATTTTAAAAATAATATCTTGCTTGCGGGTTCGCGCCAAGTTCTCTAGATTCAATTCTTCAGCCAAAGCCATTAATTCTGTAGGTTGCTTACGTTTTAATTCTGATAGGTCCATAAATATCCCATTTTTGATAGATGATAATTTGGGCGGTTTTAATCCGCCCCTACACGCGAGATGCGCTATTAGAACCGTACAATTCAATGAGCCGCGTCGGCAAACAAACTCTTGATAGATAAGGAGTTATCTTCGTGCGGCAAATTTAGGGGATTATGTGGATGGGCTCTAAGTTTAAAACTTGGAGCCGCCACAGAGTCATTTCATTGAAGAATAAGGATCATACAAATTAATTTAGCACATTTTCCATAACAATGCAAGCCACAAGCCCCATTATCGTTGTTTATTATCGGTAATGGATAAAGCACTAAGCATGCTCATTCAACCATGCCTTTAAATCCGTTTGACTTAATACACCTGTTTTGGTTGCCACGACGCTACCATTTTTAATTAATAACAACGTGGGGATCTGGCGAATAGCAAATTTTGCAGGGGTTTCTGTATGCGCGTCTACATCCATTTTGGCAAACTTCACTTTGTCGGCAAATTGCTCCGCAATTTGCTCCAAAACGGGAGCCAACATACGGCAAGGACCGCACCACTCTGCCCAAAAATCGACCAAAACAAGTTTGTCGGCCTGTATCACTTCCTTCTCAAAATCCGCGTCGGTGACATTTGATATCCAATCACTCATAAATTACATACCTCATTACACTTAAGAAATATCATGATACGCCAATGTTAAAAAAACTGCAATCTAGCATTCTAAATGATCCCTCGGTTATTCAAGTTTACTCGTATATTTCTTTGGTTTGCCAGAGTTATTTTATTGTAGCTTCATACAAGTATTCATATCTTTTTCTGCCAATTTAATACCGCCTCTGTTTTTATGAAAATTATCTAGGCTTTTATTATTTTTCGCGCCTTAAACGCTTGCATTATGTTAAAAACAGTGCTTATACTACAATGTGCTATTTTTTGAAACAAATTATTCTTACTGACATTTTATACGTATTATTGGAGGTTAAAAAAATGACTGTTATACAATTACAGAAAAAGGAAACAACGAATGAGCAAAGTTGGCTAGTATATAATATCAAGCGCCTAATGACCGCAAAAGGGCTTAATGAAGCAACTCTCGCTAAGAAAACATCTATCCCGCAACCTACACTGCATAAAATCTTATCGGGGAAAACAGCAGATCCGCGTGTATCGACCCTAAAATTGATATCTGAGTTTTTTAATATTTCATTAGATTCTGTTATATATACCCCGCCTCACGAACAATTTGATCTAGCCATCAATGGTGTTAGAAGGCAAACGAAACACATCCCCGTTATTTCGTGGCAACAAGCTGCGGATGCCGCAAACTTCTTGGCCACAGTGGCGCCCAGCAATTGGGAAGATTGGCAAATCGCTACTGTAAAATCGGAAAAGGTGGTTTCTCTAATCAGTAAGATTAGTATGGAACCTAGATTTTCTAAAGGAACATCGCTTATGCTGGACCTAAATGCCAAACCCGTCGATGGCGATTTGGTAGTGGTACATTATCCTAATACCGATGAAGCGACATTACGACAATTATTCTTGGATGGCCCAGTCAAACGCTTAAATTCACTTAACCAAGACCACGATGGCGATATCTTAGATGATAAAATCCGCATTATAGGGGTTGTCATACAAGCGACACGTATTTTTCACGACAATTAACGGAAATGATTCTCATTCTAACATAAAAACACAGCCGTTCCTTTTCAAGATAATTAGGCGCTGTTAATAAGGGGATTAGGATATTGGTTAATCACTACCGACTAAACCGGTAGTGATTAATTACAAGCCGATCGCACAATATCTGGATCAAAATGAAAACAAGAGTAAGGCGGAATACGGGTTCCGTCGCAAATAAATATTGCGCTTCAGCTAAATCATAAGACAGATTTCCTCTGGGCGCGACTAGGCGGCTAAAACATAAAATTGTTCATAAACAGCCGTGTTGGCAGCCTCAGCATATCGCCCTTCTCTTAACATATGATGTAACTCTATTCCGGCTAGCATGCCTTTAGTTGCCGCAAAAGACTTAAAGCTTTCCATAGAGTAGATGATTTTCTTGATGGCCCTATCGAGGATAAAAATGGCGCAATCCTTAATGGTTTCCACTTCTCTTAATGTTGCTGATGGCTGATAGATGATTCGCCTAATACTTTAGAAGAAGATGATTGAAACATGATTTGCCTCTGTAGAGTGATTGATTATTTTAACGCCCGCTACCTAAGTAATCATTCGACTACATACAAGTAAAAAATTATTTCGACACTCATTGATTTCTCCGTCCTGATATTATGCCATACTTTAAATATTGCTGGCGAGCAATATTTTTCGCAAACCACCCTCAAATGGGGTTGATGTTCCAATATTTAGCATTTGCAAAGTGCTACAATCAAGTCTGCAATTATAGGGTCTGTTACTAGGTTCGCTTGTTGGCAGATTGGGCGTTATTCTATGATGCTTAACATTTAAGGCAGATGCTAGACCTAACGCCATTTCATATTTAGTATAGCATTCGGAGCCTGACCAGTGATATATTCCACTCACACGAATACCCTTGTGGATGCTTTTTATCATTTGATAACAGACATCCGCGACATCATAAGTATAGGTTGGAAATCGTAACGCCCAATGATCACAGCAGATAGCTTCAGATCTTAATAGTGGGTTTATGAGCGAAGTTAACCACGACTCACCCGGATATTCAACTGGGCCATAAAGAAAAGGTAGCCGCAAAACACAATTATTCTGATACTGTAAAGTATATTTTTCCCCAACACATTTACTTTTACCATAATAGCCCATCGGAGTTGTTTTTGATGAGGGGCTATACGGCGGCTTAGTTCCATCAAAAACATAATCTGTAGATATATAAAATAGGGGGGCAGCAGAGACAGCACACAATTCTGCTAGTAGTTTCACTGAGATCGCATTTAAACACAATGTCATATCGCGTTCTCTTTCGGCTATATCCGGATCTTTTTGGGCTGCACAGTAAATTACAAATTGTGGAGAAACAGTATTAAAAATCTTTGAAATATTCTCAAAGTTGAGTAAATCCAACTGTAACAAGTTATCACGAGTTCGCTTGCTTGCTGTTCCCACAGTATGAAAATTCGGGTCTTGTGAAAATTGGTCGTAAATACATCTGCCGAGTAATCCAGAAGCACCAATAATGAGCACTTTAGGTTGAGATGGCATGAAGTAATCTCCTATATCATTCTAAAATTTTCTGTGCCAGCTCTTTACAATATTTTACAGGCTCAAATTCTGTGATCTTGTAATGTGCCAAACCTTGTTTGTAAAAGGGATCTTCTTGTATTAATTTAGCGGCTGTTTCTTTATCCGTTAACGCAATGATAATACCGCCATCGCGGGGGTGTTTAGGCCCTGAAGCAATCAGCAAGCCTTTTTCATAATACTGATCTAGCCATTCTCGGTGTGCCACTAGATACTTTTCTATTTCAGATAGTGGTTTTTGGTAAGTAAGTTCTATAATGAGCATTTTGTTTTCCTTTTATTTGGTTAAAGCATTATAACCTGATTTGACAATGGAAAAACACAGCTCTCTGAATTTATACAAACAATATCCTCACTTTTAATCCTAAAATTATCTTCAAAACTGTGTTTGTCTGCCCCTAAGAAAACATAATATAGGTTACCCGCGAGAGGCACCGCCATTTCCACAAAAAAGCGCATAATCACCTCCATATTATACAATAACTGCGACGTACCCGTGTTATAGTCTGCGCTCCATACCGTTTTACCATTACGCTGTATAGAAACACATCCCTTAAAAATACTGGGCAAAGCGCCTAGACATAATTCAGCACCTATAGCCGACGGTCGCAATTTGGATGCCGCAAACTGTTTGGCATCCATTCTGCGCATAAGGGGATCAGATAAGTCATTACCCATTGCATAACCGATAAATATAGGCTCACCCTTTTTTCCTATAAAATAAACGGCTACCAGTTCAGCTTCTTCACCTACACTCTGTATATCTTTAGGCATAACGATGCGGGCGTTGTGTGCAAACAGCGTTGAACCATTACCTTTATAGAATTGCTCAGGAGATGGGGGTTGTAGGTTATTTAAAATTCTATTTTTATGCGTATAGCCAAAACCAAATACATGCACAGCGGTTAGTTCTTCTAATACTCCTGGCACAAGCCAAATGAGTGGCTCATCTATAGCATTTAATACGAAAGGTTTGCTAGAAAAAGAACGTAATGTTTCCACTATATCGTCATTTTTTTCGCAACATTTTCTTAATATATCGCAAAATTTATCCGCCGTTTGCAAAACATGGATTAGATCTGGATTGTTCTGTTCAGTATAGCCCAGGTGGGTTTTATTTTTATAGAGAAATTCTATTATGTTCATGGTTTTTTCTATTCCCGTGTGTGGGCATTTTATCTCAAGTATTGATCAGCGCGTATAGGCAACCCTCTATAATTGCCTTTGTTTGGGCAAACCCGGGGACCTGCCCCAACATATGGATTTACAGCCTATATACCTTTAGCAATAGGTGACGTAATCCCTACCTTTTCATGTTTACTGCACAAGTAAATACCGGCAACAATAAACACTAAACTGACTAAGTGATACGCATGTAACTTATCATCCAGAAATAGAACGCTAAACAAACCACCAAAAAAAGGAACCAAATGGGTATAAATTTCCCCTTTCATAGCCCCCACCTTGGCAATTCCTTTGCTCCAAAATAGATAAGCAAGCCAAGATGGACATATGACTAAATATAGCAGTCCAAGCAGCAACGATGTGTTAACCGCTATCGCATCAAAGCTGTGCTTTTCAGTGAGCAATAGATAGAGCGTAAAGGGAATTAGAACAATTGCTCCTATAATGGAAGATACAGTTACAAACACCGTTCCCGAAATGTTTTTGTCTTTTTTGCGTAAAAAAGCACAATAAAGGCCCCAGCTTGCCGCTGAGCCCATAGCCCATAAATCCCCTTGGTTAAGATGCGCTAAATTATTTATATCGTGGATATTACCTTGTAAAATAAGATAGACTACGCCAATTAAACTTAAGATCACACCCATAATATTGGCTCTAGAGATATAATCGTTGAAAAACAATTTGCTAATGCCTAAAACCAATATAGGTGTGGTAGACAAGTAAATCGCTGCATTTAATGGCGTGGTATATTGTAGGCTAATGTAGAGATTGAGTGGAAATAATACCTGCCCACATAGCGCTAGAAAAAATATAATCCAGAATGAAGCCTTGATTTTGTTAAAATCGTTGCGCAATGATTTGTAGTATAAAGCAACTAACAGCATAGCCGTAAGTAACCACCGCAATTCAGACAATATGATTGGCGATAACTCGCCAACCATAATATGTCCCACTATATAATTACCGCCCCAAAAAGCAGCGGCGAATATTAATAGTAAAAAAGCCAACTTAATACTCCTTACAGTTTTGAGAAAACAACATAATGCTGCTGCGTATTTTGATCCACACCGTGATCGTGCAATGATAACTGTATTTGTTTAGAATACGTAATAAGCTCCTGATAATCATAAGACGTTTTGATGCTAAAGAAAATCTTCGCATTTTTATTTGAAACTCTAGCTGCCTCAGCTAAGAGTAAACGTAGTTCATGCGTAGAAACCTTTTTCACATTGCTATTGACTACCAAATCGTAACCAGAAGACTTGCCTGTAAAAAGATTGATTACAGAATCTGCTAGGGGTAGAGTTAAGTTAAATCCCCATGGATCAGCTGTTTTTATTCTAACGGTGTAATTACCCGTATTTTGCACACGCTGTAAAATAGTCGCAACCGCATTGTCTGCCACAAAAACGCCATCTGCCAGTATGTTCTTCGATGCTGCTAAACTCAGTAATTCCCCGCTCTCTGGATGCATATCCAATACTTTACTTTTTTTGCTTGGAAGTAATGCCAGCAACTCTTTCAACTTATCCGAGATTACGCTGGGAAGTCGTTTATGTTCTAATTCTATAGCCGCATACATCGTTAGCCAATGGCTATTGATCTTCTCCCAATCGCTTATTTGCAGGAGATCCTCCAGTGAGGGCTGCAGCGCTTCTATGATAGCGGCCTTATAGGGCATATATTGAATAATCTTGCCATAAGATCCAGTTATAGAATAATCTCCTACCCAGGAGTTTAAAAAACTTCTAGTCGCCACAATAGAAAATTTACCAATATAATCTGCATCCCAACCCACCATTGCTTCTCGCCCAATCCAAGCAAAGTCTGCTAAGCATATAGGGGGCTGCCGCGTCATGGCGGCCGTTCTCGCTGCAATGGATGGCCTACCATAAGGATTGTGATCTTGGCGCAATAAACAACTGCCTGGCGATAACCACACGCCATCTCCTATCGTAATATTGCCACCGGCATTCACAGAGGCATTTCTGCCAAAACGTACATATCGACCAATTTTAATTTGCGGAATATCTTCCACCGCCCTCTCCAACTGATGATCTGGATGCGGGTGGCTTAGGTAAGCTCCATTTTCGAAATGCGTAGGCGAAATAACATGTTCACCCCGCCCTTCCTTGATTAATAACGGCGCCCCTCTCGTATCTATACTAAAATGATGGGCTGGCAACCCCAATGTAGCACCCAAAGCACTCAATTTATCTTTAGCCCAATGTGCAAAACTAATTTCATCGTGAAAAGAAGCAATGCTTTGCGATTTCTTACGCAGTTCTTTTAATACCGCAACATAGTGAATAATAGGTCGTACAACTTCCCCCTCACCTTGTTGTTTCAACTGTTCTTCCAATGAACCTATAGTGTGCACCTCTTCTCTATAGGTATGTGGCTCTATATTAATATCATCATTAATGAAATTGTTTTTATCCCAGAGAGGCGGTGCATATTCGGGAAATGGCATTAAAGTGTGGGCTATGCTGTAGCCGCCTATAGGCAACACTGTATTGTCGCTGTAATGGACATTAATTTTTTGTTCATTAAAATGGCTATTCATGTTCTGTACTCCTGTTTGATTCATCTTAATCTTCTCTTGCTAGTATGCGAGCTTTGCTCTGCACCCACTTACCTGAGCCAATTTATGCTTTGAATTTTAATTTAAATATGATTTAATGGTATTTTGAACTAAAGCTTTTTTCTTGTCAATCTCTTTTTGATTCTTTTTGACTTTATTTTTGAGTTAATTGTTTTTGATCTATCGATCGGAAGCTTTAAACGCTGTAAGATTTTTCTCTCCTCTAGCATCCTGGTCTAAAGCTATCGCTGCCCTTGGTAATAGGCACATCGCCTAGCAGCCCTTTGTTTTTTTTCATACGTTTTTTGTCGGCTTTTATTTTTAAGATATGCTATGCTACAATTTAACCATTCACAAATATTTCTTTAATCCGAGAGTCTAACCCCATGCAACGAATTATGTGTAAAAGCAAAATACATAGAGCCGTCGTTACCGAGGCTGATTTAGAATATATGGGTTCCATCACCCTAGATAAATTGCTTATGGAAGAAGCAGATATTAAACCCTACGAACAAGTTCATGTGGTGAATGTGACTAACGGCAACCGGTTTATTACGTATGCTATTAGCGGTTCTGCGGGCAGTGGGGTGGTTTGTGTGAATGGCGCTGCGGCCAGGCTCGTTGCCCCTAAAGACTTGGTCATCATTATGTCCTATGCGCAGTATGCAGAAAGCGAAATGGCTGAATTTACTCCCAAAGTGGTGTTTGTAGATGTCCAGAATAAAATACTAGAAACGCGTCATGCAGAAACTGAATTGGAGGTCTTTGCATGAGAATACATTGCATTATCCACGCCGACTTTGAAACCCCAGGCTATTATGAAACCTGGGCGCAAAAAAATGGCCTAGAGTGCGCCACTACACATATTGCAAAAAACAAAGCGCTACCTTCTGTAGACGATTTTGACATCTTGCTGTGCCTGGGTGGGCCACAAAGCCCCCGACAAATAGAGCAATACCCTTATCTTAAGGATGAAATTGCGTTGATAAAACAGGCTATTGTTAAAGGTAAAAAAGTATTGGGGGTTTGTTTAGGGGCTCAACTCATTGCAGAAAGTTATGGTGTTAAAACGGAGAAAAGCCCGTATAAAGAAATAGGCGTATTTCCTTTGTCTTTAACGGAAGATGGCAAGGCAGATCCTTTTATCCAACATTTTCCTGAAGAATTTCAATCGGGCCACTGGCATCATGATATGCCCGGCATCCCGCCGCAAGCAAAAATATTAGCGTACAGTGAAGGGTGTCCGAGGCAAATCGTGTGCTTTTCGCCTAAAGTATATGGCTTTCAATGCCATCTAGAACTGGATCCACAAAGGATACAGTGGCTAATCCAGAATTGCCCTGGAGATTTAACTTCGGATCGCTATGTGCAAGACCCCGAAACCATATTATCGCACGATTACGCTGCCATCCATTATCATCTGGAACTGTTTTTGCAGAAATTCATTTTGGGGAAACAGCATGGTGCCTCTATTCATGCAGAGGAAAAATCACATACACTTCCACCCTCGCTGGAGGGATGTTCACCCACACCAGTTTCCGTTGAATAAGTTGGTATCGTTGTGGATAGAAATGGGTATTGTTTCGTAGATCATAAGTAAACTGAATGTAGCGTCCATGTACCGATAATGTAGACGGTATAGCGAGTAGAATACGATCGAGGATTTCTTTATCCAATGAGCGTAAAGGCAGACTAGAAATAATCGTTCCTATAGGCCGTATTTCCTCCCTTAAAAGTTCAGGTAGATGAGAGGCATCGCCTTCGATTACCTTGACCTTGGGAAAACGCATTCTTAAATTCTCTACTAGCTCTGGTGAAGATTCAATAGCAATAATGCGCTCTGCAGGGATACCACGATTTAACATCGCTTGTGTAACTACCCCCGTTCCCGCTCCCAATTCCACAACCAGCTGATTTTGGGAAAAGACTACATAAGAGGCCATACTCTTCGCCAAGCGTTTTGAGCTAGGATATATGGCTCCTGCTGCTTTGGGATCCCTGAGAAACGACTTTATAAAAACAACGCTGCCATTATTTTTCTTTAATCGGCTGCCCCTCAGCCACTGTTTCAATACAATCCATGATTTTGTTATTTTCAATTGCGCACAACCCTATGAGCCATCATTTCGAGCAAGCGACGCAATCCAGGAAAATGTCGCACAATAAAAAAGTGCGCGCCTTTACAGCAGGACAAATAAATAACGTGGTACCGATAAATAAGGTGAGCTTAACCACTGGATTGCGTCGCTTGCTCGTCAGGACGGTATGTTAAACTACAATATAAACAGTAGCATGGTGAACACTTTCCAGTCAAATTATTAGGGCATGTAGCCTGAGTTTATCGGCTACAGGCCCTATTCTGTCAACGCATTTTCGACCAACTGCAATGCCTCCTGCAACCAAGCAGTGTATTGTTCTGGATTTTGTTGTAATGCTCTTTTCAACTCTTTTAAATCACACCAACGATAATCTACAATTTCCTCTGGATTGGGTTGAATCAACGCAGGTTTGCCATACCCCAATAAAACATGATCCATTTCATTCTCTATCAACTTTTCTTTGAGATGAGCAATATAATGAAACACGCCCACCGCTTGTAATGGCATTGTAAAACCAAACTCTTCTTGTAACCGACGTTCTGCGGCAGAAATAATATCTTCTTCTGGATTAGGGTGACTGCAACAGGTATTCGTCCATAAACCTTGTGAATGGTATTTGTTCCAGGCACGCTGTTGTAATAGGATTTCCCAGCCCTGAGTGGTACGGTTAACAATAAATACAGAAAAAGCGCGGTGGCGTAAGCCTTCAATATGGGCGGACATCTTGTCGGCAGTACCCATGGCTTCGTCATTTTCGTTCACTAAAATGACCTTAGAGTGGCTAGATGTCAAAGTAACCTCTTTACGGAATTTTGAATTGCGCTAAGACTAGCATAGCCAAAACATAAGATCAATTTGGCCTTCTATCCGCTACGAGCTGTTGATAGGCTGTAGTTAATAGCATTGTTTGTTCATAAATGGCATCAAATAGTGGCTGCAGCGCTGATAAATCCGTGTTAGTGTTAAGTTCAGAGTATAAAAGGTCAACCTGCTTTTGTAAACGTGGAACGCCGCTGTATTCTAATCCCCCTTTAATTTTATGTAAAATTTCGCGCACCGCTATAATATTATTGCTTGCCTGTAGCCGCTTTAACTCAAGGATATCTTCTTCTAAAGATTCCACTAACATACCAATTGCGATTACCGCTTTTTCATCATTCTTTGCCCCCATCCGTTTCATTCCTAATTCTAAATCTATAACAGGTAAGGCAGCAGGTACCGGTTTGTCTTTCTGCAAAGAAGAGCAGCGTTCCAAAAATAAATAAGCTCGTGCCAAACTTAATGGCTTAGTGGCCACCTCCATAAAACCACTCTCGAGTATTGCTTGATGTTTATTCTTATCTTGATGGGCTGTTAAAGCCACAAAAGGGGTTGTTTTATTTTTAGACTCGGCGGCAGAATATGCACTACGAATGATGTCTATGCCCGTGCCATCGGGTAAATTGATATCTGCAATAACCAAATTATAGGAGACGGTATTGAGCTGTTCAATAGCTTCGGCTACATCCCTAGCCATATCTATCATCGTCGTTAAACGAGAAAGCATCTCGGAAGCAGCAAATAAAGAGACATTATCATCTTCTATCAAGAGAATACGGTGTTGGAAAGGTAGATCTAGTGCTGTCATAAAGTTTCTTCGCTCATTAAAATGTATTTCACTTACTCATGCCACATTAAAGTATAGACCATTTTTTACAAAGCGGGGGGTTGGTTTGATTATTATTTGCCCAAAACTGCTGTTGAGCTAGGACCTGTAGCGAGTGGGTTTGTCGAAGAGAAAAATAAATACAGCCGGGCAAAATGTTAGCAACTTTGAGGAGAATATCGACCCGTATTTGACAAAAATTTGCTAATATTTGGACCGCTTGATTCATTTTGCAGCCGATAAACCCAATCGCTACAAGCCCTAGTCTAGTCCTAATGAACAAAAGGTGATAAAATTGTGATTTCTTTTTTAACACTTTTTTGCATTGGAGTAGGTATGGAACATAATTTTGCACAAGTTCCCATGCGCACTATAGGGCCGGTTAAACTAATAGGGCCAGTGGTTGAGGCTGAGGTCATGGTACCTTTGGCAACTTATGAGCTACCCTTATGGCCATCGACGAATCGCGGCGCTAAATTATCTCGGCAATGTGGTGGTATTCTGACCACTATTATCGATGAACGCATGACCCGATCCATCCTATTAGAAGCCCCTAATGCCGCGCGCTGCCATGAGGTGAGTCAGGCTGTTAAACTGCGTCAGGCCGAATTGCAACTGCAAGTCGCCCACAGTAGCCGTTTTGCCAAACTCATCGACAGCCATACACAAATCGTGGGCAATCTATTGTATTTACGGTTGGAATTCTCCACGGGCGATGCTGCAGGTCATAATATGGTGACACAAGCCGCAGATGAAATCATGGCCTGGTTATTAACGCAATATTCTTTTTTACGCTATGTGTCTATTTCCGGAAACTATTGTACGGATAAAAAAGCCACTGCCGTCAATGGCATTTTAGGTAGAGGTCGTTATGTGGTTGCTGAATTATTAATCCCGCGCGATATTTGTTTAGAAACTTTAAAAACTACGCCTGAAAAGATAGTGGATCTCAATATAAAGAAAAATTTATTGGGAACCTTATTAGCAGGCGGCATACGCTCAGCCAATGCGCATTTTGCCAATTTGCTCTTTGCTTTCTACCTTGCTCTAGGCCAAGATGTGGCAAATATAGTCGAAGGTTCTCAAGGTATGGTTTTTGCTGAAGTGCGCAATGAGGCACTTTATTTTTCGGTTACGTTACCCAATATCATTGTAGGCACGGTAGGCAATGGCAAAGAACATCCCTTCGTGCAAAATAATTTGCAATTGTTGGGTTGCAATGAAAACCGCGCAATAGGGGATAATGCCAGACGTTTGGCCGCCATCATTGCGGCAACCGTTTTATGCGGTGAGATTTCTTTATTGGCAGCACAAACTAATCCGGGCGAATTGATGCGCGCGCACACTACTTTTGAACGTCACACGCAAGATACTACACCCGAATTCGCTCTGCCATGATAACCGCTATTGCTCCCGGCAAAATTATTTTATCCGGGGAACACTCCGTGGTATATGGGCAACCTGCTCTAGCTATCGCTATAAATCGCTATGCTAGAGCATCGGTGATCCATCACAGCATTCCGGCTACAGTGGTATTTGATTTATTCAATTTAAAGCATCATAAAGATACCACTATTAAAGCATTGCGCCGTTTAAAGTCTAGACTGTCTACAGATTATCATCTATTTTTACGTGGCGAACGTGGCATTAAGGATGTACTCAAGCTACCGCATGAATTGTCTCATTTTGCATTGAGCAATTTCCTAGAGCGCTTCAATCGTTTTTCAGACGCCAGTATACATTTAAAAACAGAAAAGAAGACATCGATAAAGAACATTTATTTCAACTAGCCCTGGAGGTTGAAAACCTCCAACATGGCTATTCTAGCGGCTTAGACTTACGCGTATCTTTACAAGGTGGAGCGCTGGAATATCACAATGGACAGTTCAATCCATTAACGCTCCCCCAATGGCCTTTATATATTGTCAACACAGGTAGTCCAGATAGCTCTACCGGCGAATGTGTCATACATACCCAAAGATTATTTGAAACAACGACACTGGCTGCAGAAATAGGTGCAGTTACCAAAGCGATTAAAACTGCCGTAGAACAAGATAATTTTAATGGTTTTCAAATAGCGCTACGCAGCAATCATCAATTATTAGTAGCGTTGGGTGTGGTACCTACAACAATACAAAAATTTATAAGTCATTTAGAAAACCAGGGCTTAGCGGCAAAGATTTGTGGTGCAGGCAGTATTCATGGCGATAAAGCAGGGATAGTATTGATTGCCAGTTTAGAAGACCCCACGCCATTGTGTCGAGGCTTTGGTTATACCGTGGAAAGAGTCATAGGAGATACCGATGGCCTGCGATTGGATTAAAGCCCGCGCTCCGGGCAGCGTGATGCTCTTTGGTGAACATGCAGTATTAGCGGGCGAAGCGGCCATGGTGGCTGCACTCGATCAATACATTACCCTGACTGTAGAAAAACGTGTGGATGATGCGATTGAAATCAGCTCTAATCTCTACCCCCCTTATACAACGCATTTAAAAGAATTGACTATAACTGAACCGTATACTTTTGTCTTAGCGTGCTTAATGCAGCAAAAACAAAAAATAACGCGGGGCTTAACGATACGCATCGATTCCGACATCAACCCTACTCTAGGTTTGGGCAGTTCCGCTGCAATCACTGTTGCTCTGTTAAGTGCTTTAGATATGCTTTTTCAGATTAAAATGGATGTTTGGCTGCAGGCGCGAGATATTATTCGTAATTTACAAGGTCGTGGTTCAGGTATGGATGCCCTGGCAAGTTTACACGGTGGAGCCTTGTATCATTCACCTAAAACAGAACAAATTTTGACTTTAGCACCGCGATCTGATCTGCATTTATTGTATTGTGGGTATAAAACGGCTACTGCTACGGTGTTGCAACGGGTGCAGAATACTTTCACCCGTGCTGAAGGCGTATTGGACTCTATTTATCACGCCATAGGAGAAACGGTGCAATTGGCTTGTCAGGCTTGGCAAAATGACGATACAGCTTTATTAGCTAAATGTATGGATATCCATCAAGGTTTGCAACAGGCTTTACAAGTGAGTGATCAACATTGCGATCATTTAAGGTTTTGGCTAAAAGAACGTGTCGCCGTAGAAGCGGTGAAAATCTCCGGGTCTGGTTTAGGCGATTGTTTGTTGGCCTTAGGCGGACAGTGGCAAGAAATTAGCGCTGACGAAATAACCGCTCTACATCCTAAAGCGCGCTATATGCCCTTAACCATGAGCACAACGGGGGTGAGCCTTGTACAATAAAGAACAAATCATTGCTGAAATTCTATCTGGAAAATCAACCGATGTACAGCAAGAAAAAGGCGCTGTGTATGCCCCAGCCAATATTGCTTTATGCAAATATTGGGGCAAAAGAGACAGCATATTAAATTTACCGATGACGCCTAGTTTGTCTATTAGCCTCGCGCAAAAAGGCAGTCATTTTGCTTTTGAAGTTGTGAATGAAAAAACAGATCGTTTACATTTAAATGGTCAGGCTGTAGAGGAACAGCATGACTTCTATCACCGCTTATTTTCTTTTATTAACTTATTTCGCAGTCATGCGCAACCCCGTTTAAACATTCATATTACCAGTACGATCCCTATTGCTGCAGGCTTGGCCTCATCGGCCAGTGGTTTTGCCTCGGTGGTCAAAGGGCTCAATGAATTATACAGATGGCAGTTAAATTGCAGCGAATTGTCTATACTGGCGCGTTTAGGCAGTGGCAGCGCGTGTAGATCCCTATGGGATGGCTTTGTAGAATGGCAGTATGGCTCACGCGACGATGGCATGGATAGTTTAGGCGTGCCGTTAGATTATAAATGGCCGCAATTTCGTATAGGGCTATTGTTAGCCTCCAGCAATAAAAAAAGTATATCGTCACGAGAGGCAATGGCTATTACGAAACAAACCTCTCCCTTTTATACTTTATGGCCGCAACAAGTCGCTACCGATTTGATGGGGATAAAAAGCGCTCTAGCAGAAAAAGATTTTGCGGCCGTGGGACAAGCAAGTGAGCGGAATGCACTGGCAATGCATGCTACCATGTTAACCGCAACACCCGCGATCGCTTATAGCAATGCGCAAACAACAGCGTGGATGCACCAGGTGTGGCATTTGCGCGAAGATAATATGGCCGTTTATTTTACGCAAGACGCGGGGCCGAATTTAAAACTCTTGTTTTTAGAGGAAAGTACAGAGGATATTCTACAACTGTTTCCAGAAGTAGAAATTATTGCGCCTTTTCCCTCTAGATAACGGATTATAAAGATACTTACCTCTTCATAGCCTAGGTTATCTCGGTAGTTATACTCCGAGTTAATAATGCGCGTTCATAAATTCGGGGATTCGCTGTAGCAACCAAGACTTGCCAAAACCCGGAATAGCGCCCGCGATAAAACCCACATGGCCACCTGTAGTGGATAATTCTAAGGTTACGAACGACGACAAATCAGATGCAGCAGGAATAATGCTGGCATCGGAAAAAGGATCGTCTTTGGCGTGAATGATTAAGGTAGGAATAGCAATAGATTTCAAATATTGTCTAGAACTTGCTTTTTGATAGTAATCTTCTGCACTCTTAAAACCGTGCAAGGGCGCAGTCACTTTATCGTCAAATAACCAAAAGTCACGAAGACTTTTTATATCCACCTCCATCGGCAATACCCTATTGCGCTGCTTTTGCAGTAATTTTTGTTTTAATTGTCTTAGCAAATACCATTGGTAAAAACGCGAAAAGCCGTATTGCATTCTATCGGCAGACTTATTTAACAGCATTGGCACAGAGGTGGCCACTGCACATCGTAATGGGTTATTTGCCCCCGTTTCTCCCAACCATTTTAGCAATACATTGCCTCCTAAAGAATAACCTATTGCCCCTAGCGGCGCATGAGGGTATTGCTGTAATAACATTGCTATAACGCATTGCAGATCAGCTGTATCCCCAGAATGATAAAAACGCGTAGCACGGTTTATTTCTCCACTGCAACCGCGAAAATGCATTAGCACCGCGCGATAATTTAATTCTTGCAAGGTGCATAACATATCGCGCACATAATGCGAGCTAGCTGATCCTTCCAGGCCATGTAAAATAACGATAATGGGCGCATTTAAGCTTTGATTTATCCACTCTAAATCGATAAAGTCGCCATCGGGTAATTCCAAACGCTGTCGTGTAGTTGCTGGCTTTCTCTTAGCCCAGGGTAAAACCGGCCACAAAGTTTGTAAGTGCGGTCCGGGCAACCACCAGGCGGGTTTGAATGAACTGGTTTTAATCATGGAATGATTTTCTCTTATTTTCCTTTTAAAAGTTGTTTTACTGGGTTGTTAATGACACGGTAACCTATTATCTCGTGCTCGTCATTGCGAGGTGACAAGCGCCCAACAAGTGGCCGTGGCGTTCCAGGGGTTAAAATGCTGAACCAGATGAATGGTATCTATTGTAACCAGCATACTGCTTAAGATCAAATCTCATTGCAAATTCCAGCACAATTTGTTATTGTCACAACATTTAAAAGAACAAAGGTTAAAAACCATGCCCTGGCAGCAATTGCATTTTACCGTTAGTGCAGATGAAGTTGAACTCATGAGTGAACTATTGTTTGCAGCGAATGCGTTATCCGTCAGTTGTAGTGACAATCAAGATGACGCTATTTTTGAGCCACAAGATGGGGCGCGTTTATGGGAACAAACAAAAATCGTGGGTTTGTTTGATGTAACAAGCGATATGGATACCATCTTGCACCATATCGCCTTAGGGTGTGCCCCCCAACCCTTGCCGCCTTATCATGTGGATATCTTAGAAGATGCTGTTTGGGAGCGCGCCTGGTTAGAATATTTCAAACCGCTTTGTATTAAGGATACCTTGTGGATCTGTCCTAGTGAAGGTGAAAAACCCAACGATGATAAACCCATATTATGGCTAGATCCCGGTTTAGCCTTTGGAACCGGCACACACGCTACTACCGCCTTATGCTTAGAAGCCTTAACAGAATTACCCCTCACAGGCTTAACCATTATGGATTATGGCTGTGGTTCAGGTATTTTAGCTTTGGCCGCTTTAAAACTAGGCGCTAAAAAGGTCTACGCTATAGACAATCACCCACAAGCGTTACTCGCAACACACGACAATGCTGTCAAAAATAATATTCCAGAAAAATGTTTAACCGTATTGCCTCCAGAAGAATGCCCACAAATTCCTTACGACGTATGGATAGCCAATATTTTATTGAATCCCTTAATAGAATTAGCACCTTTGTTTGCTGAACGCATTCCTGCTGGTAAAACTTTATTGCTATCGGGGATATTAGATCGCCAAGCCGATGAATTGCTGCAACATTATGATAAAAATTTTATTTTACAGAAAAGATTAGAACGCGATGGATGGGTGTTACTGTTATTAGTCCGCCGTTAAAACAGACAACATCAATGGTTCTAGAATACGGTAAATGTGTTAAATCACTTTCAATAACAGATCTGTCTCCTTAAATACTTTATTTTTCTAAACTTCTCCATTAATGAAAGCAATGCTCTGGGCCAATTTAAGGGGAAAATAGTTCATAGAAGCACATCCTGATTGTGCATAATGTATAATACGTCCTGCATAATGTCAAGGCGTATTCCAGGCCTTTTGAATCCATTCTAAAGATCGCTCTTTTGTTTCAGGCAAAAAGAAATAGCAAAAAATAAAACCTAAGACACAAACAGTGGCATATAATAAAAAGGTTATAGCCGCGCCAAAATAGGATAAAATAGATAAAAATGTCGCCGCCACAATAAAATTAGCGGCCCATTGAATGGCAGTGACGATACTCATGGCAAAGCCGCGACATTGCAACGGATAAATCTCCGCTATAATCACCCAAAATAAACCGCCTATACCTAAAGAGTAACCCGCAATGTACAGTACCATCAACGATAATAAAAGAATTTTACTCTCAACTTTATGGCCTACATCCGGCACAATATAACTGAGCAACAATAAACTCAACCCCGCAATGGCAAAGCCATATAACAATAAGCGGCGCCGCCCTAGTTTATCTACACATACCAATGCGACTATACTTATTAAGGTATTGACTACGCCCATGATAAAGGTGGCAAAGATGGACGCTTGAGTATCGGCAAAGCCTAATTGGTTAAACAAAATCGGACCATAATACATAACTGTATTGATTCCTAAAAATTGTTGCAGCACCCCCAACACGATTCCTATCAATAATACTTTACGCCACGGTTTTGCCAGCAATTCACGCCACTTGAAGGATTGCACATGGAGTGTATCGGCAATTTCCTCAAATTCGCTGTCTATGTTTACAGTCCCGCGCAAACGGCTCAGGGTTTCTTTTGCTTTTTTAACTTGACCCTTTAACACCAACCAACGGGGTGAAGTGGGCAATAATAATAAGCCGAGTAATAATAATATCGCGGGAATTAAACCCGAGCCCAGCATCCAACGCCAGGATTGCGTTGCGGCTAAGCCATAATCGACTAGAAATGAAATGGCCTCACCACTGGTGATCATCACCACGCTCAACAAAACTAACGCACCGCGTTTATTGGCGGGTGCTACTTCGGAGATAAATAAGGGTGTAGTATAAGATGAAATGCCTATAGCTAGGCCTATGATCAAACGGCCTGTAATTAACACCCATACCTGCCAGGCCAGCACCGCCGCCACCGTACCGAGTATAAAAAAGAATGCTGACAACAATAACATCATGCGTCGACCAAAGTGATCTGCCAACGCACCGCTGCACAGTGCACCCAATAATGCACCTAAGACTACGCTCGATACTACCCACTCCGACTGCGATGTATCCAATCCAAAATTATTTTGGATAAAAATAAGTGCCCCAGAAATAACGCCTGTATCGTAACCAAATAGAAAACCGCCTAATGCAGCAATCGACGCCACTACCCATAGAAAATAGTTTTGATTTTTGCTATTCATCCTTTTATTTATCTTTTTCTCTATCATGGTAGATGTCAATCTTCAGCTTATCCTTAATCGTTTAGCCAACCGGGTGGGCTTCTTTTGGTATATTTTAGCAAATGTTTTTTGCCATAAGCATAAAAGCGCCTATAACTGTCAATAGGATGCCCTACTATTCGATATTCCTCAGGCATTACCAAAGGACGTTCGGTAATACCCAAAGAGGGGAGCGGGGGTAATGCAAGAACCTCCGATACCATAAAGGATTGATGCGATTGTTCTTTGCTAAAGCGATAACAATATTCTTTATTCAGTTCAGCTGTTAGACCTTTGAGCCAAAGCCAATTCTCCAAGGATTCACCTGCCCAAATGACACAAGGGTGTTTTTTATGAGTCGCTTTATACGGCGCGCTCAGCCCTGTCTCGTGTAGAACCGTACATAATATTTGTACGGATTCCAAAATCATTTTCACAACGTGGCTATCGCAATGATATTGCGCACAGAGTGTTGGGTTTTCATCTAGATAAAATATATTCAATATATACTCTTTTCAGTAGCCGTGTAACGCATTACACCATTCCTTCATAAACGCACTGTGCGTGGCCTTCCATCCATACCGACTCGTTTTTTCCTTGCCAATGAATAATGAGCTCGCCTCCCGTTAATTGCACCGTCACAGGGCTCTGGCAATCCCCATTGCGTATGGCGATGACAGCAGCAGCGCAAGCGCCGCTACCACAAGCCAGCGTTTCACCTACGCCCCGTTCATACACGCGCAGCGCCAAACGATGCTTATTTATAATTTGCATAAACCCCACATTGCTCTGCCTGGGGAAACAAGGATGAGAACACAGCGCTTTCCCCACTGTTTGTACGGGTGCTTCGTTTACATCTACTACTTCCAACACCGCATGCGGATTCCCCATCGATAACGCCGCAAAACGATGTGTCTCATTCTCTACAACCAGTTCATAATGATCTTGTAACGGCATTTGCAGCGGGATGGCTGCAGGGGAAAAATCGGGCTTGCCCATATCGACGATAAACCTTTTTGTCCCTACGGATTTAACCGCCATGAATCGATTGCAAGTCAATAATTGTATGTCTCTATTGCGCTCTATTTTATTTTTTAGAGTTAAATACAATGCCACGGCGCGTGCCCCATTGCCACACTGTTCCACCTCACCCCCATCGGCATTATAAATTTTGTAATAGAACGCATTGTCTTTTTTTCTTTTTATCGTCAGCAATTGATCAAAACCTATGCCCATTTGTCTATGCGACAATCGCTTTATTTTCTCACTAGACCAAACTTCAGGGTTTTCATCTAGATCTAACAAGACGAAATCGTTGCCCAAGGCTTGCATCTTAAGAAAAGGTTGCTTTTGTTCATGCGACAATAAATCGGCTATGGTTTCGCGCCTACGGATCAGTTCGGTTTTATCTTTATAAACCAACACTTCCGCTGAGCGGGGCCTCGCATTATAGTGTGAGCCCATACTAAAACCATAAGCACCTACGCTGCGCACGGCTATCAGATCGCCAGGATTAATGGCTAATAACCGTGACTTTCCTAAAAAATCGCTGCTTTCACACACTGGCCCTACCAAATCTACCTTAATTTCTTTTTGCGCTAATTGCTTCACTGCGATAATCTTATGGTGCGCATCGTATAAAGCCGGACGAACCAAATCGGTCATACCCGCATCTAAAATGGCAAAGGTTTTATTGGCAGTTTCTTTTAAATACTCTACTTTAGCGACTAAAATCGCCGCATTGGCAACAAGAACTCGGCCTGGTTCTAACCACAACTCCAAAGGATAAGGCGCTTGTTCCTGTAATGTGCTTAATAAAGTAGCGGCATATTCCTCTAAAGAAGGAGGTATTTCAGCATCGTAGCACACTCCCAAACCACCACCTACATCTACATGGTGTAAAATAATATTGTGCTCTTTTAATGCCGTTACCAATTGCAATACGCAGCTTAATGCTTCGGCAAAGGGGCTTAACTCTAGAATTTGTGAGCCTATATGACAAGCCATACCCACGGCTTTTAATGCGGGCAGTTGCTGTATG
>JAJNBM010000054.1 GCA_021156165.1 Gammaproteobacteria bacterium | reverse complement strand
GGTTGGCCTAGTTTTGATGATGAATTACCGGGACGTAGTGCGCGCCAACTCGATCCCGATGGGCAGCGCACAGAAATCTTGTGTCAAAATTGCCTAGCCCATTTAGGCCATGTATTTAGCGGCGAGCACTTAACCGCTAATAACCTACGCCACTGCGTCAATAGTTTGGCAATAGAATTTGTTGGCGATAAAGCGACTTTGGAAACAGAAGAAATCATCCTTGCCGCCGGATGTTTTTGGGGAGTGCAATATTATTTAGCCCAGTTACCGGGTGTGCTCAAAACTGAAGTGGGTTATAGCGGTGGCTCTTTAGAAGAGCCTTCTTATGAAGCTGTGTGCAGCCAAAAGACGGGGCATTATGAGGCACTACGCGTTATCTTTGATAGTGATAAAATAAATTTAACCTCTGTCATCCAATATTTTTTTGAAATTCATGATCCAACTCAAAAAAATGGGCAAGGCCCCGACTTAGGCCCGCAGTATTTGAGCGCCATTTTTTATTATGATGACAAACAACGCCATAGCATACAAGCCGTTATGGATGAATTAGGCGCTATGGGTTATGATCTTGCTACGCGACTATTGTCCGTTACTACTTTCTGGCCCGCAGGGAATTATCATCAACATTATTATCTACACAAGAATGGTACACCCTATTGTCATCGTCATATTGCTCGCTTTAAAAAATAGGAACTCTAAAAAATGAAAAATATTGCTCCCACCGTGCTCCCTCTGTTTAGTGCCATTGATCCCAACCATATCTTGGCGCAAGTGAAAGATTTTATCGCAAAAGCCAATACAGTCATTGCGAAAATTTGCAAGACACCTACACCCAGCTGGGACACCGTGTTACAACCCCTAGAAGATTTAACCACCCAAGAAGCGATGTTATGGGGCCCTATACATCATTTAAACAGTGTGGTAAGTACCCCAGCATTACGCGCCGCTTACGATGAAGCTTTGCCTCTGTGGACAGATTACCATAATGCCATAAGTCAAAATGCTATTTTATGTAAGCTCATCGCACAAATTAAGGAAAGCCCTGCTTTTGAAACCTTGAACAAAGCACAAAAAGCCGTTATTACCCACACATTACGGGATTTTCATTTGTCCGGTGTTGATTTAAGCGACGATAAAAAAGAACTTTATCGCCACATAAGCGAGCAACTCGCTACCCTCTCTTCAAAATTTGGTGCCAACGTATTAGACGCCACTAAGGCTTATACGCGTGCATTACATCATGAAGAAGAATTGTCGGGGCTACCGACTTGGCTTATCGCAGAGACTAAAAAGAAAAAGCAAGATCTCCCAGTATTAACTTTGGCAACCCCTATCTACAGTGCGGTCATGCAATTTGCCGATCACAGACCTTTAAGAGAAGATATGTATGTCGCTTATGTAACACGCGCTTCCGATGTGGGGCCGTTTGCTGGGGAATGGGATAATGGCCCTATTATGAAAGAAATTTTAAAGTTAAGAAATGAATTAGCAGCACTCCTTTCTTTTGAAAACTATGCTCAATTATCTTTAACTTCTAAAATGGCGACTTCCACGGAAGAAGTATTGGCTTTTTTAAATGCATTGGCCGAGAAAGCGGTTCCCCTCGCCAAAAAAGAAATGGCTGAGCTAAAAACATTCGCAAAAGAGCAAAGTGGATTATCCAAATTGCAACCTTGGGATCTCGCCTATTATAGTGAAAAATTACGGTTAAAAAAATATGCTTACAGCAGTGAAGAATTGCGTGCTTATTTTCCTTTGCCCAAAGTACTAACAGGGTTGTTTGCCCTATTAGAAAAATTATTTTCTATACAACTATTGTCACAAGAAAAATTTGACCGTTGGCACGAAGATGCCCTATTGTATCAAGTGCAAAATAAGGATGGCCACTTACACGGCTATCTTTATCTAGATTTATATGCCCGACCCGGCAAACAACAAGGGGCGTGGGCAGATCAATGTATACCTCGCTATCGCGATAGCGCAGGCCTTTTGCATCTCCCCATTACTTTTGTCGTCTGTAACTTTAGTCGCCCTGGAAACGACACGCCCTCTTTATTAACACACAATGATGTTATGACCTTATTCCATGAATTTGGCCATGCCTTACATTATTTATTAACCGAAATCGATGAGCCCAGTGTTTCGGGCACCAATGGCGTAGCGTGGGATGCGGTTGAGTTTCCCAGCCAATTAATGGAAAACTGGTGCTGGTGTGAAGAAGTGCTTACGTCAATTTCAGGACACTATCAAACAGGGCAAACATTACCCAAGGCTTTATATGAAAAATTACTGGCCTCCAAATACTATCATTGCGGATTAGACTTGGTGAGGCAATTAGAATTTTCTTTATTTGACTTTCATATCCATTTGCAATACAACGGTCAAAATTCTAAATGGATACAAACTGCTTTAGATAACGTAAGAAAACAAGTTGCGGTAACCCCCATTCCTAGCTACAACCGATTCCAAAATAGTTTCACCCATATTTTTGATGGTGGCTATGACGCGGGTTATTACAGTTACAAATGGGCTGAGGTCTTATCTGCCGATGCCTTCCAGCGGTTTGAACAAGAAGGTTTATACAATGGCACTTTAGGACAAGAATTTAAAGATAAGATCTTAAGCCGCGGCGGCTCCGAAGATGCGATGGATTTGTTTGTATCCTTTATGGGGCGCAAACCACAGATCGATGCTTTATTGATGTCTTTGGGGATTAAAATTAAACCCCTATAAAACCTGTCCACCATCGACTTCAATAATCTTACCGGTGATCCAATTGGCTTCTTCAGAGGCCAAAAATAGCGCCATATTAACGATATCTCTAGGTTGACCCGCTTTCCCCAAGGGAATACGGTTCAAAAAAGTAGCCCATTGCTGAGGATTTTCAGTTTCAGTATTTTCATTCATGCCCGCTGCAATTAAGCCTGGAGCAATAGCATTGACTCGTATAGAATGCGCCGCTAAATCAAGGGCTGCATTTTGAGTCCATTTATTCATAGCCGCTTTCGATGCAGCATAGACAATCCCTCTGGGTAGAGTCGTAGTAGAAGCAATAGTCGAAATATTGATTATACACCCCGCTATTGTTTGCTCTATCATACTCCTAGCGCATAATTGCAATAAATATAGGGGAGCAATCGCATTGGTTTGAAAAGTCTGCTGCATTTTTTCGGGGGGTAAATCTAATAGCCTTTCACGGCTAGTCACACCCGCATTATTGATTAAAATATCAACCTGCCCCAATTCAGCAATCGCTTTTTCAGCAAAGGCGGCAATATTTTCCATTTGCGAAAAATCAGCATAAAATGCAGTAGCTTTTTGTCCAATTTTCTCAATTGCTGCCACCGTTTCTTTAGCACCGGCTTCATCATTGCGATAGCTAATGACTATGTCAGCACCTTCTTGGGCAAAGGCCAGTGCCATTTCCCGCCCCATGCTCCGATTTGCGCCCGTAACAATAACTTTTTTGTTTAAAAATTTCATATTGTATGCTCCGCCTGTTTACTGCGCATTCATTATAGCTAATAATTAGGCCTCTTGGAATGATCCTTTTGTCCCTCTACACCCACACCACCTCACCTTCAAATCACTCTGCACCACTGCCGCCGCCAAATAATCGTCTGTCAGCACGCGACTATGCACTTGCCAATCGTGACGGTCAAAAGAGGGCGCATTACAGGCTAACACCGTAGATAACGCCTCATCGCCTACACTCACTTCGCACGCTTGTAGGGATAAGCTTAATCCAGACCCTATTGCTTTTAACAAGGCTTCTTTGCGCGTCCAGACATTAAAAAAAGCGCGGCGTTGAGCATCGCCACTTAAGGCATTGATTTGTTGGGCCTCCTTGGCGGTAAAAAATCGCGTTGCGATATCCTCTATTTCTACTGTGCGCGTTATATGCTCTACATCTACTCCTAAAGGATGATGATGGCCTATGCCTATTAAAATACGATCATCACTGTGGGACACGTTAAATTGCAGCGCCGTATCGACTACATAAGGCTTTCCCTGAGGTCCATACTGAAATACGATATCCTCTGCGGCCTTATTTAAATAGGCCGATAGTATATACCGCAATAAACCACGTGCAGCAATAAAACGTTTTTTATCCCGTTCAAAATGATACCGCGCCGCACGCTGTTGTTCCTCTTTATTTAATACGCTGTACAGCGTCGATAAAAGTTCCTCTGCTAAGGGCAGAGTTTGCACATACAGATAGACTTCATCATGATTGGCAAGAGGAATATTCAACGGTTGTACAGAAAACATGTTTTACCCTTCAATGACATGTGCAGCAACTAAGTGATGATAACTGTCTAAGCGCAATATATTGATTTCTCCTTTTTTTGCTGCCTCTTGTAATGCACAATCGGGTTCGTGTTTATGTTCACAATTGCGAAATTTGCAACGTCCTTCATAGGGTTTAAATTCAGTAAAACCACGGAAAATATCGTGGCGCGTCATCGCCCATAGATTAAAGCGCCGCACGCCAGGGGAATCTATAAAATCACCGCCACCACTGAAATGATATAATCTGGATGCGGTAGTGGTATGTTTGCCCAATTCACTGACTTCTGAAATCTGGCCTATCGCTAAAGTCTCTTCTGGGATCAACGCTTGGATCAACGAGGATTTGCCCACCCCCGATTGGCCGACGAAGATACTGGTGTGATCAACCAAGCAACGGCTTAATCTATCCAAACCTTGATTTTTTATAACGGAAGTTAAAATAACCGGATACCCTATTTTTTCATAGAGAGCGCAAAGCTCAGTTACCTTAGGATTATCTAAATCCCTTTTATTACACACTATAATGGGCGTTAATTTTAATGCCTCTGCAGCAACCAAATAGCGATCGATGATTTCCATACTAGGCTCTGGTTTTAAGGCAATCACGATGATGATTTGATCTACATTCGCCGCTAAGGGTTTTAATTCCTGATTGGCATCTAAACGATGAATAACGGTATGCCGCGGTTGCAGCGCGGTGATAACCCCTATCTCGGCATTGATAGTATGAAAAACCACCCTATCACCCGCAACCGGGGATTCTAGGTTTTGCCTTAAGGAGCACAGGAATAATTGTTCATGTTCATTTTCTACCCAGGCCTTGGCCCCATGGCGGACGATAACGATGCCCTCTTCAGCACCCTTCAGCTCTGTGGCCTCCAGCAAACGGCCATCGTGTTGCACGGCGATACGGCGTTGCTGTTGTTGAGTTAATTTGCGTTTGGTCATAGTCCTAAATACTGATGAAATTATATCGATATTGTAGCATAATAGAGGGGGCAACATACACTTAGGATATTAAAAATCATGTCTTTAACCATCAACATCGTAGGTGCAGGCCGATTAGGCAAAACTATAGCAAAACTTTTTGTTAACAATAAGGCAGGTAAAATCGGGGCGGTCTACACTCGTTCTGCTCAAACCGCCGAGGGGGCGGTCGTTTTTATAGGCCAAGGCTTCCCTGTTTGTAACTTGGAAGATCTTCCCGCAGCCGATATTACCTTCATCACCACACCCGATGATGCCATTCAATCCATCTGTGCACAATTGGCCGTATTAAACCGTCTCCAAAAAAACAGCATCGTTGTGCATTGTAGCGGCTCTTTACCTTCCGGGGTACTTAGAGATGCAACATCCTGCCAGTGCTTTATTGCTAGCGTACATCCCATGCGCAGCTTTGCCGATCCGCAATTAAGCGTAGCACAATTTCAAGGAACTTATTGTGCAATGGAAGGTGAAGAACACGCCACAGCCATATTAAAACCCCTTTTTGATGCCATAGGTTCTATTACGTATTTTATCAATAGCAACAAAAAAGAAATTTACCTCGTAGCGGGTGTTTTTGCTTCCAATTATCTCATCACTATTGCCCAAGAAGCGCTGAATTGTTTAGAAGAAGCAGACGTACCCTCTGAAATTGCTGTTAATGCAATTATCAGTTTAATGTCCAGTAGCGTTAATAATCTAATAGAAAGCCGATCTCCGGAAAAAGCACTCACCGGTCCCCTTAAACGCGGCGATATAAAAACAATAGAAAAACATTTAAACGCCTTGAGCCACGATACACTGAGAAAAAACTTATACCGCACGGCTGCTTTGTGCGCATTAAAATTAACAACCCTACCTCAAGAAAAAAAAGAGGGCTTGACCACACTATTGAGTGAGACTACACCATGAAAACATATCTCGTCGGTGGCGCAGTGCGCGATAAGCTATTGGGCCGTCCTGTACAAGAGCGCGATTGGGTTGTCGTTGGCAGTTCACCCGAAGAAATGATAGCGCAGGGCTTTACGCCCGTAGGTAAGGCCTTTCCCGTTTTTTTACACCCTAAAACCAAAGAAGAATATGCTCTGGCACGCACCGAGCGTAAAACAGGTCCTGGTTATCATGGTTTTACTTTTCACACAGCAAAAGACGTTACCTTGAAAGAGGATCTGGCGCGCCGCGATCTCACTATCAATGCGTTAGCCGAAGATGAAGAGGGCCAAGTCATCGATTATTATGGCGGCCTGGACGATTTAAAACAAAAATGCTTACGCCACATCACCCCCGCTTTCAGCGAAGATCCCGTACGCGTATTGCGCGTAGCCCGTTTTGCTGCGCGATATGCAGCGCTGGGTTTTAGCGTTGCCCCAGAGACTTTAACACTAATGCATCAAATGGGCTTGCAAAAAGAGTTGTCTTATTTGGTTGCGGAACGTGTTTGGGCAGAATGGGAAAAGGCGCTTCATGAACCCACCCCGGGACTCTTTTTTAAAGTATTGCAGCGTGCTCAAGTACTGGAATTTATTTTTCCGAGTATTGAAACATTACTAACCGATACGGTGCTAGAAAAGGTAGATGCCATTGCTATAAAAGAACAAAATTCCACTTTACGTTTTGCTGTTTTTATTCATCATTTATTACCAGAAAAAACGTTTGCAACGGATTTGGGTCATTTAATTAAAAATTATAAAATCCCCAATCCTTATTACGATACTGCTGTAGGGTTGCATCAGGCTTTGCCTTATTATTTAAAAGCAGATTTTAGTGATGTCAACACGATTTTAAATTTTTACGAGGCCGTAGATATGCATCGCCGTTTTACCCGTGCAGAGATATTACTCAAAGGCTGCGCTCTGGTTGCAGGCGACTCCAAGCTAGAACGCTTACAAAAGGCCTTTAGCTATTTACAAAATTTAAAATTAACTATTCCTTCAGGGGTACAAGGCGCAGCGATTGCCGCCCATCTACAGCAACAGCGCTTAGCGGCGTTGCAAGGAGAATTGGATAATCACTTACTATAGGGCATTATTATGACAAAATACACCGCAAAACCCACCGATGCTCAAGGCTTCGTGCACTACACCCCGGCTGAAAATCATACCTGGCAAACCTTATTTAACCGTCAAATGACCATTATGAAAGAGTATGCCTGCCAAGCCCATATCGATGGTGTAGATAAACTTTATCTAAAAGCCAACGCCATACCCCAAATTCCTGATATTTCAAAACATCTTATGGCGGCAACGAGCTGGCAAGCACAAGCAGTAGAAGCACTTATCAGCGATCAGGACTTTTTTACCTTATTAAGCCAACGTATTTTCCCCGTAGCAACCTTCATACGTGTTCCTGAGGAAGTGGATTATTTGCCAGAACCCGATATTTTTCATGAAGTCTTTGGCCATTGCCCCATGCTCATGCATACGACCATTGCCGACTTCATCGAAGCTTACGGCCGTTATGCTCTACAAGCCCCCGCCGATCAGCTAAAGCGCCTAAGTCGTTTATTTTGGTTTACCATCGAATTTGGCTTAATACAAACCCCTAAAGGCTTGCGCGCTTATGGCGGTGGAATCCTATCGTCTTATAAGGAAACCATCTACTCAATAGATGATACTTTTCCGCAACGTAAGCCTTTTAATTTATTAGAAGTTCTATGTACTGATTTTCGCATTGATAAAATGCAAGGTATTTACTTTGTACTACACAGTTTTGAACAATTATTTGAACTCTTACAAGGGAATACTTTGCAGCGCGCATTGGAACAAGCCTGTGCTTTGTCGGATTTGCCGATGCGGTATAAGGAATAACAACTAACAACTTGCGTTAGGGTCGCTTTTCTGGCACCATGAGCCATTATTAGTTGTTGGAAATATGAACAATGCACCCCTATCTCAATATCGCTATCAAGGCTGCCCGCAAGGCAGGCGAAGTCATTGCCCGTGCCCAGCAAGATCTAAATAAACTGCACATAGAAGAAAAATCTCCGCACGATTTTGTTAGCAATATCGACCAAAAAGCAGAAATGATTATACGCGATACCATTCAACAGGCTTATCCTAGCCACAGTATCTTAGGTGAAGAAGGTGGCGAGCTAGAAAATGAAGATACAGAAACCTGGTGGGTTATCGATCCCATCGATGGCACCCAGAATTTTATTAAGGGCTTGCCTTTTTTTTGTGTCTCCATCGCCATTAAGGAACAAGGAAAACTAAGCCATGCGGTAATTTACGATCCCATGCGCCAAGAATTGTTCACTGCCAGCCGTGGTAAAGGCGCCTTCCTAGAAAACCGTATACGCGTTAGCGATAAACGCGGTTTGAGCAGTGCTCTAATAGGCACCGGTTTTCCCACCCCACGTACAGAGGGATGGAATCAAGCACAAACTACATTGAATACCCTGTTTAACCAAATAGCCGATATTCGTTGCCTAGGCTCGGCGGCTTTAGCGCTGGCTTATGTAGCCTGCGGCCGCTTAGATGGCTATTGGGAAGCCGATTTGAAAGAATGGGATATTGCTGCAGGCTGCTTATTAGTAAAAGAAGCGGGTGGTTTAGCGACTGATTTTTTTAGCGACTGATTTTCAAGGTGGGGAAAACTACTTGAGTTCAGGCAATATCGTCGCAGGTTCGGCTAAGGTATTGAAGGAATTGTTGCCCTTGTTGGGCTAACATGAGTATTAACCATCATACCAGTACCTATGAGGCATAAGCAGCATCGTCATGAAATAGAATTTCAGTGTGTTGCGCTACTGGCGTCAATACCGTTATGTTTTAGAATATAATGATTTTGAACTAAAACAATGCCACTTTATCGGCATCGTGCGGCGCAATACTCACTACTTCTAGTTTAAATTTGAGTTTTTGCCCGCACAAGGGATGATTGAAATCGACAGTGACAGTGTCTTCGTCAAAATCGCGCACCACTCCAGGTAAGGCAGTGCCATTCATCTGGCTAAATTCAATGATTAATCCTTTGCGTAAAGTTAAATTCTCTGCAAACTGACTGCGTGGCATCCGGTGTATATTGGCC
>JAJNBM010000014.1 GCA_021156165.1 Gammaproteobacteria bacterium | reverse complement strand
ATGCGGTTTAGCAGCGAACTCTATTTTACCGCCTTGTTCGTTGGCATCAATACGCGTGATCCCTAAGGCTTTGGCTTTTAATTTTAAGGCAGTGGCAGCAAATAAATGACGGGTAGGTTCGGGCAATAAGCCAAAGCGGTCTATCATTTCAATTTGTAAGGTGTCTAAGTCCGTATCATTTTTGGCGGCAGAAATGCGTTTATATAAAACCAAGCGCTCATGGATATCGGGTAGATACTCATCGGGGATTAAAGTAGGCAAGTTTATTTTAATTTCCGTGGTATCCGGCCAAAAGTCTATAGGCTCATCATTTTTTAAGCTTTTAACGGCTCTTTCCAATAATTCACTATACAACGTTAAACCTACACTTTGAATTTGTCCACTTTGATCTTCGCCTAAGAGTTCGCCTGCGCCGCGAATTTCCAAATCGTGTGTGGCAAGAATAAAGCCTACACCTAAGGCGTCGTAGGCGGTGATGGCTTCTAAACGTCTTTGCGCATCCTTATTGAGTAGAGCAACTTCCGGTACGAATAGATAAGCATAGGCCTGATGATGCGATCGACCAACACGGCCACGCAGCTGGTGTAATTGCGCTAAACCAAAGCGATCGGCCCGATTGATTAAAATGGTATTCGCAGTCGGTATATCAATACCCGTTTCAATAATAGTGGTACAGACTAATACATTAAAACGTTGGTGATAAAAGTCTCCCATAATGCGTTCTAATTCGCGCTCATGCATTTGCCCATGAGCAACATGGAAACTGGCTTCGGGCACTAAGGCTTGCAGCTCTACTGTAATACGTTCTATCTGTGAGACATCGTTATGTAGGAAATACACCTGGCCACCGCGATGAATTTCGCGCAAAATCGCTTCGCGTACCAACCCACTGTCGTACTCGTGTAAAAAAGTTTTAATGGCCAAACGTCGTGGGGGTGGTGTGCCTATAATGGATAATTGGCGCAGATCAGAAATGGCCATATTTAACGTACGCGGAATAGGCGTTGCGGTTAGGGTTAAAATATCGATTTCGGCTCTTAAATTCTTTAACTTCTCTTTTTGATGTACGCCAAAACGATGTTCTTCATCAATAATGACCAATCCTAAGTTTTTAAATGTAACTTGTGGTTGAATGAGCTTATGTGTGCCGATGACGATATCTACGGTGCCTGCAGCCAATTGTGCCAAAATAGCATGTTGCGCTTTAGTGGATTGAAAACGAGATAGGGCTGCAATGCTGACGGGCCAATCGGCAAAGCGATCTAGAAAAGAGGCATAATGTTGTTCGGCCAATAGGGTGGTAGGCACTAAGATCGCGACTTGTTTTTTATTCATGACGGCAATGAACGCAGCGCGCATGGCCACTTCGGTTTTGCCAAACCCTACGTCGCCGCACACTAGGCGATCCATGGGTGTATCAGCGGCCATATCGGCAATCACCGCATCTATGGCTTGTTGTTGATCGGCGGTTTCTTCAAAGGCAAAGCCTTGACAAAATTGTTGATACTCCAATTGGTCTATATTAAAGTGATGACCCGTTAAGGCGCTGCGTTTGGCGTATAAAGCCAGTAATTCAGCAGCAGTATCGCGCGCCTTGGCTAAGGCCTTTTCTTTTGCCTTTTGCCATTGCGTGCTCCCTAAATGGCTTAAGGATACTTCTTCGGAATGAACGCCGCTGTAGCGAGAAATTAAATGCAATGAAGACACGGGCACATATAATTTGTCGTTATTTTCATAGGATAACAATAAATATTCGCCTTTTTGTCCGCCTGCTTCTAGTACTACTAAACCTTCGTAACGACCTATGCCATAATCTAAATGGACTACCGCAGAACCTAAAGACAGATCCGCGAGATTGGCAAAATCATCACTATAGCGTTTTTCTCGCCGCGTACTTCTTCTTTCGCTGGCGCTGACTTTCTGTCCCCATAATCGTGCTTCGTTGATCAAAGTAATATGTAATGGCGGGCAACTAAAGTCATCGTATAAGGGCGCAGCAATAATCGCCAAGGGAAGTGTGCTTTGTAAAAATTCATCGAGGGTAGGAACTGCGGGTAATTCCAGGCCAAGTTTTGCAAAAAAATCTTGGTTAAATTGCCTGCGCCCCATGCTGTGGGCGCAGATTAATAAGCGTGTAGAACTTTGCTCTTGATAGTCTATAATATCTTGCAAGGGCGCTGTTTTTTGCGGATGAATAGTCAGTACGGGTGGCGCTGATACTGCAAAAAAAGTACTATTTTCCAATACAGCATCGCTTACCAAACAACTTTTATTTTCAATCTCTTGGAATAATGTGCTAAATTCAGCGGAACTTATGAATAAACGCTCTGGTGGCAATAAAGGCCTAGTATTGTCTAGCTGACGGCGTTCATAGCGATCTTGCCATTCTTTGGCGCAAGCCTCACTGAGCTCGTGATAGTTTGCGGGCAGAAAGAAATAACTGTTTTGATGTAGATAATCGAAGAACGTGTGTGTATGAGAATGAAATAAAGGTAAATAATATTCCGCACCACCAGGGATAATGCCATTTTGTATGCTTTGATAAAAGGGCGATCGCATTGGGTCGCCGCTGAAGGTTTCGCGCCATTGACGTCTGAAGAGCTGTAAGCTCTCGTCGTCTAAGGCAAACTCGCGTGCCGGCAAAATATCAATAGCAGATATTTTTTCTAGGGACAATTGACTGTCGCAATCAAAAATGCGGATGCTGTCAATTTCGGTATCTAATAAATCAATGCGAAAGGGGGCGGTACTGCCCATGGGGAATAAATCGATAATAGAACCGCGGCAGGCATACTCACCATGCGTATACACTTGCGATACGGCGTGGTAACCCGCTTGTTGTAATTGTCGCGTAAAAGAAGTGAGATCTAAATTTTGTCCTAACTTTAAATAGAAAGCGCGCGCACTGATATAATCTTTGGGTGCTAAGCGTTGCAATAATGTGGCGATGGAAACGATCAAAATACCTTGTTCCAAGCGTTGCGACTGCGACAAGATCTTCAAGCGGTTAGAAATAATGTCTTCGTGCGGCGAAAAAGCGTCATACGCCAAAGTTTCCCAATCGGGAAATAACCATACGGGTAGGTTTCTGTTGTCTATAAAATAAGTGATTTCTTCCAGCAGTTGTTGTGCTTGCAAGGTCGAGCCAGCAATGACGATAGTCCAACCCTGATGTTGCTGTGCAAAGCGGCTAATGGCCAAAGATTGGGCGCTTAAGGGCAAGCCAGACCAAGTTTGCAGTGTATTGGCTTGTAGGGGCGGCTGCCACGGCGTGTAAGTCATTGTTTTAACGTTCACTATACTATTTTCTAGCCGAGTATTTTAACGATAATCGGGATGGGAAGCCATCCCCACATTTTGTATAAAAATAAGCCTTTTTACGGCAGAAACCATACCTCCGTTCTGTGTTAATCCTTAATCATTCCGAATCAACACTTGACCTATCTTATTGCCAGCTTCTACAGCCAAATGGGCTTGCACGATGTCTTCTAATGGATAGATTTTTGCGATCCGAGGGGTCAACTTATTTTCTCGCAAGGCATTTTGCACCAATTCAATGGCGCGGGTGCGCATGGGTTTAGATAGGATATAAGCAAAAATAAAATGTAAGCTTAATTGCTTAAACATCATCGCATAAAAGGGCAGTGCGGGCTCCGTTTTTCCCATCGAAGCATAGGTTGCAATAGCGCTATTATCTTTAAGCGCATCTATACTCCAATCCAAATTGCCACCAAAATCTACATCAACAAGACCATTAAGTAAATGATCGTGCGTGTATTGCTTGATTTTATCCAATGGTTTTTCTATAGAGGTGTTGATGACATAATCTGCCCCCATTTGTTTGGCAATATGTGCTTTTTCTTCTGATCGCACCGTTGCGATAGTCTTGAATCCCAATACTTTAGCAAGTTGAATGGCGCACATACCTACGGCACCGGCGCCACCAGTGATAAGGATGGTATCATTGCACTCAGAGTTCAAAGACAATAGGCAAGCAGCGGCGGTGAGTGCGGGAATACCCAAGCAAGCGCCTGTTTCAAAAGTAGTGTTATCGGCTAAAGGTACAACCAACTCTACAGGCAGATTGATTAAAGTAGAAGCCGTACCATGATTTCGCTCCCGGGCAGCATTGTACATCCATACGCGATCACCCGGTTTAAACTGGGTAACAGCCGAACCACAGGCGGTAACTATACCGGCGCCATCGCTATGAGGGATCAAAGAAGGGACAGTTAATGGGCCTCTGTTACCCTGACGTATTTTTACATCGGAGGGATTAATCGCCGAAGTGACGATTTCAATTTGCACTTCATTTTCTTTGGGTGGAGCTAATTCAAACATTTCCAGTTTCAGCACATCTTCCGCCTTCCCTACAGTTTCATAGTAAGCAGCTTTAAATGCAGTCATTTTCTTTTCCTTGGTTTTTATTATGGCGATTATTATAAGCTTTTTCTTTCCCTCTTTCGAACTTGACCTATCCCTAGCCAATCGTTACACTGCGTCCTAAAATTGCCTATTGGAGAATAATAATGGTTATAGTCCCTAAAGTACGTGGTTTTATCTGCACTACTGCGCATCCAGTAGGATGTAAAGCGCATGCACAAGCAGAAATAGATTATGTCAAGAAACATTTAGGATCTTTAAACGGGCCTAAAAAAGTATTGGTCATAGGTGCTTCCACGGGCTATGGTTTGTCCAGCCGTATTGTAGCGGCTTTTGGTAGTAATGCTGCGACCATAGGGGTTTCTTTTGAGCGTCCAGCCAGTGACAATCGTACCGCTACGGCAGGCTGGTATAATACCGCTGCCTTTGAAACTTTAGCTCATCAACAAGGTCTATATGCGAAAAGCATCAATGGCGATGCGTATTCCGATGAAATCAAGCAGCAAACTATCGAACTCATACGCAAAGATTGGCAGGGTGGGGTAGATCTCGTGGTATACAGTTTAGCTTCTCCTAGACGTACTAATCCTAGAACAGGTGAAACTTTAAATTCCGTGTTAAAACCGATAGGACAACCTTTTTCCGGCAAAACCATTAATATTATGAGTGGTGAGTTGAGTACCGTAACCATAGAGCCCGCAAATGAAGAAGAAATTCGCCACACGGTAGCAGTGATGGGGGGTGAAGATTGGCAATGGTGGATGGAAGCATTAAAAGAAGCTGATCTATTAGCGAAAGACGTAAAGACAGTTGCGTATTCTTACATAGGTCCGGAATTGACGTTTCCTATTTATCATCAAGGTACTATAGGTCGCGCTAAAGCCGACTTAGAACAAACCGCGGCGCGTTTAACTAAAATGTTGCAACAAGAGGGCAATGGTGCGGCGTATATATCAGTGAATAAGGGTTTAGTGACTCAAGCCAGTGCCGCTATTCCAGTCGTGCCTTTGTATATTTCGTTGTTGTATCACATCATGAAAGAAAAAGGGTCGCATGAAGGTTGCATAGAGCAAATCACGCGTCTTTTTAAGGATCGCCTCTATTGCGGCAAAACGGTGCCTGTCGACGAGGGCGGCCGTATACGCATAGACGATTGGGAAATGGCCCCGGAAGTACAGCAAGAAATTGATGCGCGTTGGAAAAAAGTCGATGCAGATCGATTAGCGCAATACGCCGATCTAGAAGGGTATAAAGACGACTTTTATAAGTTATTCGGTTTTAATTGGCCTGGGGTTGATTATGCTGCCGATGTGAGCGCGGATGTGGCGATTGCGTCTATAGAATAATGGTATGAACTTGTAAAAGTTATCTGCAAAATTCCGAGAGGACAGGCGTAATGGACTTTAAAAACAATTAATGAGATAGCGGCGTGCTAGGACTTCCCTTGGCCACTAAAGATCGGCGCTTACAACAACAGCATAAAAGGCCTTGATAAAGATTCAAGGCCGTGTTCGCAGCTATCTTATCGGATTCGGTTTGAGATGTATGTCTCAAACCGAACCTAATGCTACGGGTTACTTTTTGGGAGAAAGGGGAAGGAGAAAAGAAGGGTTTACCTTATCGTTGCAGGATGAAGCTGCTTTTGGAGCAAACAAACAACATAGTCCGGCACTTATCGCTGCCACCATGCTAGGCGTACCACAAGCAATATAGCCAAAAGCAGCGCCTGCTCCGGCACCTAATCCGCCGAAAGCAGTTCTTTCAGCCGCCGCCTTAGCATAAGAAGAACAGTCTGATTCTTTCATGGTGATTGGCTGGGGAGGAACTTGCGCAGTATCAGCGTTAAATAAAGGCGTCTTTACATTTGCTGCAGGCGCATCCGTTAAAGTAGAAACTTGATTTATATTAGTAGCCATTTTACCCTCGTATATGTTTTTATTAATTGTGAGGGATTAAAATAGCTTATTTTTTACTCTAAAGTCAAGTCCTTCTCGCCTTCTAATAATGAATTTTGGACTAAATCTTCATCTACGGCCTCGATTTTACGAAAATGGCTGGTGATCTTACGTGCCGAGATATGCACATCGGTGACGTCTTTATTCGCTTGTTCTATGTGCTTAGCCAAGTTATCCATACGGCTTTGGAAGCGATCAAAATCTTTGCCCAAGGCGCGTAAATGTTGTTGAATAATATGAACTTGTTCGCGTGTGGCTTGATCTTTAATCACCGCGCGGGCAGTGGTTAATATAGCCATCAAAGTAGTAGGGGATACCAGCCACACTCGTTTTTTCTGTGCGTATTCCACTACATCGGGGAAATAACTCACTATTTCACTAAAAACGGCTTCGGCCGGTAGAAACAAAACGGCGCCGTCCGCAGTTTCGCCTGCTAAAATATATTTATCGGCAATATCGTCTACGTGTTTTTTTAAGTCTTGCCTAAAGCGTTGTTCGGCCGCTTTACGATAAGGATCATTTGCGGCTAAGGCATGCATGGCTTGATAATTTTCTAAAGGAAATTTGGCATCAATGGCGATGTTGCCGGTAGGTTCGGGTAAAAATAATAAGCAATCTACTCGCTTGCCGTTGGATAAAGTGTGTTGTAATGAAAACTGATTTTCGGGTAAAAAATTACGAATGAGCGCGCTCAATTGTACTTCGCCAAAAGCGCCACGCGAGGATTTGTCGGATAAAATAGCTTGTAGGCTTACTACATTGGTGGATAATTCGGTGATTTTTTTCTGGGCCTCATCAATTAAACTTAAACGCTGAATAATAGCTTGGAAGGTGGCGGTTGTTTTTTCAAAACCTTCACTCAAACGTTTTTCGACTTGCGCGCTGATAGATTTTAAATGTTCGGCCACCGTTTCATTTAAACGCTGCATCGCTTGCGTACTACTTTGTGTATTTTGATTTAAAACGGTTAAGATGTGCTGGCTTAATTCGTTTATATTTTTATGTAGATTTTCTTGTAACACGGTTAATTGTTTTAATTGATGTTCGCTAAAATCTAGGCGCAACTGAGTTGCATATTCTTTTAATTGATGCAAGATTTGGTCGTGGCGTTGTTGTTGCTGTAAGATCGCTGTTTGGTTTTGTGCCTGCACTTGTTGCAGATTTTGTGCAAATTGCGTTAATTGACCTTCCTGGCGCGATAAAGCATGGTGCAGATCGGTTACACTTTGGTATGCTGTGCGTTGGGTGACGGCAAGGGTGATAAGTACGCCTAAGGTACAGGCTAAGCTTGCCGCGGTTAAGATCAATAATAACATTGGATAATCCTCTTGATGAGTGAATCTGTAGTACAACAACGTCATTATCTCAAAGCCATGGGGATTGATCTATGGCTAGAACGGCGAGAAGCGCAACCCAGCACAGGTTCATCCCCGAAAGACTGGCAGAATTTGGAGCAAACTGTATCCGCCTGTCAGCGTTGTGAGTTGCACCTGTGTAGAAAGCAAACGGTATTTGGCCGCGGCACTCAACAGGCAAGGCTCATGTTGATAGGTGAGGCACCGGGGGCAGAGGAAGATCGGCAGGGTTTGCCTTTTGTAGGAAGAGCAGGGCAGTTATTAGACAAAATTATCATGGGTGTGGGCTTAAGTATGGAAGATATCTACATTGCCAACATATTAAAATGTCGGCCCCCCAATAATCGCGATCCCAATGCGGCAGAAGTGGCGCAATGTAAGGATTACTTGCAACAACAAGTAGATTTATTACAGCCACAACTCATTTTAGCCTTGGGCCGTATCGCGGCTCATAACCTATTAAATGTGACTACCTCTTTATCCCGTTTGCGCGGATCAGCTTATGTTTTCGGACAAACCAAAATTCCTCTATGGGTAAGCTACCATCCTGCCTATTTATTGCGCAATCCGGCCGATAAAGCTAGAGCCTATGAAGATTGGTTAAAAATAGCTCAGCTCTTGAAATAATCGAAAATAGCACCATATAGAGAGGGTGTTTTAGTTATCTGCAGAGGAGACATTCGTGAGCAAAGAGCACAATAATAAATGGCAAAAAGTCCATGAAGAATCAAAACAAGAAGATGTTGCTACCAAGACGCCTGAATCATTAGAAGAGCAGCCTGGCGATGTGCCTACGGGGCCTATTAATCCTACTTACAGCGAGTTGCAACAAAGCATAGAAGAATTAAAAGCGAAAGCGGATGCCAATTGGGATAAATATCTGCGTGAAGTTGCCGAAAAAGATAATGTGCGCAAGCGTTTAGAGCAAGAAGTGCAAAAAATGCAGAAATATGGAACGCAAAAATTAATTGAAGCATTACTGCCCGCTTTAGATGGCTTATGCCAAGGTTTGGAAAATAGCGTTGAAATGAATGAAAAGTCTTTTGCCGCTATGCGTCAGGGCTTGGAATTAACCGATAAAATGATTATGGACGCCTTGGGGCGTTTTGGTGTAGAAGCCATCAACCCTTTAGGTGAAAAATACGATCCCCAGAGGCATGAAGCCATCGCCATGCAGCCTAGCGAACAACATGCTGTGGGTGCTGTGATGGCCGTCATACAGCGCGGCTATATCTTGCATGGCCGAGTCATTAGACCGGCGCGTGTTATTGTAGTGAAAGAGTAATGACTCTCCATCTACCTAAACGGGTTGCAAAGCCATATTGGGCAACCTGTGCCCAGTGGGCCTTTCTTGTAAAAAGTGCGAGAGGTTAGGTAAAAAGAGGCTTGATTTTTAACAATGAACCCCCATATGTAGGGGTAGAAAAAATAATACTTGGAGTAAAAAATGGCTAGAATTATAGGTATAGACTTAGGCACCACCAACTCTTGTGTCGCGATTGCCGAGCCGGGAGGCAAAATCGTGGTGATCGAAAACAGCGAAGGGCGCCGTACCACACCGTCTATTGTTTCTTTTGGCGAACAAGTAGATGTAGGCGAATCTGCTAAACGGCAGATGATCACCAAACCCAAAGAAACCATTTATGAAGCTAAGCGTTTGATAGGGCGTCGGGAAAACGACAAAGAAGTGCAACATGCTAAAAAACATGTTCCTTACGAGATTATTTCCGCCAAAAATGGGGATGCTTGGATCCGCGTGGGCGGTAAAGATATGGCACCGCAAGAAATTTCGGCACAGGTTCTGCGTAAGATGAAAAAAACGGCCGAAGATTATTTGGGTGAACCGGTTACCGAAGCCGTGGTGACTGTGCCTGCTTATTTCAACGATGCGCAACGCCAAGCAACTAAAGATGCAGGCCGTATTGCGGGTCTGGATGTAAAACGTATCATCAACGAGCCCACTGCTGCTGCCTTGGCTTATGGCTTAGATAAAAAACGCGGCGATCGTGTTGTAGCGGTTTACGATTTGGGTGGTGGTACTTTCGATATTTCTATCATCGAAATTGCCGATGTAGAAGGGGATCATCAATTTGAAGTATTAGCCACCAATGGCGATACTTTCTTAGGCGGCGCTGACTTTGATCAATTGTTGATTAATTACTTAGTTGAAGAATTTAAAAAAGAAGCGGGCGTGGATTTGACTAAAGATCCCTTGGCTTTGCAACGTTTGAAAGAGGCAGCTGAAAAAGCGAAGATTGAATTGTCTAGCTCACAACAAACCGATATCAATTTACCTTATATCACGGCGGATGCTTCTGGTCCTAAACACTTAAACATCAAAGTAACGCGTGCTAAATTAGAATCTTTGGTGGATGACCTCATTCAACGTACGATTGAACCGTGTAAGATAGCATTAAAGGATGCTGGAAAAACAGCTGCCGAGATTACCGACGTTATTTTGGTGGGCGGTCAAACGCGTATGCCGAAAGTACAAGAAGTGGTTACGGAATTCTTTGGTAAAGAGCCACGTAAAGACGTGAATCCGGATGAAGCGGTAGCTATTGGCGCTGCCATTCAAGGTGCAGTATTATCGGGAGACGTTAAAGATGTTTTACTGTTGGATGTGACGCCTTTATCCCTGGGGATAGAAACCATGGGTGGTGTTATGACCAAGATCATCACTAAAAACAGCACGATTCCTACGAAGAAAAGCCAAGTGTTTTCAACTGCGGATGATAACCAAACGGCCGTGACTATCCATGTACTACAAGGTGAACGGGAAATGTCCTCGGCCAATAAATCTTTAGGCCGTTTCGATTTAGTCGGAATTCCCGCTGCACCGCGAGGCATGCCGCAGATCGAAGTGACTTTCGACATAGACGCCAACGGCATCTTGCATGTGCATGCAAAAGATAAAGCGACGGGCAAAGAACAATCTATCGTCATTCGTGCTTCTAGTGGTTTATCCGAAGAAGAAGTGCAAAAGATGGTGAAAGATGCTGAAATGCATGCGGATGAAGATCGCCAATTCCACGAATTGGTAGCTGTGCGCAACGAAGCCGATAATTTACTGCATTCAACCAAGAAGACGTTATCCGAAGTAGACGGCAATATGATCGATGCGGACACTAAGGGCAAGATCGAAGCGGAAATTAAAGAATTAGAAGAAGCGATGAAGGGCAACGATAAAGCAACGATAGAAGCTAAAATTCAAAGCTTATCGCAAGCCAGTGCGCCTTTAGTTGAGAAAATGTACGCTAAAGCACAGGCCGATCAAGCTGCAGAACAACCTGCACAGAGCACTGAAGAAGCTTCTCAGCACGGAGAGGCGGCAGAAGGTAATGTGGTCGATGCTGAGTTTGAAGAAGTCGATGATGACAAGAAAAAGAAAGACTAAGTAGCTTGTTATCAAGAGGTATTCTACTTATATTATCGACGATAATAAACCTCAACAAAGAAGATAAAAAAAGCGATCTGTCGTAAGGGCAACCCGCCATGGTTGGGTTGCCCTAGTAGGGCAGGCACGAGGGCCTGGCCCTACGAAAAACAAGACTGGAGCAGCTATGGCTGATAAACAAAAAGATTATTACGATGTCCTAGGCCTAAATCGCAGTGCCAGTAGTGAAGAGATTAAAAAAAACTATCGTAAATTAGCGCGGCAATATCATCCAGATAAAAATCCTGGCGATAAAACGGCGGAGGCAAAATTTAAAGAAGTGCAAGAGGCTTATGATATTTTGTCAGACGAAAATAAGCGCTCGGCTTATGATCAGTTTGGTCACAATGCTTTTGATCCTTCTTCTATGGGCGGTGGCGGTGGATTTAATGGCAATTTCAGCGATATCTTTGAAAATGTGTTTGGGGATATCTTTGGCGATCGCCAAGGCGGGGGCGGTCGTGGTCCTGCACAACAACGCGGCGCTGATTTACGCTTTGCTATAGAATTGCCTTTAGAAAAAGTAGTTTTTGGCAGCGAAACTACCCTGCGTATACCTACCTGGGTGGCTTGTAAAGAATGTCACGGTAGCGGTGCGGCTAAGGGAAGCAGTCCTACGGTATGTGGTGATTGCCAAGGTATGGGACAAGTACGCATGCAGCGGGGCTTTTTTACCGTCCAGCAAACTTGCCCTACTTGTAGAGGTCAAGGACGTAAAATTACCAATCCCTGTACTCATTGTAGAGGTCAAGGGCGTAACCAAGAAGAGAAAGTATTATCCGTTAAAATTCCTGCCGGGGTGGATAATGGCGATCGCATACGCTTACAAGGAGAGGGCGAAGCCGGATTAAATGGAGCGCCGCCAGGAGACTTATATGTAGAAGTGCATGTCAAACCCCATCCTATTTTTGAAAGACATGGCCAAGATCTGCATTGTCAAATGCCTATAGGTTTTACCACTGCTGCTTTAGGGGGAGAAATAGAAATCCCGACGCTGCAAGGCAAGGTTAAATTAAAGATCCCGCCTGAAACACAAAATGCTAAGGTGTTTCGTTTGCGTGGGAAGGGTGTGCAAGCTGTGCGTGGACAAGTTATCGGCGATCTGTTATGTCATATTGTCGTAGAAACACCGATTAATTTGAGCCGCGAACAAAAAGAACTGCTGGAACAATTTCAAGCATCTTTAGAAGCCGATAAAAAGAATCACAGTCCGCAAGAACGCTCCTGGTTTGAACGCGTTAAAGCTTTTTTTGATGGGCATTAATGGTTGTGTTGGTAATGGTTCATTTGGGCCGTTGATACAAAGGTGATTTTGTTGAGTTTTCTTCTGTATCTCTCTATTCATTATGGGCGGAGTAAAAATAAAAAGCAAGTAATATCTAAGGAATAACAAGCTTATTTTAACCTGCCACCAAAACACCCGGATTTAACCCTGCTTGGTGCAATTGTCTATACAGGCTTTGTGCTTCGGTAACATTCAAAAAAGGCCCGACGCGTACGCGATAGAAAGTGTCATATGGGGTGGTAGTGGGTTTAACGGCTACAGGCGTGACTAAAATAGTTTTTAGCGTTTGTGCCAAGTGCGTTGCATTTTCTAAATTGCGGAAAGTAGCAACCTGTAGATAATAAGATTTTAAAACGGCATTATAAGGGGTATCCAACGCGGTGATACGCACATGGGCGGTGCCTTTTTGCAACATGCCGAGCCGTTTCGCTGCGGCATAAGATAAATCCATAATGCGCCCATCGTGAAATGGGCCGCGATCATTCACTTTCACCTTAATACTGCGTCCATTTTCTAAATTGGTGACGGTAACAAAAGTCGGAATAGGCAATTCTTTGCTGGCTGCGGTCATGGCGAACATATCGTAGCGCTCGCCGCTGGCAGTCATGCGTTCGGAAAATTGTTGGCCGTACCAAGAAGCAATACCCGTTTTGGTATAGCCGCGTGTGGAGGGAATGAGAGTATAGGTTTGCCCATTGACTTGATAAATGGGTTGATTGGCATAAGCGTTATAGGGTAAAGGCTGAGGGATAGCATCAACTACAGTGTTGACGTCACGGTCTACCAGCGGCGGACCGTCGGCGTAGGCGGTATTTAACAGTGCTAAGCAGCAGCATAAAAGCAGCCGTTTAATAGTAGCCCCTATTTTCATTAGGTTTATGGTCCTAAATAACGATCTAACCCTTATATCCTATCGCTTTTAAGCGTTCTTGTAAACTCTCTGTTGGCGGAATATATCCCCTAGCTTCCCCCTCTGCATGGTGCAAAGGGGGATAGGGTTTGTCGGGCAGGGCACAGGAAAATCATAATAATAAGTTTATTCGGTATCTTCTTAATCTTCTTATAGGGAATGGTCCTTTTAGTGAAAGGGCTCAAGGGGTTAGTTTTCATCCGAGATATATTGAGTATACTTTTTAGCACATCCTTTTACTTTATCAGCAGGGTATTTATCGTTATTAACAGCAATTTTATTATAGAGTGATTCATTGAGATTGATATCTAAAAGGTCAGCTATCCGTATTATATAAAGGACAATATCTGCAAGTTCAAAGCTTACTTTTTCCTTAACCTCAGAAAAGTGCTGAATGGTTAAAGATTCTGATTCGCTCATCCACTGAAAAATTTCCAGCAATTCGCCAGCCTCAGCTGCAATGGCCATAGATAAATTTTTAGGGCTATGATATTTCTTCCAATCTCTAATATCAGCAAAATGAGCTAGTATTTTTTTCAGTTTATCTGTCTCAATAATATCTTTCATAATCTACCCTCAATGTATAAATGTGATTTTCAAGAAAAGCAGATAATAACCTCATCTTTAAATGAAAAACAGGTTATTTCCATTGATTCTTATGTGAAAAAAGTGATAACATCTATGTTCTTCAGCACCACAGAAATTTTTTTGACTTTTCTTAAGTAATTGTCCATTGCAAATGATGAGCTACAGCCAATTGAGCACACTATTTTTATATACCTTAATGATCGTTGACTTGTGACCATCCATTTTTTTCTGTATGTTTTCAAATTTATATGCCTGCGCATTTATCTCTTCTGGCCGCATAAACTGCTCCTAAAAGCCCTAATCCCCTATAATGCTTATAGCAACTCCTCCTGGGCTAGTCCAATTATGGAACTATCCAGATCTGTGATCAGTTGTGTTGTTTATATCCTATCGCTTTTAAGCGTTCTTGTAAACTAGGATGGGTAGACCATAACGAGCTAAAACCAGGGCGACTGCTAATGCCTGCGGCTTTAGGGGAGTAGAGATAAGCCGCCTGACGTAATTCATCATGCGCAGTTTGTTGATAAGCTTCTTGGTTTAACTGCGCATTTTGGCTGTGGGCATCATGAATTTTAATTAAAGCGCGTGCTAAGGGTTCGTTTTGACGTGTTAATTCTACGGCACCCGCATCGGCCATGAGTTCGCGTTTACGGCTTAAATATAAGCCCAATAAAGCCGTGATTAAAGGCAATAAATACCGCAACAAGATGATAATGAGTAGGGCGCCTTGATTACCGCGTCGTTCGCGGTTAGAAAAAATGAGATTATAAAACAAAAGGTCGATAATGAGTAACATTAAATTGGTTAACACCGATACCGTTAGAATTAAACGTGTATCTTGATGGCGTATGTGGCTGAGTTCATGGGCAATTACGGCTTGCACTTCATCACGATCTAATTTTTGCAATAAACCCCTCGTAATGGCGATCATGGCCGTTTTCTCGCTCAAGCCACTGGCAAACGCATTCAGATAATCGGCATCAATGACATACACCTTGGGCATAAATTGCAAGCCAGCGGCAATCTTCATTTCCTCTACGGTATTGTACAATTGTGTTTCGGCCAGGTTTTGCGCGCTTTCCGGGGTGATCAAGCGATACGATGTACCCATTAACATAATGCGATTGCTGAAAGCGAGGGTGATGAGTATGGCAATAAAAGCAACTACACCAGCGCTCACCGTAGCATAAGGAAACAGTTTGCCTGTTAACAGTAATTTGGTAGTGACGGGCCAAGCGGATGCATTGATATTGTATTGCAATAGCTGTGCATGCACAAAAGGGCTTTCGTATATAATATCAATGATAAAGCCTAGGGCCATATACAGCGCTACAAAAGTCGCCATGACAAAATAAGTACGGCGACGATTTTGCGCTATGATATCACGCCAGTCGGTGGAAGGCTGGATATCTACCATTTATCTACAGCTTAACAGTATAAGATTCTTTTTCAGCAATCTTATCCGCGCCACCCAAATTCCAATAAACGAATTGTTTGTCTAATTTAGAGCTGAATAAATTCACTATCATGGCTTGGAAGAAAGATTTTTTCTCTGCATTGTAGCGTTCAATGCTATCATTAAAGGCTTGCTTGGAATAGGTTAATTTATTTTCGGTGCTGACAATTTCTTCTTGTAATTGCAATGCATTTTGGTTTGCTTTTAAGTCCGGATATTGCTCAAAAACGAGGTTAATGCCGGAGGCTATTTTAGAAATACCATTTTCCGCGGCAATGCGTGCGGCATCATCTCCCGAGGCTTTAGCGCTTTGTGCTTGGTTCCGCAACGCGACTACGTCCTTTAAGGTGGTTTTCTCGTAATCCATATATTTTTTCACCACTTCAATCAAAGATTCAAAGACTTTGTACCGGCGGTCTAATTGAATGTCTATTTGTCGTTCATTGTTATTGACCGCTTCTATCATACGCACTAAGCGGTTATAAACGCTGATAATAAATGCAAAAATAGCTAGAATAACAATAATTAAAAGAATAGTCATAACGACCTCCACATGATATAATAATATAATCCAGTATAGCCTCTCCTAAGAGATTAAACAAGGGCAATGAGCATATATTAAACTAAACTTATAGGGTAAAAAAAAGAGGTAACCATGCACAAAAGCACATCCAAACAAACTCCTGTTTTACAAATATTGAGCGCTGCCTGGGGCATAGGCGCACAAAAGCACGATTGTCGTCAGGGACCTTTGTATCTGGCTGAGCAGCAACATTTGGAAAAATTATCAAGACCACACCACTGGCAAAAAGCCATCACTGAGCCTAAAGAATGCAGCGACGCAGTCACCGCTATTAGCCAAATGGCTTTGCAATTGGCACGACAAGTGGATCATTGCATCCTGAATAAAGAACCTTTCGTGACGATAGGGGGGGATCACAGTTGTGCTATAGGAACTTGGAGCGGTGCGGCACATGCGCTCGCTTCTAAAGGGGATTTGGGCTTAATCTGGTTTGATGCGCATCAAGATGCGAATACCTTTGCTACCACGCCCAGCAATACAATTCATGGTATGCCGGTAGCATGTTTATTGGGGCATGGTGAAGCGCCTTTAATTGAGATTCTGCAAAAAACACCCAAGATAAAACCAGAACATTTGTGTCTTATCGGTGTGCGCAGTTATGATGAAGGGGAGGCAGCGTTGCTAAAAAAACTGGGAGTACGTTGTTTTATGATGGACGAAGTGGTACAAAGAGGTTTAGACGCCGTGATGCAAGAAGCGATGTCCATCGCTACCCAGGGCACGGTCGCTTATGGGGTGAGCATAGACTTAGATGCCTTAGATCCGCAGGAAGCTCCGGGTGTGGGTTCTAGAGAAGCGGGTGGTTTACATATCCACGATCTAGTGAAAGTATTAACTCAGCATGTACGCGGCGATTCACGTTTTATAGGTGCTGAAATTGCCGAATTTAATCCTCAGTTGGATGATGCGGATGGGAAGACGGTGCGCTGTATACAAGTGTTGTTAGAAACTCTTTTTGGATAGGATTATTTTATGTCAAGTATTGTTAAAATTAAAGCGCGAGAAATTTTAGATTCGCGCGGTTTTCCAACGGTTGAGGCCGATGTTTATTTAGACGATGGCGCTATGGGGCGTGCGGCGGTGCCTTCGGGTGCGTCTACTGGAGTGCATGAAGCATTGGAATTACGCGACCAAGATCCTACGCGCTATGGGGGCAAAGGGGTGTTGAAGGCCGTTCACACTATAGAAACGACCATCCAAAACCATTTGCGCGGCAAAGATGCTTTTGGGCAACCAGCAATAGATGAGGCGTTAATAGCCTTAGATGGTACTCCAGGCAAATCGCATTTGGGAGCGAATGCGATTTTAGCAGTGTCTTTGGCGGTGGCCAAAGCCGCCGCGGCCTCGCGCAAACAACCTTTGTATCGTTATTTAAATCCCTTGGGGCCTTATGTTATGCCCATGCCCATGATGAATATACTCAATGGCGGCGCCCATGCCGATAACACGGTAGACATACAAGAATTTATGATTGTTCCGGTAGGCGCCTCTTCATTTAAAGAGGCACTGCGTTATGGTGCCGAAGTATTCCATGCCTTAAAAGCATTGTTAAAACGGAAAGGATTGATAACCGCAGTAGGAGATGAAGGCGGTTTTGCGCCCAATTTGCCTAGCAATACCGCTGCCATGGAGCTTATTTTAGAAGCTATTGCCGCTACGGGATTGGTTGCTGGTAAACATATGACGATTGCTTTAGATGCAGCCAGCTCTGAATTCTATCGTGAGGGACGCTATGAGCTGACTGCAGAAGGACGTTCTTTAACGGCTGCCGAATGGGTCACTACCCTAAAATCCTGGGTCAATCAGTACCCCATTGCTTCGATAGAAGATGGCATGGCGGAAGAGGATTGGGAGGGATGGGCACAATTAACCGGGGCAGTGGGAGATAAAATCCAATTGGTAGGGGATGATCTCTTTGTTACCAACACAAGGCTATTGCAAAAAGGCATTCAAAGTCATATCGCCAATGCCATTTTAATTAAATTAAACCAAATCGGCACCTTGACTGAAACGTTAGCGGCGGTAGCCTTGGCGCAGAAAGCGCATTACGGTTGTATTATGTCGCATCGTTCTGGCGAAACTGAAGACACAACCATAGCCGATCTAGCGGTGGCAACCGGTTGTGGGCAAATCAAAACAGGTTCCCTTTGCCGCAGCGATCGCATTGCTAAATATAATCAATTGCTGCGTATAGAAGAAGAATTGGGATCAGAAGCAAAGTATCCGCAATTTTTTACATAACACGATGGAAAAGTACTTACAAAAGACATTGTTTTCGTCTACAATAAAAAAACTGGAGAATTTTAACATTAATATGGATACGCTATGAAATCAGTACTATTGGGCATGATGCTCGTTTTAGGAACTTTGCAATATAAGCTGTGGGTGGCATCGGATGGGGTGCGAGGGGTGGCCGCGTTGCAGAATCAGATTAAAACCCAGCAAAAGCACAACGAAGCTTTATCCGAAGACAATGCCGTTTTGTTACAGCACATAGAAACCTTAAAAACGGGGGGCGCGGGGGTAGAAGCGCGTGCGCGTGATGAGTTAGGCATGGTTAAGAGCGGCGAATCATTTTATCAAACAATAGGTTAAAATTTCATGCGCATTCTTCTCAGTAACGACGATGGCGTCTATGCCCCTGGATTAATGGTGTTGTACCAATCTTTACGGGAAATCGCCGATATCGATGTCGTTGCCCCCGATAGAAATCGCAGCGGTGCCAGCAGTTCTTTAACCTTACATAATCCCTTGCGCATACACCGCCTAGACAATGGTTTTATTAGTGTAGAAGGCACGCCTACGGACTGTGTGCATTTGGCCTTAACGGGTTTATTATCTGAATTACCCGATTTGGTCGTCTCCGGCATTAACGAGGGCGCTAATTTAGGCGATGACATCTTATATTCCGGCACGGTAGCAGCAGCCATTGAGGGGCGTTCTCTAGGTTTGCCCTCTATAGCCATTTCCTTGGCGAGTCGAGAATGCCATCATTATGATACGGCAGGACAAGTGGTAGCGCGTATCGTCAAGCATTTAACGAGAAACTCGCTGCATTTAGGGGCCATGACTACAACTATCTTAAATGTGAATGTACCTGACGTACCCTATACTGCTTTACAAGGGATGACAGTAGCGCGTTTAGGTACACGCCACGTGGCAGAGCCAGTCATACGTACCCAAGATCCGCGTGGCCACGATATTTATTGGATTGGTCCTTCCGGAAGTGAAGCCGATGCAGGTCCGGGCACCGATTTTTATGCTGTGAACAATGGCAAAGTCTCGATTACACCATTAATGATCGATTTTACCCATCATGCGGTGATGGATGGGATAGGGGATTGGCTCGCTAAGATGGAGAAGGATGAGTAAGTATGAATGCTTGCTACCGTATCCTGTGTTTTTGCTTTATTGTATTGAGCATGCTGTCTGCGTGTAGTTCACACCAAGCGCCAATAGTCAATGGTTGGCATCAACCTATTTCCAAGCAAGGCGTTTACACTGTTCGCCCGGGTGATGGTTTATATGCAATTGCTTGGCGCTATGGCTTGGATTACCGCAATATCGTGCGTATCAACCATCTTTCTGAACCTTATACTTTGTATACCGGGCAAAAACTGTATTTAGTGCAACCTACCGCGAAGGATAAACGAATGGCAGCGGCAGCAGCCGCAAAACCCGTTACACCTAAAGTCGCTACGGTTAAACGTCCGTCACAAAAAAGTACTGCTGTCACAAAGCCTGCAAAGAAAGCGCCTCCAGCTGCCTCAGCGCCTTCTTCTAATTTAGACTGGCAATGGCCAGCAGCAGGCAAGGTGGTAGAGGAATTTAATGATAGTGCACAAAATAAAGGTATCAATATTGTCAACAGTGCGGGTACACCCATTAAGGCGGCTGCAACGGGGCAAGTGGTTTATAGTGGTAGCGGTTTGCCAGGTTATGGTTATTTGATCATCATCAAGCACAACGATATTTATCTGAGTGCTTATGCGCACAATAGCGCTGTGTTGATAAAAGAAGGACAAAAGGTTAAAGCGGGTCAGACTATTGCACGCATGGGCAATACCGGTGCCGACAGAGTGATGCTCCATTTTGAAGTCCGCCGCCGCGGCCAGCCTATCGATCCAGAAACGGTGTTACCGAAGCGGTAGGCATCAGGAATAGAAGCTAGTTGTATAAATTTATTTTCTAGATAAAATAAAAGTAGTCCATGTTTCTTAATTCGCCTTATTTATAAATGGTAGTTTTTTCATTTATAAAAATTTTCCTGGATTTTGCTGCGCCGTGTTCACTGCGCTCCCCGGCTCGCAATGACGATCCTGTGCCATTTAATGTATGCACAGAGCTACCAAAATCCGCTTTCTTGTTTATCTATCCCTTCAACTTCTTCTTCAACAGCGCATTCACCTGTGCCGGATTGGCCTTACCCGCAGTTTGTTTCATCACTAAGCCTACGAAGTAACCAAATAAGCGATCTTTGCCGGAACGGTATTCCGCCAATTGCGAGGGATTAGCCAGCATGAGTTCGTCAATCACTTTTTCTAAAGCCGCACTGTCGTTTTCCTGAACCAAGCCTTCGCGTTCTATGATGACTACAGCTTCTTCGCCGCTTGCCCACATTTTTTCGAATACGGTTTTAGCGATTTTGCCAGAAATGATATTGTCAGCCAGTTGCGATAACAAACCGCCTAAAGCGCGGGCGCTGATAGGCGATTGTTCTATGCTCAAGTTGTTCTTATTCAATAAAGCGGATAATTCTCCCATCACCCAATTGGCGGTGATTTTCGCTGAGGCTTTAGTGTGTGCTAAGGCTTCTTCAAAAAAGTCACATAAAGTTTTATTGCTGGTTAAGACATTGGCATCGTATTCGCTTAAAGCATATTCTTGTTGTAAGCGTAAGCGTTTTTGCCAGGGTAATTCTGGTAGGGTAGCAGCCACTTCTTCTATAAAAGCGTGCGACACTTCTACCGGTAGTAGATCAGGATCGGGAAAATAACGGTAATCATTCGCATTTTCCTTGCTGCGCATGGAGCGAGTTTCATTTTTTACAGAATCGTATAAACGTGTTTCTTGGACGATAGTACCGCCTTGTTCTAATATCTGAATTTGTCGCGCAATTTCATAGTCTATGGCTCTTTCTACAAAACGAAAAGAATTCACATTTTTAATTTCAGCACGGGTTCCAAACTGTGGATCGCCTTTTTTGCGTACGGACACATTGGCATCGCATCTGAAAGAACCTTCTTGTAGGTTGCCATCGCATATTTGTAAATAACAGACCAAGGCATGCAAGGTTTTAAGATAAGCCACCGCTTCGGCAGCGCTGCGCAATTCGGGTTCGCTGACGATTTCCAATAAAGGTACGCCAGCACGGTTCAAATCCACACCGGTCATGGTGTTAAAAGCATCGTGTAGAGATTTGCCCGCATCTTCTTCTAAATGGGCACGCGTGATACCTATAGATAAATTGCGGCCGTCTTCAGTGATCACCGGCAAGGTGCCGCGGCCGATGATAGGATGTTCAAATTGCGTAATTTGATAGCCTTTAGGCAAGTCGGGATAAAAATAATTTTTGCGCGCAAAGATAGAGCGCTGGGCGATATGCGCATTCACACTTAAACCAAAACGCACCGCCATGGTTAACACTTCACGATTTAATACCGGGAGCACGCCGGGAAAAGCCAGATCTACCGCGCAGGCTTGGCTATTCGGTTTCGCGCCATACTGTGCTGAGGCACCGGAAAAAAGTTTTGCTTTGGTGGCCAGTTGCACGTGCACCTCCAGGCCAATCACACTTTCCCATTCACATCCTTCGCCTTTCAAGCTGCGACTTTGTTGTGTGCTTGTCTCGCTGCTCATGTACCCATCTGTACACTCCGCTGCTCGACTGCGCACACGCCTCGTCGCAACTTGAAATGCTGTGGGTGTGTTATTTGTGGCTTCAAGTGTTATAGGTATATTCATTTTTACTCCCTGGCCGTAGGATGTTGTAAATGCCAATCGCTGTGGCATTGGTATTGATGAGCAATATTTAATAATTTACTTTCTTGCATATAATGTCCCATTAATTGTAGCCCTACGGGTAAGCCATCTATAAAACCTGCGGGCATAGACAAACCGGGCAATCCGGCTAGGTTTAAGGCCAAGGTATAGATATCGCATTGATACATAGTGACGGGATCCGACACTTTTTCGCCGATTTTAAAAGCAGGTGTAGGCGTGGTCGGTGCGGCAATGGCATCTACCTTCTTAAAAGCTTCATCGAAATCTTGTTTGATCAATTGTCGCGTTTTTTGTGCTTGTAAATAATACGCCTCATAATAACCTGCGGATAAGACATAGGTGCCGATCAAAATACGGCGTTTGACCTCGGTGCCGAAACCTTCCCCGCGACTACGCAAATATAAATCGTTTAAATCCTGTGGATTTTCACAACGATAACCGAAACGCACGCCGTCATAACGAGATAAGTTAGAAGAACATTCAGCCGGAGCTAATACATAATAAGTAGGAATACTCAGTTCAGCATGCGGTAGAGAAATTTCTACCAACGTAGCCCCTAATTTTTCTAATACCTTTAATGCTTCGTCTAAGGTTTTTTGCATAGGCGCATTCAGGTGGCTAAAGTATTCTTTAGGTAAACCAATTTTTAAGCCTTCTATAGAGCGGTTTAACGGTTGCGTGTAATCTTCCACTGGCACATTGAGGGAAGTGGAATCGTGCTCATCAAAACCGGCCATAGCATTTAATAATAAGGCCACGTCTTCTGCGCTTTTAGCAAAAGGCCCGCCCTGATCTAAACTGGAGGCAAAAGCGGTCATGCCGTAACGTGACACACGGCCATAAGTGGGTTTTAAACCAGTAATACCGCATAAAGCTGCGGGTTGGCGGATGGAGCCACCGGTATCGGTGCCTGTAGAGACAGGCACTAATCCTGCAGCGACCGCAGCCGCTGAACCACCCGATGAACCGCCAGGTACATAAGCGGTATTCCAAGGGTTAGCCACGGGGCCGTAAAAACTATTTTCGTTGGAAGAACCCATGGCAAATTCATCCATATTGGTTTTACCCAATGAAATTAAACCCGCATCGCGGCATTTACGCACGACAGTGGCATCATAAGGAGCTATAAAATTATCTAACATTTTCGAACCACAACTTGTTTTAACACCATCGGTGCAAAATAAATCTTTGTGTGCGATGGGTAAGCCCAGTAGGGGTGGTAAGTTTTCTGAGGTAGAGGCACGCAAGGCATCGGCTTTTTGCGCTTCTTGTAAAGCGCTTTCCCCAGTGACTGTGATAAAAGTATTTAACTGTGGGTTAAAGCGTTCAATTCGTTTTAAATAATGACTAACTAATTCGTGACTAGAAATTTCTTTTTTTTGTAAAGCTAATTTTAATTCGGTTAAGGTTTTAAAATGCATAGTTCGTTCCAAAATAAGGGTTATTCGATGACTTGAGGCACGAGGTAATAGTCTAATTGCTTTGCCGGGGCTAAGGCTTGAAATTTCTCGTGCTGATCGCTTTCGGTGACTTCATCTGGCACCGTGCGCTGTTGGCTTGCTTGGGGGTGTGCCAGTGGCGGGATGCCCTGGGTATCTACGGCTTGTAATTGGTCAATTAAGGTAAAAATTTGCTCAATTTCATGGTGGCAACGGTTTAATTCTTCCTCGCTCATAGCAATACGGGCTAAATAGGCTGTTTCTTGTACTTTTTTAATCGATAAAGTCATAACGGGATCCTCTAGTTAATAAAGTATTATCGCTAAAAAGAGTCTAGCTAGCAAATGAGTTGTGCCTGGACACCATAAGCGCCTATAATAGCTGCCAGTGTTGAGTTTTCGGTCAAAATTTATTCTATTTACTCAGAGGTAATACCATTATGCTTAAGAAGTTACGCGGCTTGTTCTCTACCGATTTATCTATAGATTTAGGAACAGCCAATACGTTGATCTATGTTTTACAGCAGGGCATAGTGTTGAATGAACCTTCTGTGGTGGCGATACGCCAAGATGCCAGTGGACAAAAACGCGTGGCCGCCGTGGGCCTAGAAGCCAAACAGATGTTAGGCCGTACTCCAGGAAACATTACTGCCATTAGACCACTCCGGGATGGGGTTATCGCCGACTTCCAAATTACCGAAAAAATGCTACAACACTTCATCCATAAGGTACACGAAAATAAAATATTGCGTCCTAGTCCACGGGTGTTGGTATGTGTGCCTTGCGGTTCCACCCAAGTAGAGCGTCGGGCTATACGCGAATCGGCCTTAGGCGCGGGTGCGCGCGAAGTTTATTTAATTGAAGAACCTATGGCCGCGGCGATAGGAGCGGGCATGCCCGTCGATGAAGCCCGGGGTTGCATGGTAGTGGATATCGGTGGCGGTACTACTGAAGTGGCGATTATTTCTTTAAATGGTATTGTGTATGCTGCTTCCGTACGTATCGGTGGCGATCGTTTTGATGAAGCCATCATCAATTATGTGCGCCGTAATTATGGTGTTCTAATTGGCGAAACTACGGCAGAACGCATTAAGCATCAAATTGGTACGGCCTTTCCGGGGAGTGAGGTGCGTGAGTTAGAAGTGCGCGGTCGTAATTTAGCAGATGGCGTGCCGCGTTCATTTATTTTAAGTAGCAATGAAGTATTGGAAGCTTTGCAAGAACCCTTATCCGGCATCGTCGGTGCAGTACGTGTGGCCTTAGAACAAGCTCCGCCTGAATTGTCTTCAGACATTGCTGAACGCGGTATGGTGCTGACGGGTGGGGGTGCCTTGTTGGCGGGATTAGATCGTTTATTAATGGAAGAAACAGGATTGCCGGTAATCTTATCAGAAGAACCACTGACTTGTGTGGCTAGGGGTGGCGGGCGTGCATTAGAACTAATGAATACCCTTGGTGGTGACTTTTTAATTCGTGAATAATATACTCTTCGCATTTGATTCTTAGGCTTTGCTTCCTTCGGCTCGCGTTAGTCAGGTAGAGTATTACACTCCTGGCGCTCGAGGGCTCGGTGCCTCGCCTAAAAATCAACTGCGATGAGTATATACTCATCGTTAATGAAAATGTGAGATAAAGCGTAGGGGCAACTCTCCGTGCTTGTCCCAAAAGGGCAACCACAGGGGTTGCCCCTACTTGAAAAGGGGCGAGTAGTTATATGTTATTTCGTCACGCAACGGGTTTAGGGTTAAGAGTATTATGCCTGTCGGTGTTCATGATGGGTTTAATGGTCGCCGATCATCATTATCGATACGTCAATAATGTACGGAATGTGTTATCGGTAGTGTTAATACCTTTACAATATGCTCTGAATGCACCGATACAAGCCATTGATTGGGTGAAGATGAGTGCCGCAACGCAGCATCAATTGACCACTGAAAATATCCACTTAAAGCAACAAATATTGTTGATGCAAGTCAGTCTACAACAATTAATCAACATGCAGCAAGAAAATAGCCAATTACGAGCCTTGCTAAAATCTTCATCGCGCATTAATGGCCAGTTTCAAGAAGCGAAGTTGCTGGCGATGAACTTAGAAGCGGCTTCGGCAGAAGTTGTTTTAGACAAAGGGAGTCGCGATGGGGTCGAGATAGGGCAAGTGGTGATCGACGTATCGGGGGTCATGGGACAAATCATGGACGTTACCCCATTTACCAGCCGCTTATTATTGATTACAGATCCCCGTAGCGGCGTTCCCGTAGAAGACGATCGTTCCAATTTTCAAGCTATTGTTATGGGTACGGGTGCCAATATGCCTTTATCGCTTATCCATGTTGCAGAAACTTCCGATGTTAAAGTGGGCGATCTGCTGCTTACCTCGGGTTTAGGCGCGCGTTATCCTGAAGGATACCCGGTAGGTACTGTGAGCCGTATTACCAAAATGTCAGGCGAGCCTTTTCTGAGCATAGCAGTTGAACCCAGTGCCTTGCTCGAACAAAGTAGACGGGTGTTGATTGTATCGCATTATTTAAATGATGACAGTAAAAAAATGTTGTATGAAGCCACCACTGTGCCCATGAAACCCGCTGTAGCAGGGGGAACTCAATGACTTATCGGTTAGCACTGCTTATGTTGTTCAGTTTTCTGGTTGCGAGCTTATTGCAATTTTTGCCGGTTTCTGAAGTATTAGCCATCTGGGTGCCTCAGTGGGTCGCTTTGATTATAATCTATTGGGCTTTAGTTTTGGACGAACGTTTTAAATTACTCTTACCGTGTTTTGTAGGTCTGTGTTTAGATGTGATGAATGGCACTATATTAGGGCAACATGCTTTAGCGTTATTATGGGTGAGTTTTATTGTTTTAAAAAATGGCAAACAATTGCGTCGCGCGGGTCGTATACAACAAATGGTTGAAATAGGATTGCTCATTTTAGGCTATCAATTTATTTTGTCGGTAATTCAAGGGGTAATAGGTCAGCAGCTAGTCGATTGGCGTTATTTTGCTGCCAGTTTAACCAGTGCTATTATTTGGCCCTGGATCAGCATTGTGTTAGACGATTCTTGTAGACGGTTTGTGAAATTAAAAGAGGAATAACGAGGAAAAGTATGTTAAAGAGTATTGATATTGCAAGACACGCTTTGCTGGAACCCGCGGGCTTATCGCTCAATCAAGTCAGCCAAATTTTGCAGCGCATTTTGGGCAATGCTATAGACAGTGCGGATATTTATTTTCAGGTGAGCGAAACTTCCAGTTGGAGTTTAGAGGACAGTATCATTAAAAGAGGAACCTATGCCCTCAATAAAGGGGTAGGGGTACGCGCTATAGCCGGTGAGAAGACAGGTTTTGCCTATTCAGATGACATCCTCTTAACGGCATTGACGGATGCGGCGGATGCCGCCAAAAGTATTGCCCGTCAAGGACAACAAGGAGAGTTACAAGTAGCGCCCGCCAAAATGATAGTGCCGCGTTATGAGACCATTAATCCCGTGAGTAGCGTCGAAGACATCGATAACATTCGCTTGCTGCAAAAAATGGATGCGTTGGCTAGAAGCTTAGATAAACGGGTTAAACGGGTAACGGCCAGCATTGGCAGCGAATATGAAATTATTTATTTGATGCAAAGCGACGGCACGATCGCGGGGGATGTTAGACCCTTGGTACGTTTGAATGTATCCGTCATTATGGAAGAAGCAGGGCGTTTTGAACAAGGTTATGCGGGTGGCGGCGGTCGTTATAGTGTAAAAGAATTGATGGAATCGGGTTTAGCTGAAAAGTTAACGAGAGAAGCGGTGCGTACGGGTAGTGTTAATCTAGAAGCAACGGCTTCGCCTGCAGGCATGATGACAGTGGTATTAGGGCCGGGTTGGCCAGGAATATTATTGCATGAAGCCATAGGCCATGGTTTAGAAGGGGATTTTAATCGCAAGGGCACATCTGCTTTTAGTGGCCGTATAGGAGAGCGCGTCGCGGCTAAGGGGTGTACCGTAGTGGATGACGGCACCTTAGAAAAACGTCGCGGTTCTTTAACCATAGACGATGAAGGCACGCCTTCGCAATGTACCACTTTAATTGAGGATGGTATTCTTAAAAATTACATGCAAGATAAATTGAATGCGAAATTAATGGGAATGGCGCCTACAGGCAATGGTCGTAGAGAATCCTATGCCCATGTGCCGATGCCGCGTATGACCAACACTTACATGCTGGCCGGACAATATGCGCCTGAAGAAATCATCGCCAGTGTGGAAAAAGGGTTATATGCCGTTAATTTTGGGGGTGGTCAAGTGGATATCACTTCGGGCCAATTTGTGTTTTCTGCGAGTGAAGCGTATTTGATTGAAAATGGCCGCATCACGAGGCCCGTTAAAGGTGCTACCTTAATTGGCAGTGGCCCGGAGGTATTAACGCGGGTATCTATGATAGGCAACGATTTAAAATTAGATGAAGGTGTAGGCACCTGTGGCAAAGAAGGGCAAAGTGTTCCGGTAGGCGTAGGTCAACCCACCTTAAAAATCGATGGCATTACCGTGGGTGGTACTGAGCGTAGTTAATTGTTATTACGAGAAAATGTAGATTTTTGTGGATAGCTATTTATGGGGTATCTTCTCCTCAACTTAATATAGAAAGCAAGTAACTAAAAATAAAATAGAACTTGTTTTATTTTTTATAATTTGATATTATATGACCGTTCGAAATATATTAATTTCGCTTTATGTAACAATTATTGTAAGGCTCACCTGTTTAATTTAGGAACTTCGTGTGATAATAAATAATTAAAACAAAGAGATAAGCAGAGGTAGTATGATGCAAGATCCTAATGACTTTGATATGGAAGAGGACGATAAAAAAAATAAACGTAAAGCCGAATGTAAGCCTGGACAATCTCCAGAAACAAAAAAACACAAATTAGAGGAAACGCAATCTAATAAACCGCCTGTGGTTAGTTTTAATGCTTCCTCAATGGGTAGTCCTAGTTCTCCGTTAATGCAAAGTTCTAGTGTTCCGTCTGTAGTTGAGGCCAATACTTTATCTATTGCTGGATCTAGTGAACATGCTGCTATTGCTCCTTCCAGCTCAGATTTAAAATCTTCTTTTTCTTCTGAATATTCACCTTATTCTCCCGAGTCAAGCATTGGCCGAGGAGAAATGAGCAAACCCGTGTTTGAATTCCGTTTTGATATGAACAAAAAAGAATTTCAATTAATAATTAGTACAGATAGACCAAAGACCGCTATTCCTTCTAGTCAAGGAGATCACATTACTGCATATGCTGTTTTTTTAGAAATTATTTATGCAGCTGTACAGGATGAACCTATCTCTAGCGTTGTTAATATATTAAATAGAATTGCAAGAATATTTTTATATGAAGATGCGAGCTCAATTGCAGAGTTGGAGACAAAAATAAATAAAAGCAGCGATTTTATTCAAGAGAATACGGTAGACAACGATAAAAGGAAAGAAATAACCAAAAAACTTCGTGAGTCCGGTTTCCCGGAAGAAGATGTTAAGAAAATTAAAAGTTCACTTAAAAATGACTATTACTTACATTTGATTAGCCTTATTTGTGATGCTGGCAGGTTTTTTATTCAAAGAACAAATATTATGCCAGATATAGCTCGAATTAGAACGGAAGAAATTGTTAAATTAAAAGGTCAAATCAAAAGTGATAAAGAAAAAAGCGTCGAAGGGAAAAGTACTGAAAAGGAGTCTTTGCGGGCGCTTAAAGCATACAACGAACTTATTAGAATAATTCGTGAAAAAGATGATGAGAAAAAGAAATCGCTTTTTGAAGATTTTCAGTCGGATGATGACCTATGTTCAGGGCTGCGGGATACGGAGGCTGTTACAAGATTTCATATTGACATAAATAAAGAAATTAATATTGAGGCTTTAGAAAAAATTGAATTGTTTGCTCCTATACACATAAGGCGCATTGGATATTTTATTGAGGGCTTATTTGATTATATTAAGCTGGACTCTGAAGAGACATTAGAGCAAGTAGAAATATTATATTCATTAGCGGCTAGACACATTGCTTTCATATTTACAGCTTTTAAGTATTTGTGTGAAATGAAAAATGAGCAAAAAATTCAAGTAATTGAGCACTATCTAAATTATGTTATGAAACATCAAGGATGGAGTGATATCGAATATATTACGGTAGGTGGAGATAAAACAATTCTCAAACTAGATGATTTAACAGAGAAAGTTATTTTATTTATTAAGGATAAAGGATATTCTGATCTGATATTTCTTGAAGAACCTGCCAAAAGTGTCCTTTCACCAAGCAAGTTTTCATCGAGCATGTTCTCATCAAGTGTCCCCTCATTATTAAGTGCGCCCTCATCAAATACACCCTCCTTGAGTATGTCCTTATCTTCGAGTAAATAGGCTCGATCGGTTTGGGATGTAATCATCCTAAACCATCGTCAGCCATTATAGTCAATATTAGAAGGATTGTAGTGTCTACATGTTCTGCCTCTTCTTGGGTCAAATTTTCCTTTGCTCATTGACCGCCCAGATCTCCCAATCCCTTTTCTGGGTTTCCTGTCATACTCTGATTTTCTGCTTCTTTTTTTTATCTCCCCTATTCGGAGGATTAATTTAGTAGAATCCGACAATTCGCTCCGGACAATTAGAATGTTAACAGTATTGGAGAAGACTTGTAGTTGCCACTACAAATATAATGTAGTAAAATTAGGAAGTTTCTTTTTAAGAGGAAAACAATCATGTTAAGGTATCCTAGCAATAAAGAAAAAGGTAGCTATTTACACAGCCAAATAGTATTCTATCATGCCAGTTACTCAATGTTTCCAGAAAAAGCAATCCGGAAACCAATTGAACGAGTGTTGCTGTATATAGAGTCAATATTAGGTAACGATCTTTTAGTACCCACCCAGCGCGAGAAGTTTGAGAATGCAAAATCTCTTGCTCAGCTATTTGATTTAACAAAAGAACAATTTGGGATGATAAAAAGAAGGCCAGAGGCTATTTTTAACGCTCTTTTTTATCTAGTTAAAGGTGAGCCGCATATTGTGAAACATATTATTTCGCAAGGAGGAGGAATAGAATTTCCTACCTTAGAGGAGGGAAATAAGGAAAATAAAGAAAGTAAGGAAAAGGAAGCGCATGAGAAAAAGTACCTGGAATTTATTGCGGAAATGACAAAAAAGTGTGTGAAAGAGATAGCAACAGAGTTTATAATGAACAGCCCTGAATCTAAAACTGAAAAAACGGCTAGGTTGGCAAGCGACTCGGTTATTTCTCCTCTTTCTACTAAGAAACGACCAAGAGAAGAAGATACAGGGTCTGTTTCTGGCGAGCTTGAGGTTAAGCGGCACGAAAAAACTTTTAACAGATAAAGTAGGCTATTATATTTTCACTGGTGATGAATTAAAGATAATTCGCTGGCAATTGACATACAGTTTTACTAAGCCAAATCGCTTTATCGGCTTGGTTAATCAACAAGGCAAAATCTAAATTATTTTCCTTGACAAAATTTTCTAAAGACTTCAATTGTCGCGGCGTTGCCGTTGAGCCATATTTTATTTCGATGGGGATGGTGCCAAAGGGGCCTTGTAAAATTAAGTCAATCTCTGCGCCACCACGAGTACGATAATAATAGGTAGACCAATGCGTTAACAAAGTCGCTTGCAACCCTTTGATGATTTCTTCTATTACAAAAGCTTCAAAGGAAGCGCCAATAACAGGATGTTTATAAAGCTGTTCTATTTGTGTAATATTTAAGAGGGAATGTAATAAACCGCTGTCACGTATGTGGCCTTTGGGCATTTTGACAAGGGATTTTGAAACGGAATTTTCATAACTCGGTAAGGCGCGCCATAGGAAGGTTCCTTCCGCAATAGCTAGAAACTCTTGTACTGAAGAAGCGCTTACTTCCAGCGCTCTAGCGATATCCGATTTATTTAAAATGGTGCTAGAAAGATTGCATAGCATGGGTAAGAAACGTTGATAAGCAACGCGGTTTAAGCGTGGGAATAAGTTAGCAATGTCTCTAGCGATGTAGGTGTTCTCATAATTTTCCATCCATTGCCAATAAAAATTTTCTGATGTACTCAGTACGGGTTCTGGATAACCGCCTTTTTGCCAAGCGAGTTGTATTTCTTTTAGATCTAAGAGCGCCGAGCCTAACTGGGATAAATTTTCTCGTGTGAACTTATTTTCCGCTAACAAATTATAAATGGGGCTCAAGGGTTTTCCAAAAATTTCATTGGCCTTAAAGGTACCTAATTCGACAATAGCAACACGGCCCGCTAGGCTTTCAGTGACGTTTTTTAAGAGTTCCGGGCTGCTGGAGCCGCTTAAAATGAACCGCCCGGGGATATTTCGTTGGTGATCGATGACGCCCCGTAGTGTTTCAAATAATTTAGGCGATCGTTGGGCTTCGTCAATGATAATATGCTGTGGATATTGCTGAAAAAAGAATTCTGGATCATGTTCTATGCGATTAAAATCGGAGGCTCTTTCTAGGTCGCAATACAGCCAATCGGGACGTAGGGCCTTTGCGAGGGTAGTTTTACCGCTTTGCCGCGCACCCAGAATTACCACGGCAGGAAAATATTCCAGTAGCTGATTGATTTTAAAAGATATATTTCTTAACATGTAAAATCCACGGGCAGACCATCAAATTTACAGGTATTTTAGTTCAAATAATGGATTTTGGCAAGTCACGCGGATTTAAAATCACTCCTTATTGCCGCTATTTCATTATCTAGGCAAAAGTGATACAATAGCGTTCTTATTTTGAACAGATTTAAAATGACTTAAACTCCTGTTCCAACGAGATAGTTTCAACTGTAGCTGATTGATTTAAATGAAAAAAATATTGATAATTGCGCCAGCTTGGGTTGGTGACATGGTAATGGCCCAAACCTTGTTTAAGCTACTTAAGGATCACTATCCTATGGCGTCGTTGCATATTTTAGCACCGGCCTGGACAGCGGCTGTGGCGCAGAAAATGCCGGAGCTTAGCCATGCCCATGTTTTACCTCTAGGTCATGGTGTATTGGCGCTCAAAGCGCGTTGGCGCATCGGGCGTGAGTTGCGTAGCGAACAATACGATATGGCCATTGTTTTGCCCAATTCTTGGAAATCAGCGCTTATTCCCTGGGCGGCAGGTATTGCCAAGCGTCGCGGTTTTAAGGGTGAAATGCGTTTTGGGTTGTTAAACGATGTGCGTATCTTAGATAAACAAAAATATCCGCTCATGATCGAACGTTTCATGTCCTTGGGGCTAGAAGAACATGCTGTATTATCTAAACCCTATCCTTGTCCTAGTTTATTGGGTGATATCACTGCGGCCACACAATTAAAACAGCAATTGGGCTTAAGCACGGACAAACCAGTAGTCGCCTTATGTCCGGGCGCTGAATATGGTCCCGCTAAGCGTTGGCCTACGCACTATTACGGGGAATTAGCGCAACAGTTGCATGATTTAGGCTATGCCGTGTGGTTGATGGGATCTAAAAAAGATGAAGTACTGGCCGATGAAATTATAAAAGTAGCACCTAAAGCGTGCCATAATTTATGCGGTCGCACTGATCTCAATCAAGCGATTGATTTATTATCCATCGTAACTGCCGTGGTTACCAATGATTCTGGTTTAATGCATATAGCTGCAGCGTTGGATAAACCGATGGTGGCTATTTATGGTTCGTCTTCAACTGCACATACACCGCCTTTAAGTGCGCGCGTTGCAATCGTGCAATTGTCTTTATCGTGTAGTCCATGTTTTAAACGCGAATGTCCCTTGGGCCATTTAAATTGTCTAAAACAAATCGCGCCATCGCTTGTATTACAATCCTTACAAAAACTAATGGCGACGGCAGAGGTGTCTGTATGAAGCTACTGGTTGTGAAAACGTCTTCTTTGGGGGATGTTATACATACTTTACCTGCATTGACGGACGCTTTGCACGCCTATCCTAATTTAGAAGTCGATTGGCTGGTGGAGAAAAACTTTAGCGAGCCTTTGCGTTGGCATAAAGGGGTAAAACGTATTATAGAAGTAGAGTTTCGCAAGTGGCGCAAAACGCCGTGGCAGGCTTGGCAGCAAGGACATTGGCGGGCGTTGTACGCACAATTACACGAGAATCGCTAAAAAAGGCATGGTTTAGCGATGGGTTCGTCGCGTGATCCGTTTGCGTCTTGGTTATATCATCATCGCCACGTTGTAAACTGGCAAACGCATGCCATAGAGCGTGTACGGCAATTGTTTGCTAAGGCGTTGAATTATCCACTGCCTACTACGCAGTCTGATTATGGAATACAGACTTTTTTTGATCCTTATTTGTCTACTGAACCGACACAACGCATTATTTTTTTACATGGCACGACTTGGGCCACTAAATTATGGCCCTTGTCTGACTGGCAAGCTTTAGGACAAAAGCTACATCAAGCAGGGCATCAGATTCGTTTGCCCTGGGGGAATGCACTTGAAAAAGAACGTGCCGAAATGATTGCTAAGGCTTGCAATGGCCTAGTATTGCCTGCATTAAGCTTACGAGAGATTGCTGTGGAGCTTATCCATGCGAAAGCGGCGGTCGCGGTAGATACGGGATTGGGTCATTTAGCAGCAGCGTTGTCGGTGCCAACCTTTTCTTTATATGGCGCAACCGATGCACAAAAAACAGGTACACGAGGGTACAATCAACACCATTTGAGCGTGCAATACCATTGCGCGCCTTGTTTACGGCCACAATGCCGTTGGGTGAAGGAAAGTGAAACACCCCCTTGCTACAATACTTTAACCGCTAATAATGTATTACAATCGTTATTGCAGGAGACGCTGTCTTGAAACAACGTTTGTGTTTTGTCATTTGTAACTATGTTTCGGGTATAGATCTACACCACGATTTTTTGCAGACTATATATAAGTGTCTTACGGCGGGGCATAGTGTAGATATTTATACGTTAGAGTGGCGAGGAGATCAGCCTAAAGGCGTCACTGTCCACTGCGTCAAGAAACAAGGCGCGTCCCTTTTTAGACAATATGCGCATTTTGCGCGTTCTGTGCATGAAGCCCGTGTTAAAGAACAATATGATTGTGTTATTGGTTTTAACCCCATTCCTGATTTAGACATTTATTATGCTAAAGAGCCTTGTATTGGTGAATTAGTGCAGGGAATACGGCGGGTCATGCCCCGCTACCAGCAACGCTTACAATTTGAAAGAAGCATTTTATCGCTGAATAGTCATTGCCAGGTCATTTCATCCAGTTTAAGGGTATTGCGGGCGATCAAAATGCATTATCGCACCCCAGCGTGCCGCTTACATTGGTTAAGCCATGAAACCTGTGAGCAAACACAGACAAATATACAAATTCATTCTTTACAAAGAGAGCAAAGTTTAGGTGACGGTTTAGGAGATTACTTATTAGACTATTTACAACAACCTAAATCACTTAAGCCCTTTGGCGCTAATGCTGCTATGGCTTATTATGGTTGCGAATCCACTGTGTTTGACCGTATTATGGATTTAGAAGGTGAGGTGGTGCGACATAAAGAAGGACGTAAAACCTTGCGCTTTGAATATAATGGCCAAGGATTTTATGCCAAATTACACCGCGGGATTGGGTTGGGCGAATGGCTAAAGAATTGGTTATCATTGCGTGCGCCTATAGTAAGTGCACGTACGGAATGGCAGGCTATTGCCAAGTTAAAATCGTTAAAATTGCCCACACTCGAGGCAGTGGCTTTTTCTGAGCGAGGTGTTCTTTCCTTTAAACGAGAGTCTTTTTTATTAACACGCGAATTAACGAAAGCTGAAAGTCTGGAAACTTATTGTCGCCCCTGGCGCGATAATCCGCCTTCTAAAAAAGAAAGAAATAGCCTTATACGACAACTGGCAAATTACGTTAAAACTATACATGATGAAGGATGGTTTCATAGAGATTTATATTTATGCCATTTTTTAAAAGCATTGAACGAGGAAGACAAATATTATTTGATTGATTTGCATCGCATGCAACATAAAAGATTGACGCGACGATGGCGCATTAAAGATTTAAGTGCTTTATATTATTCTGCATTTGAATATGGTGTTAACAGGCGTGATGCGCTGTATTTTATACGGTGTTATACCGGCGGCAAATCACCTCGCGTGCAAAAAAAATTATGGCAATGTGTCGAGCGCAAAGCACATAGCCTACAGCAAAAAGCATTGCGTAAAGGGGTGGGGTAATGGTTAAACTTCACTTTGCCGAAAATAGGCTAAGCAAAGAAGAGCGGCAACGGTTTGCGACCTCTGCAGCAATAAAAGCGTCGACTTCTGCAGCAAAGCTGGTCTCAGAAGGCCCTTATAATCGCATGTGGTACTTAGAAACCTCCTCTGGACAGAATTATTATATTAAAATTTATCATCGTCGCGGCCGCTATTTACGAAAATATTGTGCTAGAAGCCGTGCGCGCGGCGAATGGGAAAATTTACAGTACTTTAAAAAAAATAATTTACCCATTCCAGAAGTATTAGTTTATGGAGAATCCACTCGCCGCAAACAGTATGAAGGTGGGTTCTTGGTGCAACGTGAAATCAGTTCTAGTCAGAATTTAAGCCATATTGCCCAAGTAGAGCCACAGTGGCATACGGATTTTTCTAAGCGTCTGGAAGTATTACTCAAATTAGTAGCGTATTTAAGACAATTGCATGCCAAGCGCTTTATTCATAAAGACTTTAAATGGCGTAATTTTATGGTAAAGTGGGATGATCCTATGGAGGTTTATTTGATTGATTGCCCAGTGGGGCAACGGCATCTGAGTTTTCAATATGGATTAGGATGGTGGCGCGATTTGCGCGATTTTGATGAAGATGCGCGTCGTTATTTATCACGCAGTGATAGATTGCGGCTTTATTTGGCATATAAACAGCGTAAAATGCTCACACGAAAAGACAAACAAGTGATCACTAAAATTTGTAAGGAGAAAAAGTCATAATGAAAACCTATATAGCGCAAGAATGGCAAGATATCTTACGTGTACACGGTCTTAATTCTTTTGATGACATTTGGAATTGCGAAAAGAATAAAAACTTTGAAACCCATTGGGTAGAAGAACCTAATCAACGGCGCGGTGGTTGGAGCGGGGTAGTGCGCATAGCGTTACGCGATGCTGCAGGAAAGGAAAAAGTGGTTTTTTTAAAAAGGCAGGCTAATCATATGTGCCCTTCCATATTGCACCCGATTAAAGGTCGCCCTACTTTTAAGCGTGAATTTTGTAATATTGCCCGTTTCAATAAACATCAAATTCCTACCGTAACGCCTATCTATTATAGCCAACGTGGAAAAGAAGCTATTTTAATGACGGAAGAATTAACTGGCTACCGTCCCTTAAAAGAATGGTTTTCAGAATGGGAAGAAAAAGGCTTTCCAGAACGCGCATTGCGTAATCGTATTATCGAGGAGGTGGCTAGGGTAGTCGGTAAAATACATCGGTACAATTATAAACATTGCTGTCTTGTATTTAAGCATGTTTTTCTGAGTCTCGAGAATAACGAAGTTAAAGTGAGTATCATTGACTTGGAAAAATTGCGCTATTGGTTTTGGCAGAAAAAATGTCGAACAACCGATCTGGAAAGTCTTATCAGAAAAAGAATAGACAAAATCAGTTCCACGGATCAATGGCGCTTTATGAAAACCTATTTTGGAACAGATGCTAATAAAAGAGAAATAAAGGCTATATGGCGAAAAGTGTCAACAAAATTGAGAGAATACGGGGATCACGTGTATGAACATTAACGAGATTATAGAGTAAATATGGACAGTACAGCGTTGCCAAAAACAGTGAATACCAAACAATTGTTGCAACTATTGCGGGAAAAGCAATGGCAAGAACCTTTGTGCTGGACCTGGCATGCCACTGAAAAACCTATTTTTTTGCAAGCCATGCTGCGCGATTTAAAGTCTCGGCGCGCTACTTTTTTAGCTGACTATCAAGGGCAAAAGAGTATTGTTAAATTGTTCTATGATAAACAAGGGCCGCGCCATGCGCGACGTGAAATAAGGGGGTTACAGTTATTACAACAATGTCACATTGCTACCAGTCAAATATTATACCACACACTGTTAGAAGGGGAAGTTTTACTGGTATTGTCTTATTTGGACAATACGCATGCGCTGGCTTCGCTATGGGATTCTTGGGATGAACAGAAAAAGAAAAAATGTTTGTCGTTGTTGCTGCAACAATTGGCAAAAATGTATCAACAAGGCGTGTGCCACAACGACTTACACTTGAGCAATATTCTTATAGGTGAAGAAAAAATATATATCATCGATGGCATGGATGTAAAGCGTGCTAGAACCGCGGGACCTTTGTCTTATCGGGCAAAAATGAGTAATTTAGCTGATTTTTTTGTGCAATTCTCCACCGCGGATCAGGCTTTATTATGGGGGGTGTTAGCAGAAAGTGCACATTTTTCTTTTTTGTCTGATGCGAATGGGTGCGAAGGGGCGAGCCCCTTCAAGCACGACAAGTATAGAGGGCTATTGCAAAAGAAGATTATCCAAAAAAGCCTTTATAAACAAAAAAAGATGCAATCTAAAGCTTGGCGGGAATGCAGTGCGTTCACGGTAGGTCAATGGGGTGCTTATGAATATGTGGTAGCTCGGGAACAAAAAGAATCCGTGGCCACCCTATTTCATCATCTCAAACAACAAGAAGTTTATTTTGAGCCTTTAAAACGCGGCAAAGCCAATACTGTTTTTCGCTATCAATGGAACGAATGCGACTGGGTGGTGAAACAATACAGCGCTAGGTCTTGGTGGCATGGCCTAAAACATATTTTTAAAGGAACCCATGCGGCCCCCTCGTGGCAAAATGCCAATCGTTTGCAGTTACTCCATATTTTAACCCCAAAGCCAATTGGCATATTGCAAAAAAAATGTCGAGCATCTACGCATCCAGACTATTTTATAATGGAGTATGTGCCGGGACAAACGCTGAGGGAGTATCTTCTTTCTTTTTGCGATCTGCAAGCGCAACAACAGCACATGATCGCTAAGGTGGTTCAAATCATGACTGCTTTGAAACAAAATCGCTTGTGCCACCGCGATGTAAAATCTCAGAATTTTCAGGTGTGCGGTGATAAACTGTATTTATTGGATTTAGATAATCTGCGTGTGTATCCCTGGAAGTTGTTTTTTTCACGTGCTTTTAATAAAGATGTTAAACGATTCTTGAAAATATGGCGAATTAGGCCTGTATTGCAGCAAGCCTTTATAACTGCCTTTAAAGAGAGTAACTTATTATGAATATTTTAGGACTATCGGGGGCCGTGTCGCATGATGCTTCAGCAGCCCTCGTTGTGAATGGCAAATTGGTTTGTGCTGCAGAAGAAGAACGTTTTATACGGGATAAGCACGCTAAAAACAAATTGCCCTTAGAAGCCGCACGGTGGTGCTTACAGGATGCGGGGTTAAGCCCTACGGATATAGACATAGTGGCTTTCCCATTCGCTCCTATAGACTTATTCTCGGCGGCACGTTGGCACTATGCCAAACGCTACTGGTATGCACCCGATAGAGCCTTAGATGCATTGTTCAATGGCAATCGTCATTATAAGCGCAATAAAAAGAGAGTATTTTCTTTTCTAAAAGACTTAGGCTTTGATCTCCACAAAACACAATTCATGCCTATAGAACATCATTTAACACACGCCAGCAGTGCTTATCATTTAAGCGGGTTTAAAGGCAGGGCGGCCATATTGGGGGTAGATGGGAAAGGGGAATATGCATCCACTTTTTTAGGCTATGCGGATGAAAACGGCGGCATTCATAAAATTAAAGAATTTTTTGATCCGGATTCCTTAGGGGGATTGTACGGGGCAATGACGCAATATTTGGGCTTTGAAATGTTAGACGGTGAGTTTAAAGTGATGGGCATGGCGCCTTATGGAGATGCCAGCCGTTATGACTTATCGCCTTTATTGGATTTTAATGGTAAAAATTTTAGAGTCAACACGCGTTTGATCAATACCGTAGGCCTACGGCGTCATAAACAGAATGGGAAATCTTATTATTTTAGCCCCAAGTTAGTGGATTGGTTAGGACCGATGCGTGTAGGCGATGAAATCGACGAGCCTTATGTCCATTATGCTGCGGGGCTTCAAAAAATGTTGGAAGACAGTGTGCTCGCTTTAGTGCAGCATTATTTGGGCGATATTATTCAAGAAACGGGGCGTTTGTGTTTTGCCGGTGGAGTTGCTTTAAATGTGAAGTTGAATCAAAGATTATTGCAATTACCCGGATTAAAAGAATTATTTGTGCAACCGGCTGCCAATGATGCCGGTACGGCAGTAGGCGCTGCCACTTATGCGGCTTCTTTGCAGTCGATACCGATACAGCCTTTAGAGCATGTTTATCTCGGACCGAGTTACACTACAGAGGCATGTGTGGCCGCGTGTCAGCAACATATTGCTAGACCACGTTGGCGGGTGTTGGATAATACGGTAGAGTATGCGGCTAAATTATTAGCGGAAGGGGAGCCTCTGGCCTGGTTTCAAGGCCGCATGGAATTTGGCCCTAGGGCTTTAGGCAATCGCAGTATTTTAGGTTGTCCCAGCGCTGCAGGCATTGCAGATAAAATTAATCAGCAGATTAAATACCGGGAACGGTGGCGACCTTTTTGTCCTAGTTTATTGGATACGGTAGCAAAAGATGTCTTGCAAAGCGAGCATCCTGCGCCCTATATGACTATAACCTTTGATGTGGCGCCAGAATGGAAAGTCCGTATACCCGAAGTAGTGCATGAAGATGGTACCATACGAGCACAGGTAGTTACGCAAAAGTCTAATCCTCGTTATTATGATTTAATCCATACTTTAGGCCATTTGACAGGCAATCCCGTGGTTTTAAACACCTCTTTAAATCGCCGTGGTGAGCCTATGGTGTGTACGCCTCAAGATGCTTTAAATATGTTTTTTGGCTGTGATTTACGTTATTTGATAATGGAAGATGTGTTGGTGGTGAAAGAATAAAAGTAACTACTTACCCATCTAAAAGTAGTCCAAAGCACAGAGGGGGTGCAGGTTGCACATTATTTTTGAGTGAAAAAGAATGTGCAAGACGCGTTATATGAGCCTTTCTTGAAAAGGAGAGTCGTTAGGAAGAAGAGAGAATTTTATTATGTTTACAGCGGATCAAATACCCAGCTCTAAAGCGTGGTTTATGTGGGGCCTAGCCATCACCTTTTTATTGCTGCAATTTATACTCCAAGGTTCGGTGAGTGGTATGGCCCCTTTTCTAGCCAAAGATTTTCACACGGATGTTGCAGCAGTAGGGTTAATTTCTTCTAGCTATTTTTGGACTTATCTGTTATTACAAATGCCCGGCGGTATGTTGGTGGATCGCTTAGGTGCGAAGCGGTTATTGATTGCAGGAACGCTTATTTGTGCTGCAGGGACTTTCTGCTTTGCCATGAGTCACAGCATAAATGCAGCGGTTTGGGCTAGAATGTTAACCGGCTTGGGCACAGCGCCAGCATTGGCTTGTGGCTTTTATCTGATTGGCAGCTGGTTTACACCCGCGTATTTTGCCTTTGTGGTGGGGTTAAGTGAGGCTTTGGCCATGTTATTCGGTGGAGTGGGTAGCGAAATTATTTCTGCTGCCGCAAGCCATTTTGGGTGGCGTCCGGTGCTGCTGTGTGCCGTGATTATATGCCTCATCATGGCAGTGCTTATGTCTCTCTTTCTACAAGATAGACCCGTAAAGACTCACCATCATACAAACCCCAAATCTATTTTAACGGTAAAACAACAATTAATGGCTATTTTAGGACTGCCACAGGTATGGTTAAACGGGTTATTTTCAGGGTTAATGTTTCCAATGATTAGCCTTTTGGCCACGTATTGGTGCATTCCGTATTTAATGGCACGTTATGGTATTAATATACGTCTAGCAGCCTTAGGCAATTTGGCCATATTTTTAGGGGCAGGGTTAGGATGCCCATTCTTAGGACATTTATCAGATTTTTTCCGCCGTAGAAAGGTCGTGATGGCTATAGGGGCCTTATCGGCTTTTATCACTATGAGCATGGCTTTGTATATTCCACATTTGCGTTTTAGTACAGTGGTTACTTTATTTTTTTTGACAGGAACTTTTGCCAGTGTGTATGTATTGCCTTTTGCCTTAGTCAATGAAGTTGTCCCAGAGGAAGCGCGCGGCACGGCGATGGGTTTTACGAATATGTTGAGTATCATCTTTGGTGCCCCGCTCTTTATGCCATTGGTTGGGCTGTTGTTGAAGTATCAGACTGTAGCAGCATCGGATGTAACGAATTTCCCCGCTTCCTCATACACAATGGCCTTAAGTATATTGCCGATTTCCTTTTTATTGGCCCTAGTGGTCTTAGCCTGGATCCGTGAGCCAGTTAGAGAGCATACTCTTCGCATTGATTCTAAGGAACTGCTTTAATGCTGCAGGGTATTCCATTTTCAGTGTAAAATGTTTTACGCTAGGCGATAAAATTAAGCTCGAATAATACGTACTTCTTCACCGGGCTCCAGATGGCCAAATTTGGGTGTGAGGTCTATCTTATGAACCAACCACTGATATTTCAATACCTTCTGGCAATAAGTTTCATAAATCAATAATTCGCCCGTACGAATGAGCAAAGGAATGTCCAGATAGTGAATTGAGTAAGGTATATAGGTATTCGGATCGAAGCCTATATCAATATCTATGCCATGTGTATGGGTGTAGTCATTGTAGACCATGGTAGTCCTGAAATTATCGAGGGGGTCAATATCGATGTATTCACTGTAGAGCGCTCTATTCGCTTGCTCCTTCACTAAATTGGCAAAAACTAAATAGATGTCGTCGCACCAAATAACTTTAAATTCGTCTTCGGCTAGCAGTTCATACTTAAAATCGAGTTCTTTACAAACATAGGCTAATTTATCAAAATCATAAAATAGATTGGGATCTAATTGGCTCATTGTATTCTCATTTTGAAATAACACCAATAATCTGCGCTTGGTATTGAGTATAGCACTGCCCATACTGCTGGTTATACTCTAGTCTATCATAGGTTCCGTAAAACGTGCATAACTGATCAATTTTCGCTCATAGCATAGCGGGTAAGGCAATCCCCCTAAATGAGGCAGCGTGTTTCATGCGGGCAATGGGGTAGATTTGCGATAGCCAGCTGTGGTATCCTGTACTCCCATCGTATAGATACTTTCTGCGCTAAAAACCGCAATAATAGCTGCACAAAGTATGCATCTTTTCATCTACGCAGGGTTTAATTATGACCAAATATATCTTTGTAACCGGTGGTGTTGTTTCTTCTTTGGGCAAAGGCATCGCTTCTGCCTCCTTGGGCGCCTTATTAGAGGCGCGCGGTTTAAAAGTCACCCTGATCAAACTGGATCCCTATATCAATGTGGATCCCGGCACCATGAGCCCTTTTCAACATGGCGAAGTCTTTGTTACCGAAGATGGCGCTGAAACTGATTTGGACTTAGGCCATTACGAGCGCTTTGTGCGTAGCCGCATGACACAGAATAATAATTGCACCACTGGGCGCATTTATGCCTCAGTGATTGCGAAAGAGCGACGGGGCGATTATTTGGGACAAACAGTGCAGGTCATTCCGCATATCACCGATGCCATTAAGGCCGTTATCACCAAAGGTGCGGATGCGATGGATATTGCTTTGGTAGAAGTGGGTGGCACCGTGGGCGATATAGAATCGTTGCCATTTTTAGAAGCGATACGACAAATGCGTACTGAATTGGGCTCAGAACAAGCTTTATGTATCCATTTAACCTTGGTGCCCGTGTTAAAAACTTCACAAGAAATTAAAACTAAACCCACACAGCATTCGGTTAAAGAGTTACGCTCTATAGGCATACAGCCCGATATTTTAATTTGCCGCTCCGAAGAAACTTTACATGCAGAAGAATGCGCCAAAATTGCGTTATTTACCGATGTGAAAGCCAAAGCGGTGATATCCTTACCGGATGTGGACAATGTACATAGCATCCCGGAATTACTGCAAAAACAGGGCGTGGATGAATTGGTATTAGAAAAGTTTAAAATCACTGCCCATAAAGCCGATTTGCAGGATTGGCGGCGGGTTGTGGAAGCAGAAAAGAATCGTCACCATACGGTACATATCGCTATGGTAGGAAAATACGTCAATTTAGCGGATGCCTATAAGTCTTTGAATGAAGCCTTAGAACATGCAGGTTTGCAAATGCAAGCCCAAGTCATTGTTCATACAGTAGAAGCAGAAGATATTGAAAAAAGAGGGGCGGCTATACTCAAGGATATGGACGCTATTTTAGTTCCCGGCGGGTTTGGCTCCCGTGGGGTAGAAGGCAAAATTGTAGCGGCACAATATGCACGTGAACATCGCATTCCTTATCTCGGCATTTGTTTAGGAATGCAGATAGCCGTCATCGAATTTGCGCGCAATGTAGTAGGGTGGTCAGATGCCAATAGCACCGAATTTATGGGCAATACCCCGCATCCGGTCATAGCCTTGGTCACACAATGGCAAGATGTAAAAGGTAAAATAGAAAATAGAGCAGAAGATGGCGATAAAGGCGGTACGATGCGTTTGGGTTCTTATCGCTGCCATTTAAATCAAGATTCGTTGGCGTATTCCAGTTACCAGCAAGATACTATTGCTGAGCGGCATCGACATCGCTATGAAGTCAATAATCTATTATTACCGCAATTAGAAGCCAAGGGGTTGCGGGTGAGTGGTCGCGCAGAGAAGGAACAATTGGTGGAAATAATAGAACTAGCGGATCATCCCTGGTTTTTGGGCTGCCAATTTCACCCCGAATTTACCTCAACGCCGCGCGATGGGCATCCTTTATTCAGTAGTTTTATTGCGGCGGCGATCAAAGAGCATGAAAGAAAAGAAAACGCACACCAAACAGAAACGGGGAAGATCCTATGAAAATATGTGGTTTTGAAGTAGGCTTAGATCAACCTCTTTTTATTATGGCAGGCCCTTGCGTGGTGGAAAGCGAGGCGTTAGCGATAGAAACAGCGGGTTATCTTAAAGAACTCATGCAGCAGCGCGGTATTCATTTTATTTATAAATCCTCTTTTGATAAAGCCAATCGTTCCTCGCATGACAGTTTTAGAGGCTTAGGCATCGATAAGTCCTTAACTATTTTAGCCAAGGTAAAAAAAGAAATTGGTGTTAGCATTGTCACCGATGTACACGAAGACAGTCCTTTAGATGAAGTGGCGAGTGTAGTGGATATGTTACAAACTCCTGCATTTTTATGCAGACAAACCAATTTCATTCAAAAAGTAGCGGCGGTAGGATTACCGGTGAATATTAAAAAAGGCCAATTTTTAGCGCCTTGGGATATGAAACATGTAGTGGCTAAGGCCAAAGCGGTAGGCAATGAACACATATTGGTGTGTGAACGTGGCGCTTCTTTTGGCTATAATAATTTGGTTTCGGATATGCGATCTTTAGCCATTATGCGGGATTGTGAAGTACCGGTTGTATTTGATGCCACCCATTCTGTGCAATTACCGGGTGGGCAAGGAACGCAATCGGGTGGGCAACGTGAATTTGTGCCCACCTTAGCACGTGCTGCGGTAGCCGTCGGCATTGCGGGTTTATTTCTGGAAACGCATCCACAACCCGATAAAGCTTTAAGTGATGGCCCTAATTCTTGGCCTTTGCATAAAATGCCTGCATTATTGGATCAGTTACACGCATTGGATGAAATTATTAAACAACAAAAAGCGTATAATTTAGTATAAAGAGGTAAGATCATGTCTACAACCATACAACGAGAAATACAGTTTTCTGCGCACAATTATCATCCTTTACCCGTCGTTTTAGTCAAAGGAGAAGGTGCCTTAGTGTGGGATGAAAATGGCCGCGAGTATATAGATATGATGAGTTCGTATTCGGCGGTAAGTCATGGCCACCGTCATCCCAAAATTATAAAAGCGTTAGAAACACAATTATCGCGCTTAGCGATAGTGTCACGCGCTTATCACACGGATATTTTAGCCGACTTTCTACAATATGCGTGTGAATTATTCCGTTATGATAAAGCGCTGCCTATGAATACCGGGGCTGAGGCGGTGGAGACGGCTTTAAAATTGGCGCGTAAATGGGGTTATGCTGTTAAAAAAGTGCCTGCAGACAAAGCGGAAATTATTGCTTGCCGTAATAATTTTCATGGGCGCACCATTGCCATTGTCGGCATGTCTACGGAAGCGCAATATCGGGAGGGTTTTGGTCCATTTCCTGCTGGTTTTAATATTGTTCCTTATGGAGATGTAGATGCTTTAGAAAAAGCAATCACGCC
>JAJNBM010000013.1 GCA_021156165.1 Gammaproteobacteria bacterium | reverse complement strand
GCGCGCGCTGATGCGCGACGATAAAGCTTGTGGCGGGGTGGCTGTTTCATACAATATGCCATCGCGGCGGTACCGTATGCGATAGCTCGTTTCAAAGGGTTCGAAGTGTATATCGGATACGTTATTGTGTATGGCTTCTAGCAAAATTTTATTGACGAAACGCACTATGGGTGCGTCGCCACCTTCGGTAAGGCTGCTTTCGGCAGGAATATCGCTATCCTCTATCTGTACTTCTAAAGCTGTGCCAGCATGCTGGCTCAACAATTTATCTATGAGTCGGGTTAATTTATTTTTTTCGACTAAAATAGGGTGGGTATTTAAACCCGTTTTAAATTTAAGCTCGTTTAATGTTGCTAAAGAAGAAGGATCGGCTACAGCCACATCTAAGCGCTCGCCCTGTTTCTGCAAAACCAACATGGGATGTGGCTGCATGAGTTTTTCATCCATGAACTCCATAGGAATACGCGCCAGATCATAGGCGTTTAAATCCATGAGCGGCAGGCCAAAACGCGCACTGGCTGCAATGACCGCAGCCAGTGGCGGAGGTAGGGTTTCCATTTTAGGGCATCAAATTAGCACAAACCATTGCCGCTGGTTTTACAACCGCTATTCGGATCGACTACCCAGCTGATAGTACCATCCGTAGTATTATAGGTGGGTGTTAAGATATAGGTATCGGCAGCCGTCATAGGGGCTTCATCCCAAGGGGTAGCGGTAATGACACAAGCAGCTGATATCCCGACGCCAGCTGTTTTTTGGGTGGCGCTAGGCGCTGTGGCTGTGACCGGCGTACACGCCGTTTTACCGGCAGCGATGATTTGGGATGAAACGTCGGGCTTTTTAGCTATCGCTGCGTTTTGAACCTGAACGAATTTGGCCCTAGCGGCATAATTGCTATATTGCGGAATGGCAATGGCAGCTAAAATGCCAATGATGGCGATGACAATCATCATTTCGATTAAGGTGAAACCTTTTTGTACAAAAGTGGTGTGTTTTAACATAATAAATTCCTCTAATGGGGGAGTTATTTCAATATATTCTTCACATTTGATTCTTAGGCTGTGTGCCTACGCCCATCTCGCCCCAGTCATGTTAGAGTACTACACTCCTGGTACTAGAGGGCTAGGCGCCGCGCCTAAAAATCAACTGCTATGAGTATATATCGCCCAAGTAGGCATACAAAGTGCGTCATTAGAATTTTAGTTTATCGCTGTCTTTCACTACTGCCTAAGATAGAGTATTGATTTATTGGCGGATTTTGTCAAGGGGTTCTACTGACTTGCATTGATCATTTTGCCCGTAAATTTTTACTCAAAAATGTTCATGTAGGCGCATATAACATTTTTTTCAGTTCGAAATTACGGGAAAGCTTCTCCACTATCTACTTTATAAAAGAATCCCTGTTTCTTCCCATTATTATTTATTGAGGTCTAGGCGTCCTAGGTTCTTCTTTCTTATCCTCTTCTTCACCCTCTCTAGGAGAGGCGTTGGTCGATGTGCTAGTAGATGAATTATGACTGGGAGGATCGCTACTGGAAGCAGAGGATGATAAGGTATTTGGAAATAGTGATAATATAGAGGTACTCACCGAAAAAACCACATTGCGCGGGCTAAAGCCCGGAACTTTTTCGGCCCCAGAAGAAAGCGAGTGTGCAGGTACCCCATCCATAGAGAGCTTTCTCTGCGTAGAAGAAACCACATTGCGCGGGCTAAAGCCCGGAACTTTTTGGGCCATAGAAGAAGGCGACTGTGCAGGTATTTCGGGTATCCTATCCACAGAGAGCTTTCTCTGCGTAGAAGAAACCACATTGCGTGGGCTAAAGCCCGGAACTTTTTCGGCCACAGAAGAAAGCGAGTGGGCGGCTATTTCAGGTATCCTATCCGCAGAGAGCTTTCTTTTCGTTAATTTCGGTTTTATACTCTTGCAAATTAAACTGTTAGGGTTCGCACTTTGTGTGGTTAAATGCTCTAGGAAAATCTTTTTTAAATTTTCTTGCGCAGCAATAGTTTGCCCATAAAGCTGCTCAATCGTAGCTTGAATCTCTTCGGGTGCGGTAATACGGATCTCCGTTAAGACAGGTTCCTGCCCAACAATAACCCGCAGAAAATCCTGCAAGATAAAAAGTTCCACTGTTTCTCGGCTCAAACTACAATATTGATCAATTCCTTTTATCATTTCTGGAATTTGATTCGACCATTGTTGCCTCTTACCTTCACGAAGCCCAAGAATAAAGCCCTTTATTAATTTCAGGGGCATTTCCCCCGTGAAGGGAGCAGCTAGTTCCGTTTCTGTTTCTATAGAAAATTCTGAACACGCTAAAATGTTCAGTATGATCTCAGCTTTTACTTTTATGTCCTCTATTCCTTGAATGAGAAGTATCATGTTGGACTCAAAGGTTTCCGCAACACCCGCAGATTGTCTTTGGGCTATTGTTTTAATAATATTGACTCTTTTTTCAAAATTACACCGCATCACCAAGTGATTAAATATCTCAAGTTGAATCTCAGCAAAATCACTTTTCTTAGTCTGTTCGAAAAGTGTTTTACTAATAGTTGACTTTTTTTCGGAGGTGTCACCATCTATAGTTTTTATTACTTCCGCTGTTTTCTGAAAAAAAGATATAGCCAGCGCTTCGGTCAGAGTCCCACCCGTATTAGAAGAAAGTATTTCAATAGACAGCGCGATTAAATACTCTCTCATGTTGGTAAAGAGGGGTTCGGCGCTCGTTAGCAATGCCTGAATAATGCGAAGTTGGATTTGAGGGGAGGTAATTTGGTTAATCAATAAATTTTTTATATCTTCTATTATTATCTCTCGCTTTTCTTCTCCGCTTATCTCGTTATTGGAATTGTCCGATCTTACCCGGGTCTTGAACCATTGTTGTGAAAAAGATGCGATGTGAGCAATTAGAGTTGCTATTTGCCCGTCATTGCTCAAGTTGAGTAAGTGGGACAAAACCGTATTTCTGAGAGGGTCTTGTACGGATTTTCCTATAAGGAGTATTTCAATTCTTTCTTTAAGCCAAGTATCCGGAAATTGAATCTTTTTAGACGCGTCCTTATCAAGGAGTAGGAGGGCGAACTTTAATCCACGGACTGACCCTTTTTTAATGGTTTTTTCTAAACCAGAAAAAATGGGTTGTATTTGTTCTCGCTTTAAAAGGTCTAGCAATTGATTGAATATTTTTATTCTAAACAATTTATTTTGAGGAGAATCATAAACATCTTCCTCCAGAAGTATCTCAATCATTGTAATGAACCACGCGTCCTTCAAAGTAATATCCTTAAGCGCATATGTCGCCATAACGGTTAGGGCAGCCTCTAATGCTGAATCGCTTCCATTTTCAAGGGCCATTTCGAAGATAGCACGATACTGTGAGTACGTATTACCTCGTTTCATCTGTAATTGTATGGCCGCTGCTAAATCGCCTCCATCTTTAAGAGCACTTTCCAAGATAGTACGATACTGTGAGCATGTATTATCTGAACCCCTTATTTCATATGGGTTCATATGGAACTGTACAGCAACCCACTTTTTATTACGAGCAGCGCATATTATGGGAGTATCCCCATCGCTATTTTTATTTACAATAAGTGCTTCAAGCATTTCATTGTCCTTGATGGAAAATATTTTTTCAATCAGTTCTTTTTTATTAATCAACATAGCATAGTGCAGAACGTTCTTCTCATCGCCTAGAGTTTCGGCACTAGTACAAATGCGGTTTAAATCTAACGCTAAAGCAGTCGTAATGGATTGCGGGGTATTCGTTTTTAGAGCCCAGAGTAGAGCTTTATGAAAGTCGCCCTCATCACTCAGCCACCAATAAGATTGAGCAATTTCTAACATTATTGTCCACTGTTGCTGTTTCGCAGCAAATACGACGGGTTTTTCACCCTCGGATTTAATTCTTATAGAAAGAAGTTTTGGATCATGGGATAGTGCACTCTGTACAAAAGATAGATCGCTCTGCTCAATGGCTTTTTTAATAAGATTCAATTTTTCTTGTGCTATACGAAGGGCATCCGCATTATCTTTATGCTCACCATCAGAAGATAATGCTAACGGATCCATGGCGTGATTTGATGCTTTTTCGAGAAGAGGTGTTTCTTTATTGTCAAATCGATCGTTAGGTTCTGCGCGTAACCCCACCCCCTTTTGAGATTTCATTTCTGCTAAGATTGCATGATGCATTTCTGTAATAGGTGAGGAACTAGACATGTTTTACCTCCATGCGTTATTTTTTAGGCTTCTTAAGTGATTATGATATATTATTTTTTACAAAGCAATAGTTTTGAAGCGTAATAAGTTTCGAGAAGGTCACAGACCTGTGTCACCCCTGTTGTAGTTTTAAAAACGAAGGTATTGTCACCTTCGGCCGAAGGGCGGGGATCCAGATAAATCAGAGAAAAATTTGAATTATAACTGCCCCGGCTGCGGCCTAGAGGCCTTGCGGAGGATGAGGCGAGAGCAAAAAGTCTCTTATTCAAAGACGTGGGGCAGGGCAAAAGACGGTTTTTTTACCGTCCTTTGCTTTTTTTGAGGCCGCCTTTTCTAAAATGGCATTAGCTGGAAAACATACTTAGAGAAGTGATAGGTTTGATAACAGGTCGTTCTATCCCCTCCACTATCTTTGTCTCTCCCGATGGAAGTCCTTCATGCTCTTGGTATAGGAACATAGTCTCCCTTAAATATTGTTGAATGCCTTCAAGCGTGACTATTCCTTTTGGTGCATAGGTCTCATGTATGGCGCATCTTGTTCCCGCATGCCTGCTAGCAATAAAATTTAAAATCCCGGCGAAATATTCCCGCTGTTCCAAGTTCATCCCGTGCATTATCTCGGAATAGGGATGATATTCTTGATTGAGGTACTGCTGCATCAAATCATCGAAAGGTTTTAGTTGTATCTTTGTCTGAGGTAATACATCTGTGGCCACCCATATTAAAGCCTCTCTAGTACGTCCCTCTAAACAAAATCCCACAGATAGTCTATCAAAATATTCACCTAAACGCCCACGTTGCATACATATTACTGCCGAACCCAAAATATTCCCTAATATTCTATCTATGAACATGTGGGCTTCTAGCATATTAGAGGGTTGCTGATGGTCAGTATGTAGCGGTAATTTCGGATGTAACATATACAATTGGCCAAAATTATGCATCATATGATAAGTAATATGTTCGCGTTCTGTAATAAGCATCTGTATGCCTGGTAGAACTATCTCTAACATACTCTTCTTGGTATCGTTTGATAGCGGTAGAATTTTTGCTTGACTTATTAAATCTTGCAAACATTCCATATGTTTATCCCATGCTAGTTCGGCCTTTTCATTATTTGAATTTGCGAGCAATAAACAAAAAGGTTCTTGCCCCCAGAGAGCATTTCGAACCCCATTAGATAATGGATCTTGGCTCATCATTCCTCGATCGTAATCATCTAAAATCACTTTTAAACAACAAACCTCTTTTTCGTTTAAAGTGTCAGTGTCGTTACATCTTTTAGAGAAATATTCTAGCAAAGAAAGCAGTGTTGTTTGGGATGTTGGCCTATTTTTAAAAATAGAATTGTTGGAAAAGGAGAGGGGATCAAGGACCCAACAACTTATAGGGGTATAGCTAAACAGGGTTCTTAGAGTTCCTTTCGAAACGCGTTTTTTTGGAAAGAATTTTTTTATTTCCAGCTCATGCAAGTACTGCGTCAATTCTTTCTGTGTTTCTTGGTTTCCAGATTCTAACGGGAGGTTATTTTTATAATCTATTTTATTTATGCTGACCAATTTAGCTAAAATAAACTTTGATACTAAGATATCATTCTTTTGCATAAAGAAATGTAGCAAATAGTTATCTTTTGAATCTCCTGCTTCATGCATATCAGCTCCTTTTTCAATAAGATAACTGGCAATATCAAGTCTATGTAATTTAAGTGCTATAAATAGCGCCGTACGATTTTCGTTATTTCTCAAGTTTACAACAGCTATCTTGGAATTTTCTATGATAGCTTTGACCATCTCTAACTTTCCAAGCTGGATGGCAAGCATCAGCGGGAATTCGCCAGCCATATTTTTTATATTTGGGTTAATACCTGCTTCTAATAAAGCCTTAACCTCATCAGTCTTACTATTTCTTATAAAATAAGTCAGTACATTCTCCCCATTCATATTGAAAATTTTTGGGTCTGCTCCAAATGCCAAAAGCAAATTGAGGATCTTCTTCCCACGCTCATCTATTCTATCTAAATACATGAGCGCAGTCTTGCCAAGATGACATTTTCCATTTATTTCAGCCTTCGCATTAAGTAATATTTCTACCGATTCAAGGTTGCTGTGCATTACTGCAGCCATCAAGGCAGTCATTCCCCGCCCATCATTTACGAGTAGCGATGCACCATGTCTTAATAACTCAGTTAGAATGCGAGTGTGATTTCCTTTTGCTGCTAAGATAATTGGAAAAGAAACTCTATCCATAGATGATTCATACGCTGGATGATCAGGTATATATTCTTTTTCTAATAACATTCTTGTAATAGAGAAGTACCCTTTTGTTGCTGCCCTGTTAAGCAAGTGTAATTTTTTAGAGGGATAAAATTCTAGCAGACAATGAACAGCAGCCTCATCTCCATTTTCCACAGCTAATGCCAGCATATCTATATTGCTACAGGCTTTTTTGGTTTTTTCTAAATCATGGCGTAATAATAATTGTGTAATAACAACTTGTTTGGAATAAATAGCTGCTTCGATTGGAGAATAAAAAATCCGATTATTAACTTGGATGCGCAAAAAAGGATCAAAGCCCCTTTGAAGTAACAACTTGACTAGACTGATATGCCTCAGACTACATGCTATATCTAAAGCATTTCTGCCCTCTATATCTCGATGATGCCTTGTCTTATCTTTTAAAATAATTTTCTCATCTATATGATTAAAAATACACTCTACAATTTCTGGATTACCTGAGCCGCAAGCCATAAGCAGCGCATTTCTTCCATATCTATCTTTTAAATCAACGTCAGCCCCAGCGTCTAAAAGGCATTCTATAATTTCAGGCTCAATCTCAGGTTTTTCTAATGCTAACAGTAAGGGTGTTTTTTGTTCATCATTAAAATTATTGATGGAAGAGGGGTCACTCCCTAATAAGGCGCGGATACCGTCTAAATCATTATCCATGATGGCTGTATAATATAAAGGATTCATTTTTTACCTCTGCTATTTAATATTTTTATAAAGAGCGCATATTTTACACTAATTTTTGCTGGAAATCAAGATTTGTTCAAAAAAGTTACAGAAGAGTAATTTGTGTAAAAGTTAAACTTTCTTATGCGAAGATGCAGCTTTTCTCCGTAACCCGTTTAATCTATTAATTTTTAACTGATTTTGTGTAAAAATAACAAAAAATATAGTTTATAAAATAACCACCCTTCATATAATCGGCTGGCTTTTGACGTTAAATATAGTAGATATACTCTATTTTAAGGCAGTTTTAGTTTAACTTGAACCTTTTCAGCCAGACGCCTATAAAATACCACACGATGCCATTCGGTACGCTCTTTATTTTCCCCCGTTTCTTTATCTTTCCAACCTTCGCTGGGAGCTACCGATAAATGGGTGACCGCTTCGCCATTGGTCATATAACGAACCTCAGAATCGGCACCTCAGTTGCCAATTAAAATTACTTTGTTAATCTCCCGCGCCATTGCTATGAATGACAGCATATCGCAGGATGGGAAATAATATACAAGGGCGTATGCATTCGGGGAAAATAGGACTCTAGCTTAAGAATAAGCAAAAGTTGATCATTCAGGGGTGCGGGGCAGGGCAAAGAATGGTTTTAACCGTCCTTTTGCTTTTGGGCCAAAAATTCCTTGTATACGCCTAGCAAATCATTTTTAGATATAGATTGGGCTTAGTTCCACCATTATTATAGGACTCACCTTGTTGGCCAGGCTCAACTGATATTGCTAGCGTATTAGAGCTAAAGCTGCGGGTGATCGACGAAAAATATTTTTTACCAAAAAATCAATAAATTACGCATATTTTTATAAAAACCTTAACATTTCCTTAAGTTTTATTTTATATAATATTGGGCATTAATAAAATGAATGAGGGTAAATTATAATGGCTGCTGATTCTACAGAAGTCTTTGCAAGTGAACAACAAAAATGGAAAAGAGTCGTTATACTAAATTATGGCATGCCGCACGATAAATTTAACATCAATGCGCTTGCAAGAAAATATCAAACTCAGGGTATTGATACAAGCATAGTAGAAATATCACCGGCAACTAATCAATTGGCACAGCCATTGCCTTTTAAAATAGATGAGAAAACCAAAGTAATTGTTATAGCTCATGGTAGTCCAAATTCATACCTTATGGGTGCGGATACGGGCGAGTCCCTGACAGTCACAGATCTTGCAAAGATTATAGCGGATAATATGGAAAAAGGTGTAACCAAGCTTCAAGTAAGCCTTGGCCTGTGTAATGGAGGAATCGGAGAATCGAACTTACTTCATGAGACAAGTTTCGCGGGTCATCTGGTCCGTGCATTAAGTGAGTACGGAATAGTAGATTCAGTTGTCTCTGCTAGGCTAGGCTTTAGCTGTACTACAGCTAAAGGTCGTGGGCAGGTTCAACTTCAAAAGAGTACAGATGAGAATCCTTTTTTGAAAGGGGATTATTTTAGGTATGCTACTGAAAAGAATCAGGAAAGATACACAAAAATATACGGAAATAACTATATGTTAAGGCCCCCCGCGGGAAAATTACCCGGGTCAAAAGTAGTGCTAAGTCCGAATGAAGAAGGACAATTAATTTCTAGCTATCCTTATGGCAAGACCCGCATTTTGGGTTTAGGAGGGGCACATAAATCTATTCATAGACATCATTCGAATTATATGAGACAACATCAGCGAATACAACAACAAGCCAAGGAGGTTTATAGCAATATTGTTACCACGAGTAGATCAAGTTCAAGCATGGACAGCTTATTTAAGTATTCAGAGATTGTGGGAATGTTGCGGAAAATATATTCTTTTTGCGAAATCAGTAATATATGTGATTCAGAAACACTGGTAAGTTTTATTCATTCTGAAATAGAAAAGGCAAGACAGGCTATAGATGTAGCCGATACTCCAGTATTAGAGAGGTTTGAACAAGAGTTAACAGATAAAATTCACCAAGCCCCACAACTTAGACTTTATCTTACGCAGTTGGAGTATTTAAAGTCGTGTGATACCACTGCAATCGGGGAAATTGAAGACAAACTCTTCACAATAGATAAGAAGAGAAGAATGTTTGGAAGCATAGAAGCAACAGCAGATCTTTACGATAATGAAAGAATCTCTTCAGTTGAGTCCTGTGTGGAAAGATTTAAATTTCATGTTAGAAAATTCTTAATTTTTTTACATGCGGATACAGCACTTCTTCATAAGCTTAGTGCCGTCATTTCTCTAGAAGATGCCATAACATTTGCTCTTGAATGTAAGAATGAGTGGCCACAAATTTCTGAAATGCTAGAAAAAAAAGAATATATTTCTCTCGAGCATTTTGGACGGTTGTTTATAACAAGACATAATAGCCCTATTAGTCTAGAAGATTTAGAAGCATTGTCTGTTGAAGAGCAGGTTGCAATAACTCAGTTAGTTGGCAAGGAAGAACAAGGTGTTCTATTAGATGCTAGAGAAGAGGGCTTAAAAAATGCGTATGTTAGCTTAGCAAAATTAAACAGATATAAGAAATTTATTCGTGATTTATTTACAAAAAAGCAAAGCCCATCGTCAGAATTTTTTAGCACAACAGAAGAGATGCCTGCTCAAATTGTAAATATGCTGGCAGCCAAAGACTTAACTGAAATGTGGAAAAGGGGACGTTCATTTTTGGAGGACAAGGTCGAGAAGATAACAGAGGAAACAAAATTTAAGTTTAAAATGGTTATTATAACGCTTGGCCAGGAATGCTCTCTCTTCGCAGCAGAGGAACAAGCCATCTCCCTGGTACGACCTAATCCGGAAGAAAATCAATCCGGGTCTAGTAGTATGACTCACTCTTGCTGATTAAAGCGGCGTAATACGTTGAGAACTGTGAATTATTAGAAAGGTCGCCTCGCGAGGCGACTCTATAAACCAACTATCTTTATTTTACCATTTAAAACGGAATGTCGTCATCAAACATTTTGCTGCTGCCTGCATTCATGTCCGCAGTAGCTGGTTGTGGCGCTGATCTAGAACCTGCACTGGGTTGATTAAAGCTGCCACTTGCATCAGCCCCTGGGGCGCCAGCGCGATCCAGCATTTGCAGCTCATCGCCATAGATTTCCGTAGTATAGCGATCTTGGCCACTTTGATCTTGCCATTTACGAGTGCGAATTTTGCCTTCCACGTAAACCTTAGAACCTTTTTTCAAGTATTCACCCGCAATTTCAGCCAGACGCCTATAAAATACCACACGATGCCATTCGGTACGCTCTTTATTTTCCCCTGTTTCTTTATCTTTCCAACCTTCGCTGGTAGCTACCGATAAATTGGCGACTGCTTCGCCATTGGTCATATAACGAACCTCAGGATCGGCGCCTAAGTTGCCAATTAAAATTACTTTGTTAATACCACGTGCCATGTTGTTTTCCTCTTGATAAATAATATCTTCTCGTTCGTTAATAAACTCTACGCATTAGATTCTTAGGCTTTGTTGCTTACGCCCATCTTGCCCCAGTCCTATCAGAGTACTACACTCCTGGTGCCCGAAGGCTAGGCGGCTCGCGAGCGGCCCCTACAAGCCCTCTGTCTGTACAGCGTCCTCATTTTTTAATACGGATCTTTTCTGCAATAGACTTAGTGTAAACCAAATTGCCGCTAAACCCAAGCCCAGAATAAAAATAGGAGTGCTCCCTAGATGGCCATACAAAATACCACCTATCGCACCCCCGCAAAAGATGCCTAAAAATTGACAAGTAGAGTAAATGCCCATGGCAGCTCCTTTTTGTGCTGGAGGGGCAATGGTAGAGATTTGAGCTGGCAACTCAGCCTCTAAGACATTAAAAGCAATGAAGAAAAGGATTAGATTTGCGGCGATGGGGTACAATTGGCTATGAAAGAAAATGAATAATAATTGACTTAGGGCTAATACGCCAATCATCACCGGTAATAATATATGCGCTTTTTTCTTGCGATGCGTATAGATGATAATCGGTACGGCTACGGCAAAAGAGCTAGCGATGATAAGCAAATAGAATAAAGGGCTAGGATGATCTTGCGGCATCAAGCTATTTAACAACAGCGGCAGAATGACAAAATTGGCCGTTAAAATAGCGTGTTGGCTAAAAATCCCAAAGTTTAATTTGAGTAGGGACCTATTTTTAAATAAAACGGGTAATTGTTTTAAGTGGGGGCTTAAACTTTCATCCGATCGGTTTGAGAAGGGATCCGGTACATGGCTGTGTAAAATAATAATACCGAATAAGGCTAGCAGTCCCGTTAATACAAAAATACCCTGTACGCTAAAGTAAAAACTTACTATAGGTCCTATGACCAGAGCAAAAGAAAAAGAAAATCCGATCATCATTCCCATGATGGCCATGGCTTTGGAGCGCTGTTCCTCACGAGTGAGATCGGCCATTAAGGCAATCAGGGTACTTCCTATAGCGCCACTGCCTTGCAAGGCGCGGCCCAAAATAACCCCGCCTATAGAATCTGATAGGGCTGCAACAAAGCTGCCTATGGCAAAGAGCATTAAGCCAAAAGTAATGATACGCTTGCGTCCAAAACGGTCGGATAACAGGCCAAAGGGCAGTTGTAATAAAGCTTGGGTTAAGCCGTAGATGCCTAAGGCAATGCCTATGTTACTGGCAGTAGCGCCAGGCAAATGCAGTGCATAGAGGCTGAAAGTAGGCAAGATCATGAACAAACCCAATAAGCGGGTGGAAAAAATCCCCCCTAAGGCTACAGCCGAGCGGCGTTCATTGGGAGTCATTGCATATATTTTGCTCATGTGGTATTCTTTCTTCGCTCACAGTAGGATGAAGAGTATAGCAAAAAGAGGAACAATAATGAATTCCATCGTCATTCGCGGTGCTAGAACCCATAATTTAAAAAATATAGACCTAAGCTTGCCGCGCGATCGCTTAATTGTAGTCACGGGCTTGTCTGGTTCGGGCAAGTCTTCACTTGCTTTCGATACATTATATGCTGAAGGACAGCGTCGTTATGTAGAATCCTTATCGGCCTACGCGCGGCAATTTTTATCGGTGATGGAAAAACCGGATGTGGATCACATCGAGGGTTTATCCCCCGCCATTTCCATAGAGCAAAAAGCCACATCCCATAATCCGCGCTCGACCGTAGGTACCATCACCGAGATTTATGACTACCTGCGCTTGTTATTTGCCAGAGTAGGTCAGCCACATTGCCCTAAACACAAAACCGAATTAAAGGCGCAAACTGTGAGCCAGATGGTCGATCAGATTTTAAATCTACCTGCAGACACTAAAATCATGCTATTGGCGCCCGTAGTGGCAGCGCGTAAGGGCGAGCATGTTAAATTATTAGAAGGTTTACGCGCCGAAGGCTTTGTGCGCGCACGCGTCAATGGCGAGTTGATAGAATTAGACCGTTTGCCCACTTTGGCTTTAAGACAAAAACACAGTATTGAAGTGGTCGTGGATCGCTTGAAAATTCGGGATGATTTACAAACGCGCCTCTCGGCTTCTTTAGAAACGGCCTTGACCAAAGCAAATGGCATCGTCAAAGTTGCCTTTATGGATGAGCCCAATCGGGAGGAATGGCTTTTTTCATCCAAATTTTCTTGTCCACAATGTGGTTTTAGCCTAAGTGAATTAGAACCCCGCTTATTTTCTTTTAATAATCCTTTAGGTGCTTGTGCGGCTTGTGATGGTTTAGGGGTAGAGCGTTTTTTTGATGAAAAACGTTTGCTGGAAGATGAAAATTTAAGTTTGGCCGAAGGCGCTATACGCGGCTGGGGCGAGGGTAATCATTACTACTTTGCAATATTAGAAGCCTTGGCCGATTATTATGATTTTTCATTAACCGTACCCTATAAAAAGCTCGGTAAGAAAGTAAAAGACATTTTGTTTCAAGGTTCTGGCAAAGATAAAATTGTTTTTAAGTACGTAAGTGCTAGTGGGCGGAAATTTCAGCACAAGCAAGTCTTTACGGGGATTATCCCTTTGATGGATAAAAGATATAAAGAAACCAGCTCCGAGACAGTTCGTCAAGAACTGGCGAAATATTTAAGCATAGAACCTTGTCAGCCCTGTCAAGGCAGCCGTTTAAAACCCGAAGTGGTGCATATTTTGATAGAAGGAAAGTCTATTGCCGATATTGTGAGTTTGTCTATAGAAAAAGCCTACCAGTTTTTTAAAGAGTTGGTCTTAACGGGTTATAGAGGAGAAATTGCCAATAAGATTCAAAAAGAATTATTGGAGCGGTTGGGTTTTTTGAACAATGTAGGTTTAGATTATTTGAGTCTATCGCGCAGCGCTGAAACTCTGTCTGGGGGAGAAGCGCAGCGCATACGCTTGGCAAGCCAAATTGGCGCGGGCTTAGTGGGGGTTACCTATATTCTGGATGAACCTTCTATAGGCTTACATCAACGAGACAATGGTCGTTTGTTACAAACCTTAACGCGTTTGCGCGATTTGGGCAATACGGTCATCGTGGTGGAACACGATGAAGAAGCGATACGCATGGCCGATCACATTGTGGATCTCGGGCCCTATGCGGGTAGCCATGGTGGGGAGATTGTCGCAGAAGGGTGTGTAGAGGATATTATTAAAGCGAAGCGCTCTCTAACCGGTGATTATTTATCAGGTCGTAAAAAAATAACCAACCCAGAAAGACGCACGCCCAGTGATAAAAAGAAACAAGTGGTGGTACACGGGGCTAAAAGCCATAACTTGAAAAACATCACGGTGTCTATACCTGTAGGGTTATTGGTTTGTGTAACGGGCGTGTCGGGTTCTGGTAAATCCACTTTAATTAATCATACTTTATATCCCTTGGCAGCCAAGCATTTAAATCGTGACAGCACTCTGAACGCCGGTGTGTATGACAGAGTGGAAGGCCTAGAGCATTTTGATAAAGTGATCAACATCGATCAAAGTCCTATAGGTCGTACGCCACGTTCTAATCCTGCAACTTATACAGGCTTGTTTACACCTTTAAGAGAGTTATTTGCCGGTACACAAGAAGCCAGAGCACGCGGTTATGCGGTAGGGCGTTTTAGCTTTAATGTCAAAGGGGGACGTTGCGAAGCATGCCAAGGAGATGGCTTGATCAAAGTAGAAATGCATTTTTTACCTGATATTTACGTGATGTGTGATATCTGCCATGGCAAACGATATAACCGCGAGACTTTAGAAATTTTCTACAAAGGTAAAAATATACATCAGGTTTTAGATTTTACGGTAGAAGAAGCGCGCGAATTTTTTGACGCTATTCCAGTGGTAGCACGCAAATTACAAACTTTAATCGATGTAGGATTGTCTTATATACGATTGGGTCAGAGTGCCACAACCTTATCAGGCGGCGAAGCACAACGCATTAAGCTCGCTAAAGAATTATCGAAGCGCGATACAGGCCGTACGTTGTATATTTTAGATGAACCGACTACAGGGTTGCATTTCCATGATATTCAACAATTATTAACCGTGCTGCATGAATTACGTAATCGAGGAAATACTTTGGTGGTGATTGAACACAACTTGGATGTGATTAAAACCGCAGACTGGTTGATTGATCTAGGCCCCGAAGGCGGCGATAAAGGGGGTTATGTGTTAGCCACCGGCACACCGGAGGATGTGGCGAAAGTAGAGGCTTCCTATACGGGGCAGTTTTTGAAAATGATGCTGTAGATAAGTTTTTTGAAAAGTTCATCGTAACTGTATTTTCTTAGGTCCCGTCATTGCGAGCAGAGGCGGATATTTCTTTTGCGAACATAGCCTACTTAGAGGAACGGAAGTTCTTAATTACCATTCAAACTCGTCTGCACCTCTTCCATCTGTGCTTTGATTTTTGCTTTATTTATCTCTAAATTATTGGGTAAAGCCAGCGCCATTTTTAATTGATCCAGCGCAGCTTTTGGCGCCCCCATGCTCATCAGATAAGCGGCGCGGGTTTGATAGGCATCGGATACAAAACCGGCTCGCCCTTGGGCTTGTGATAATAATTGGTAGGGAATAGGGTCGTCTGGATCATCCAATTGATGTTGACGCAATAGATTCAAAGCCAATTTGGGTTGATTGCTTTCCATCAAGGTATATGCGTAATAATATACTATAGGATAATTGTCTGGATTGGCGGCATGTAGTTTAGCAAGCTCATCTAAAGCGAGGTTTAATTGTTTATTCACGGCATAACTGCGACACAAGGCAATAGTGATCCATAAATTATCGGGGATTTGTTGGTGCAAACGTTCCAATATAGGCAAAGCTTTAGCAGGATTACCTTCATTTTTTAAGGCTACGGCATAACCATATTCAACAGCAGGGCGTTGAGCCGGGGCTATTTGCGTTAATTCTTTTTCATATTGCGTCACCAAACCATGGCGGTTAGAGGCAGTTAATGCACGCAAATGATTTTGCAAAAAATCAAAACCGGGATCTTCGTAATAAGCCTTAGGAGGAAAGTGGCTAGCGCGGCTTTGGCTGTCGGCAATACGATTCGTAGTTAAAGGGTGCGAGCTTAGAAATTCAGGCATAGTGCCATACAGACGTTGAGTGCGTTGCAAGGTTTCAAAGAAATTAGGCATGCTCATAGGGTTAAAATTGGCATTGTATAACACTTGCATGCCTATATTATCGGCTTCTTCTTCGTTGCTGCGCGAAAACGTGAGCATGCTTTGTTGCGCGCCCGCCATGGTGGCGGACATTGCGCCAGCTCCGGCATTAGGATTATAAACCCCAATAGCGATAGAGGCGAGTAAACCCGCTAGCGCTGATAATTCCACGCCTTTTGCCTTCTCCATGGAACGCGCCACATGGCCTTGAGTAACGTGGGTGATTTCATGCGCCAGCACACCCGCTACTTCGCTTTCATTTTTGGCTTGTATGATGAGGGCGCTATTAATTCCTACATACCCTCCTGGGCCTGCGAACGCATTGATGTCAGGGTTAGCCAGCACAAAAAAGTGGAAGGTCTGACCATTGGTTTTAGCCGCTTTAACCAGGCGATTGCCCAAAGTATTAATATATTCATTAGTTAAGGGATCGTCTATGACCTGTCCGCTGGCCTTAATAGACAAAAAAAATTGTTTTCCCAATTGAGCTTCTTGTAAATCGCTGAGGGTAGGGGCATTACTATCAGCAGAGGGCAGGGGGATATCGGCATAAGCAGTTTGTAGGTATAATAAGCTGGCGAGGCTAAGGCCCATACCCAAGATGAAGCGCTTAAATAAGGTTGTAAAAATCATAATTAAATTCAGTCGCTTTGAGGAGTTAGCCCACATTATAGTGCATTTTCGGGGAAAGTACATCTGTTTTATTGCACTTGAAGAGGTGAGGAATTAAGAGGGTTATTGTATCACACAGGGCAATTGTATTTCGCGGCTACTGTGTAGTTGGGCCTCGCGAGACGCCTTTACAGCATGAGCCTCGAAGCGGTGTAGAGGCGGCTCTGAGCCGCCCATCCCACCCAGAGACAATTTTAGATTATTCGCATCTTTAAGGCCAGTTTATATATGACAAATGACATAGAAATTGTTTTAGACACCAGAGGTTTAGTTTGCCCTTTACCCTTACTTAAAGCCAAACAAGCCTTAAAAAAATTGTCTGCGGATGAACGGTTACGTATTTGGGTAGACGATAAGGCCAGTATAGCTGATTTACGCTTATTGTTCAGCACTGCTAAGGTGCAAATGGAAGAGGTCTGTACGGAAACGGCATATTATTTTTTAATTCACAAGAAGGCATAAATATGTTAAATATTTTACAAGTTTGGTACAAACGCTATTTATGCGAGCCGCAGGCCGTATATTTACTGATTGCTATTGCTGCTATTTTAATTTTAATGCGATTTTTAAGTGAGTTATTTGTGCCTTTATTCACGAGTCTGGTTATTGCCTATTTATTAGAAGACATGGTGATACGTCTAGAAAAATGGCATTGGCCGCATTGGTTAGCTGTTACTACAGTATTTTTATTTTTTATCAGTTTATTGGTGTTAGGTTTATTCGTTTTATTGCCCTTACTATGGCATCAAGCTTCCGCCTTATTGCTAGAATTTCCGGCCATGGTAGGGCGCGGTAGCCGCTTGTTGATCACATTGACCGCGCGCTACCCCGATCTCCTTTCAACGGATCAATTTAACTCTATAGTGGCTACTTTAAAAACAGACGCTTTAAAATATGGCCGTGTGATCTTAAGCCTTTCAGTAGCGTCTATTTCTACGTTGTTCGCCTTGGTCATTTATTTGGTTCTGGTACCTATGTTGGTGTATTTATTTTTGTTGGATAAGGCCAGGCTTAGCGCTTGGTGTAACCGTTATTTACCCAAAGATAAAACCGTGATTTCCGCCATTTGGCATGAAGTGGATATGCAATTGGGAAATTATATACGCGGTAAATTACTAGAAGTGGTAATTGTGGCATTAATAGCGTTTATTCTTTTTTCATTATTACATTTAAACTATGCGGTATTGCTGGGGGTTCTGGTGGGAGTGGCAACTTTAATCCCCATCCTAGGCGCGGTGATGGTATCGGTGCCAGTAGTGTTGGTTGCTTTTTTAGAATGGGGCTGGGGATCCTCGTTGCTGTATTTTTTAATTGCTTATAGCGTATTATTAGCTGTGGATGCGAATGTATTGGTGCCTTTATTGTTTTCTGAAGCGGTTAAAATCCATCCGGTGGCTATTATCATCGCTATTCTATTCTTCGGCGCTATTTGGGGTTTCTGGGGAATTTTCTTTGCTATTCCCTTGGCTATTTTATTAAAGGCATTATTGCAATCTTGGCCGCGGGTGGGATGACAACAGATCCTATATTAACCCCCCCGTTCCGGCTCCATCACGGCGTCTAGATTCAATTCATCGCACAAATTAATAAATTCTTCACGCAGTTCTGCCAAGGAAATATCGATGGGTATATGAATTTTCATCGTTAAGGAGAGCATTTCAGTGCCGGTTAGACGCGCAGCAAAGCTTTCACAATGCATGTCGCTGATATTGATTTTTTGTCGCATAAAGAATTCACTTAGCGTAGGGATAATTTCTGGACGCTGGGTGGTAATGATGTCTACGCTATAGGCAATGAGTTTTTCGTTGTAAGCGCTGGGGTTGCACCGCAAGGTATGTATAGCGAATTCATTTTTTTTAGCTAAGGGGTCCAGGCTTGCTTCTAATTTAGCAATATGATTCCATTTGCCGTTGATTTGCAACAGCATACCAAAAGCAGTGCCTAATACTGTTACGTGTGCTCGCACAATCCAGCAGTGGTTTTTCTTAATATGTGCCGAAACGATATTTAAAATCCCAATGCTATTGGGTCCCAGAATTGAAACAACTAAATATTGTTCCACAGCTAGGTTCCTTTTATTTGTCATACTTATTACACCTCAAGACAGGAATTAACGTGTAAAGACTCTCCCCCGTATTTGCCCCCGTTAGGGCAGACAAAGGGATTTCTATTACATTCCTTCTAAAGCTTAGCAGGTAGATGAAAAATTGCCTAATTGCTAGTCATGGCCAATTCTAGGGCATACCCGATGTAATCGCTCGGTTTTAATTGAAGTAGTTGATTTTTAACGTTTTTAGGTAAATCCAAGCTGTGAATAAAGGCTTTTAAACTTTCTTCATTCAAGGCTTTACCGCGTGTTAAGGCCTTCAGTTTTTCGTAAGGCTCAGAGATATGATAACGGCGCATAATCGTTTGTATGGCTTCGGCTAAAATATCCCATTGGGGGCTCAAGTCGGCCATCATTTTTTCTTCATTCACCGATAGACGCTGTAAGCCCTTTTGTAAGCTTTGATAAGCAATAAAACTGTAGGCAAAGCATACGCCTATATTGCGCAATAGAGTTGAATCTACCAGATCTCGTTGCCAGCGCGACAGCGGCAATCGTTGCGCTAATGTTGTTTGCAGCGCATTGGCTAAGACTAGATTGCCCTCAGCGTTTTCAAAGTCGATAGGATTTATTTTATGGGGCATCGTGGAAGATCCCACTTCATCGGCAATAGCAGCTTGCTTGAAATAGCCTATAGAAATATAAGCCCACATGTCTTGGCATAAATCTATGAAGATACTATTTTGGTGTGTGAGTTCATAAAGCAGAGCGACGATGTCATCGTGCGGTTCAATTTGTGTCGTATAGCCATTCCAAGCCAAACCCATGTGTTTTTCTATAAAATTTTGATTAAATTGGGGCCAATCTATTTCAGGATATGCAATGCGATGGGCATTGTAATTGCCCACGGCGCCATTGAATTTAGCGCGCAACTGAATCGTGTTTAAGCGTTCCATTTGGCGTTGTAAGCGCATGCTGTAGTTAGCAAGCTCTTTGCCCAAGGTAGTAGGGGAGGCGGCTTGGCCATGGGTGCGTGCCAACATAGGAGTGGCTGCCGCTCGTTTTGCTAACGATTGCAAATGTTTTAACAATGCGGCGCATTGCGATTGCAGTGTTTCTTGAATGGCTGCTTGCCACATTAGAGCATAGGCGACATTATTGATGTCCTCTGAAGTACAGCCAAAATGCACAAACTCTTGTTTTTCTTGTAGATGAGCGACCATCGCCATTTTTTCTTTCAAAAAATATTCAACCGCTTTGACATCGTGATTTATTTTCTTCTCGATATTTTTAATGGCACTGGCATCATCACAATTAAAGCGTTGATACCAGCTGCGCAATAACTCGCAGGTGCTTTTATTTAAGGCAGGTAATTCGCTGATTTCTTTAGATTCACACAAATAAATGAACCACTCGATTTCTACTTGTAGCCTATAGCGGAACAAAGCCGCTTCAGATAAGTAAGGCCGCAAAGGCTCAACCTTCGCGGCATAGCGGCCATCAACAGGGTTGATTGCTGTAAGTTCAGTCAATGATAGCATGTGCTACTCCCTTTATTTCGCCAATTGCGTTAAAACGTATTGCAATATGCCGCCATGACGATAATATTGAATTTCATTATCGGTGTCGATGCGACACACGGTTTTAAAATCTAGTGTTTCGCCATTGGCGCGTTGCAGATGTGCTGTTATAGCCATTTTAGGTGTCAGTTGGTCTGGAATATCAATATGGATGATCTCATCGCCCGTGATGTTTAATGTTTTGCGCGTAGTACCCGGCATAAATTCTAAAGGCAAAATACCCATGCCGACTAAGTTTGAACGATGAATACGTTCAAAACTTTCTACAATGACGGCCTTAACGCCTAACAACAACGGCCCTTTAGCCGCCCAATCGCGCGATGAGCCTGTGCCATATTCTTTACCCGCTATGATGACCAAGGGTGTTTTTTCTGCTCTATATTTCATGGCAGCATCATACATAGAAAATTGTTTTTGGCTGGGATAGTGTAGGGTGTAACCGCCTACAACATCGGACAGCATTTCATTTTTGATGCGGATGTTGGCGAAGGTGCCGCGCATCATCACTTCGTGATTACCACGGCGTGCGCCGTAAGAATTAAAATCTTTAACGGCAATACCATGTTCTTTGAGATAGAGTCCTGCGGGGCTATCGGCTTTAATACTGCCTGCGGGCGAAATATGATCCGTAGTAATGTTATCGCCAAATACCGCTAAAATGCGTGCATGCTCGATGTTGCCGCTATAGGGTTTGTCTACTAAAGATAGATCTACAAAGTAAGGCGGATTTTGAATGTAAGTTGAATGTTTATCCCAGGCATAGACTTGACTGTCGGGGGTGGGGAGCTTTTTCCAATGTTCATCGCCCGTAAAGACATCCGCGTATTCTTTGTGAAATAATTGCTTAGTAACCACCGCAGTCGCTACCTCGGCAATTTCTTTTTGGCTGGGCCAAATATCTTTGAGATAAACGGCTTTGCCCTCCCCGTCATGGCCCAGGGGGTCTTTATTTAAATCGATGCAAACGGTTCCTGCGAGTGCCATCGCCACCACTAAAGGCGGGGAGGCTAACCAACTCGCTTGGACTAAAGGATGTATACGGCCTTCAAAATTACGATTGCCCGACAACACAGCCGACACGACTAAATCTTGCTGTTGAATTCGCTCTTCTATGTGTGCCTCTAAGGGGCCCGAATTACCTATACACGTGGTACAACCATAACCGACTAAATTAAAGCCTAAGTCATTTAAGGGAGTTTGCAAACCGGATTTTTCTAAATAATCTGTTACCACTTTAGAGCCGGGCGCTAGAGAAGTTTTTACCCATGGTTTTTGTTTTAAGCCGCGCGCTAAGGCTTTTTTAGCCAATAATCCTGCTGCAATTAATGCAGATGGGTTAGAAGTATTGGTACAACTGGTAATCGCCGCAATCACGACAGCACCATTTTGTAACACTTCTTTTTGAGTGTCGTAATCTGCTTTAGGGTAATTGTGCTTGAAGGCTGCTTCCAGATTGGAAATACCCACTCTATCTTGAGGGCGTTTAGGACCGGCCATGCTGGGTTCTATTGTAGATAAATCCAATTCTATTACTTCGGTATAAACGGGTTCGGGGCTGTTCGCATCGTGCCACATGCCTTGTGCTTTGGTATAGGCTTCAGTCAAGGCGATGGTTTCTGGATCGCGCCCGGATAAAGTCATGTATGCTAAGGTTTCTTTGTCTACCGGGAAAAAGCCACACGTGGCGCCATATTCAGGAGCCATATTAGCGATGGTAGCGCGATCAGCCAAGGGCAAGTGCTGCAACCCTTCCCCAAAGAATTCCACAAACTTGGAAACCACACCATGCCTACGCAATATTTCGGTGATGGTTAGCACCAAATCGGTGGCGATAATACCTTCCCTTAAACGACCTGTTAAACGCACGCCTACGACCTCTGGGATCAACATGCTGATGGCTTGGCCCAACATGGCGGCTTCCGCTTCAATACCGCCTACACCCCAACCCAATATCCCTAAGCCGTTGATCATAGTCGTGTGGCTATCGGTGCCTACTAAGGTATCTGGATAAGCCCAAGTTTGCCCATCTACCGTTCTAGTCCAAACCACTTTGCCTAAATATTCTAGGTTAACTTGATGGCAAATACCCGTGCCTGGCGGTACTACGCGGAAATTTTCAAAGGCCTTTTGACCCCATTTTAAAAAAGTATAGCGTTCTATATTGCGTTTCATTTCCTCGTCTACATTGTGTAGAAAGGACAATGCTTGGGCGTAGCTGTCGACTTGCACCGAGTGATCAATGACCAAATCAACCGGAATTAAGGGGTTAATTTTAGTGGCCTTGCCGCCTAATGTGTGCAGAGCGTCACGCATCGCGGCGAGATCGACTATAGCCGGAACGCCCGTAAAGTCTTGCATCAAGACGCGAGCAGGGCGGTACGCAATTTCTTGTTCACTATGGCGTTTTTCTAACCAGGTGGCCATGGCATGGATGCCTTTGTCAGAATTGGGATCTTGCGGGAAACGCAATAAATTTTCTAATAATATTTTTAAGGAGATGGGCAACTTGTGGAATTGACCTAAGCCAGCTTCTTCGGCGGCCTGAAGACTACGATAGTGATAGGTGTTTGCCCCTACGGTTAAAGTGCGTAAAGTGTTTACTTTTTGTTCTGGCATCGTATTCCCCTTGTAATTATATAGATAGGCCCCCCAAGCGGCCATTATTTTAACTTAAATTTGGGGGTTTGGCTATGTAAGGTTTAGGGTCTGTTCCATATACCTTATTCATAAAATGAACACACGAAAATTTTAAGTAAATTATTCGTTGCTACGTCCAACGCTTTTCTATATAATCTGTGCATAAAATGAATATAGGAAAAATCCATGTCTGAAGCGTTGGTCCGCGTTGAAAATGTTTCTTTTGCGCACAATGGCCGCACCATTTTCGACAATATCAGTTTAAATATTGAACAGGGCAAGATCACCGCAATTATGGGGCCTAGCGGAACGGGCAAAACCACCTTATTGCGACTGCTAACGGGGCAGTTGAAACCCAGCAGTGGCCATGTGTATTTTGGTGAAAAATGCATTAATACCTTGTCGCAAAAAGAATTGTACAAAATTCGTCGCAAAATGGGGATGTTGTTCCAGAATGGTGCCTTGTTTACTCATTTAACGGTCTATGAAAATGTAGCTTTTCCTTTGCGCGAGCACACAAAGTTATCGGAATCCATGATCCGCGATGTGGTATTGTTAAAATTAGAAGCCGTAGGGTTACGCGGTGCGCGCGATTTATACCCCAATGAATTGTCTGGCGGCATGGCGAGGCGCGTGGCGTTGGCGCGGGCCATTGCCTTAGACCCTATGTTGATCCTCTATGATGAACCCTTTACCGGGCAAGATCCCATCTTAATGGGTGTGTTGGTTAAATTAATTAAAGAACTTAATGATATTTTACAACTTACTTCCATTATCGTTTCACACGATGTGCCAGAAACCGCGAGTATTGCCGACTATATTTATGTTTTAGCGGGGGGCCACGTCGTCGGAGCAGGCAAACCCCAAAATTTGGTGGCAGATGATAACCCGCACGTACAGCAATTTATGCATGGCTTGGCAGATGGCGTGGTACCATTTCATTACCCAGCACGTGATTTTATGGCTGATCTATTAAGCAGCGGGGAGAAATAACCTTGATTACGTTTGTACAACACGTAGGCCGTTTGGGCCTTTCTATTTGCACTGAAGTAGGCCGTGCGGGTCTTTTCTTGTCTAAATCCATATGGCGTAAACCGCGATCCAGCCAAAAGCTCCATTTATTAGCCCATACTTTATTTAACTCAGGTGTTTTATCTTTGCCCATTATCATTGTTTCGGGCGTATTCATCGGGATGGTGGTAGGTTTGCAAGGGTTTAATATTTTAAATAAATTTAGTGTTACCAGCGAGTTAGGGCAAATGGTTGCTTTAAGCGTGGTACGCGAACTGGGCCCAGTGGTTACAGCCTTACTATTTGCAGGACGGGCAGGTTCGGCGCTCACGGCTGAAATTGGTTTAATGAAAGCAACGGAACAATTGGATGCCATGGAAATGATGGGCGTGGATCCGTTAGGGCGCATCATGCTGCCGCGTTTACTGGGAGGATTTATCAGTGTGCCGTTATTGACTATTATCTTTTGCGCTGTAGCCATCTGGGGCGGCGATTTAATCGGTGTAAAATGGTTGGGTGTAGATGGCGGCGCTTTTTGGAGTAATATGCAAAACAGTGTGGATTTTCGCCTAGATGTGGTCAATGGCCTTATTAAAAGTGCTGTATTTGGTGTGGTGATTACGTGGATGGCCGTATATCAAGGAGCCGCGGCTGTGCCTACAGCAGAAGGTATTAGTCATGCTACGACGCGTACGGTAGTGTATTCGTCGTTGCTCGTATTGGGTTTAGATTTTATATTAACAGCAATGATGATGGGGGGATGGTAGCGTGGGGCAAAAAAGTTTAGAAACGCTGGTCGGGTTTTTTATTTTATTAGCAATCGCGGGCTTACTCATGCTGGCATTTAAGGTAAGTAACTTAACCACCTATCAAGGTAATGATACTTACGACGTGAAAGCGCAATTTGACAATATTGGCGATTTAAAAGTACGTGCGCCAGTCACAGTGGCTGGAGTGAAAGTGGGGCAAGTGGGCAGTATTGTTTTAGACCCCCAAAACTATCGTGCTACAGTTATCTTGCGTATGGATAAGAGTGCCAATTATATTCCCGATGACAGCTCAGCCAGTATTTTTACTGCTGGATTATTGGGGTCAAATTATATTTCGCTATCGCCAGGCTTTGCTACCCAATTTTTAAAGGATGGCGATGTAATCAGCGAAACGCATTCGGCTATCGTATTAGAGCAAATGATAGGACAGTTGTTATTCAATGTGAATAAAAACAAAGCAGGGGCGGGGGACAGCGCTAATGCTGATAAAAGCTAAAATTACAGAAGATCTCTTAATGCAAAAAACTACAAAGCAATATTTGCAGCAGCATTATTGCACTTTGGAGCATTTGTTAAAGACGTGCGATTTAAGTGAAACTGAATTTTTTGCTTATATTGATGCGCAATGCTTGCCGAAACATTCTTATGAATGGCAAGAAAGAAGTGCCGTGAGTTCTTTTTTAGGAAAACACGAGTGGGTTGAGGAAACAATATTGTACTACCATCCACGTCATGTTTTATTGCTGCATGACCTCATCACCTGGCATCGTTATATGGTGTTTGAAGATATAGCAAAGGCTGTAGAAGAAGATTTTAAAGTGCATTATATTGCTAAAGCCAAAGAGTTAGATGCCTTTAGCGATGTGTTATCGGAGTATGTGGATAAAAAAGGCGAAATGAAACAAGCGGCATTGGAGGAATTTTTAGACGGGGAATGGCGGAGTTACTTAGAGGGCATTTATGGCCTTTGTACGAACGAACCTACTGCTGAAAATATAGCCACTAAAGAAATGATGTGGCGTCGTATTCGTTTGATAACCGCTGACGGCAGCAAAGCCACTTTAAATGATCAAGAACGCGTTTTATTGAAGCAAACTATACAGATCTTGGACGGGGTTTTAACGCCCTTTGCCCCCTATGAGCGCGCCCATTCTTCAAGAGAAAAATGGATTAATGCGGTGATAGTGAAGTATTTCTGAGAAGGCTTGCCTCGTGAGCTGAGAGATTCCCCCGAATATAATAATATCAAGATTAAGGTATGCAGTTGCCCGGTAAGCTGCTTACAGCAATGACAAAGTTCCGCTAGGATCCCCTTAAAAACACATAGAGATGCTCTATTTATACACAAAAAACCATTTTTAATGTAAAAAATTAAACCATTTAAAAAAAGTTTGAGATAAATCTGCGGGTTAATATTTCCTTAAGCTTAACCGGGTACAATAGCGGTATAGTAATGGGAAATGGCGCAAGCAGTGCCAATAAGTTTAAATTAACAATTTTGGGGGATAAGCAAATGTTTGATGAAAGAAATGAAAATAAATATTCTTTTTGGTCTAAAAATGTGTCATCTATGGAAAATGCACTGAATAAGGTTGACTTTGCCAAAGCCAATGAAAATGCGCAGCAGATGAAAGGTATTGGACCATTTTTTAGTAATAAAAATACAGCAGCGGTAGGTGCAGCAATTACTAACTCACTTATGGAAAAAGTTGCTTCATTGCAGGTTAAAGGCTTTAGCGCAGCGCCAGCTGCTTAAAGCAGGTTTAGCTACTGATCCTATATTATCCCCCGTGCATTCTCCCGCGGGGGATTTTTGCCAACTCGCGCAATTCGAGTAATCCTTTGTAAATCAAGTGGATATCTAATGAGGCCATTATTTCCTGGCTAAGTTCTATAGTTTCCCTGCCAAAAAATGGAATTCGTTGATTTTCATCGATATTATTTTTGCCAGGATAAAAAAATTCAAAATTTGTACGAAAATTCTCAATCTTTAACCTTCCCTTAAGGTGGCTACTGTACAATTAATGTATATAGGAAGTTTATTGGGAGGAATGAAAATGAGCTTCTTTACATTTAAGGACGATACTACTGGGAAATTTGCCGACTCAGAGGCCGTGAGGCGTTTTGAAGCGGCTGTATTAGCTTTCTTAGAGGATACGCTTGATCTAGGAAAGTTAGCAGAAGCTCATAAGGCTGCATTGGGAACCACCGGTGGTGGAACCTTTGAGAGAAAGGGAACAGCCGCTGAGAAGATAATACAAGAAACAGTTCAAAAAATTTTAGGTGGTTTTCCACCGAAGAATGCTAAACCTTAGTGACCCTACTAGTTAAAACCGAATATTTCCGCCTCCTGCATTATCTTTTTGTGAGGGGCTTTTTTCGTTTGGTCTTGCACCCCTATAGTTTTTCAAATCATAAATTATATAGAAGACAATGTTTGGGTCGTATCTCTGTGGCTGTCATTCGGTTAAGCTCTAAATTATCGGCAAAACGGTGATCTATCGTAGGGGCAACCCCCTGCGGTTGCCCCTCTAGGGCAGGCACGGGGCTTGCCCCTACGAAAACAATCTTGAGATTAGCTTAAAGTCTGGTGCTTCTATCCTCAAAACCAACTGCTATGAATACATAAAAAAAAGCCCACGTTGTGGGCTCTTTGAATAGTGAATATCAGTCTATTATTTGGGCTTGTTGCTGTTGGTTGTTCCACGAAGAACATTAACATCAAGAGCTGCAGCACCAGGGGTAAGAGTAGGTACTGTTGTTCTGCCTTGGTTGTACATTGAATTGATATTTGAACTCAGAGCAGCCCTATTATCTGGATTGTAGAAAAGAACACCCACATTTGTTGGAGCCTGTTCCATGCGCGCATTAGCCGCAAGTCTCTGCGCATTAGAGAAGCTTGCTCTTGCCAATAGACCAAATCGTACTAATGCTGCTGCTGTAAGTACTGTTCCTGTTATTGCCGCCATTTCTCATTTCTCCTCAAAAAAATAAATTTGGTGTAAATACAAAGGCTTAATTGCCTCTGGATTGACCGATTTAATCCTTTGCCCATAGACCTTATCGGTCTTGATTTCTATATCATTGGGCACCTTAAAGACCAGCAATACATACTTTCTGCTAGGGTCTTTATTAAATATCTTATCAAAGCGGTTTAAAGACACTTCAATATGGTGTTTAACCTCGGACAATTTGCCGGTAAAGTATTGATTTGAGCTGTGCTTACCGCTGCCATCATCCGTATAATTGCGCGAATTCTGAAAATTCCGCTCTTGGGCAATGGAAACCGCCTCTACCATCAAATCGACGACAGGCATATCCAGGAAATTGCTCGGTACATCACAAATCATATACAAACTATTAGGCCATTCCTCAACGGGACGTGACTCCGGATCAAGAAACAAGCTTTTCATAACATCCTTTACCTTTTAGTCAACCTTAACCGAGATTAACTATAGCCTATATATGAGTATAATACAAAAATATTAAGGAAATATTAAGGGGAACATAAAAAAATGAGCTGTTTTAGTGCAAAAATGTGTGCTAAAATCGCCAAAATTCATGGATTTAGCCAAAGATGTATACTTTAAGCGACTACGATTATGCCTTGCCGGAGCAACAGATAGCCCGTTATCCTATGGAAAAACGTACCCAAAGTCGTTTGCTAAGGGTGGATAGAAATGCGAAGCGTTGGGCTGATCAGCAATTCATAGATTTAGCGCAATCTTTACGGCCTGGGGATTTATTGGTGATGAACGACTCTAAGGTGATGCCTGCGCGCCTACATGGCCATAAAAGCAGTGGCGGTAAGGTAGAGGTATTGGTTGAGCGATTATTAGATAAAAGACATGCTTTAGTACATCTACGTGCCAGCAAAACCCCCCAAAATAAACAAATCATTCACCTAGACAGTGGCGATAGTGTGGAAGTGGTAGGGCGACAAAACGACTTATTTCTTATTGAGGCATTACCTCAACGTTCTTGGACGGATATTATGGAACAGACCGGAGAAATTCCTTTACCGCCGTACTTTCATCGTGAAGCCGAAATAGCCGATAAAGAGCGCTATCAAACTGTATATGCACATAACGATGGTTCAGTGGCCGCACCCACGGCAGGGTTACATTTTGATAAACCTTTTTTGGAGAACTTACAAACCCTAGGCATAGAATTAGCTTATTTAACCTTGCATGTAGGCGCAGGTACCTTCCAACCCGTACGGGTACAGCAGATCCGCGAGCATCGTTTGCATTATGAATGGTTACAAGTGCCGGAGAGTGTTTGCCAAGCGATTGCACGCACCAAGGAATGCGGTGGGCGAGTGATAGCCGTTGGAACAACTACAGTGCGTTCTTTAGAAACCGCAGCCCAAACGGGTAGCCTGCAACCTTTCAATGGCGATTCCAATCTGTTTATTTATCCAGGTTATGAGTTTAAGGTAATTGATGGATTATTGACGAATTTTCATTTGCCGCAATCCAGCTTGTTGATGCTCGTTGCCGCTTTTGCGGGTTACGAAACGACTATGGCCGCTTATCAACATGCCATAAAAGCGCAGTATCGTTTTTACAGCTATGGCGATTGTATGTTGGTTTTATAAAATAAGTGGTATCATTAAAGTGCTTTAGAAGTGCGCTGTCAGACATGGAATAGACGATAACGGACCAAGGATAGGGTTAAAAATTCTTAAACATACATTCACGGAGCACCTTTATGTCAGCAGAAGAAGAAATATTAGAAAACCTTTTCGATGCTGTTCTAGATGCTATAAATCATGCTAATGTAGCGATGGCTGAAACTTTGTATCAGGAGGGCAAGCTTCAACATTTTATCCGTTTGTGTGGTGATGAAATGCTGGTTGAAATAATGTCTCGGAGTATTACCGGTTTTTCGGGTGCCGGGGGGAAAACGATTTTGCACTACGCCATTGATCATGCGAGCAGAAATGTACGTATAATTGATTTGTTAATTAAAAGTGGCGCTGATATTAACCAAGCCGCTAACAACGGCCTTGCTTCTTTGCATCATGCTATCGCCATTATGAACGCAGATATAGTTGATAAGCTCATTGCAGGCGGTGCGGATGTTAATCAGAATTATGAAAAAAGTATGAGTCCTTTACACTTTTTTATTACGGGTGGTGTTAGAAGAGAGCAAGACGAAGCCACTCTATTAAGAATAGCTTATTCCCTTATTAACCACAAGGATACTGATATTTGTCGAGTGGATGAACAGGGGCGTACGCTTCTACATTGGGCTGTGGACTCTCGTAAAATAGGATTGATTAAAATAATTTTGCGAAAGGCTTGTGATATTGGATGCCTTGCTCTTGTTAATAGTTGTGATCAGAATGGTCAAACTCCATTGCATCTTCTTTTCAAAAAAATTCAACGAACTAGAGGAATTTTCGAACAAGGAGAACGTATTGTCGATTATGAACCTGCAGCATTAGCCGAGATAATGGACAAGACATCTGATAAATTACTAGAAATAGTTCATTTATTATTTGATTCGGGCGCATTCCTGTTCAAAGATAAGCATGGGGAAACTCCATTGACTTATGCTCAGAAATTTCATTACCCTCAAGCTATTCTGAGTCCTTTGCAGTCTATAGATATATGGCCAAAAGAAGAAGAGAACTATGCTAATTATATACAATGGCTTCCACATGAGGTTTTAGTAGGAATCTTCAGCTTCTTTTCAAAACCGGAAGCTAAAGAGGGTAGTTGGGACTCTAAAAATGATAGTGAGGAGCAATTGGTCACTTCGATTAATCAGGCTATTAATCAATCTAGAAACATGGGATAAGGTTAAAAAGAGGTGCGCCAGTATTTTCCTACATCCTATAGTACTTCCTTTGGTTAATGAAGGTAAAACTATAGGATTTATTATTCAGAATATTTTCGGACTCAACGCTTGCGTATTAGCCCCAAACCAGGTAAAGTTTGTTCTTTAAATATAAATAGGAGCCTAACATGAGTTTTCTAGTCCCTACAGCCCTGGCGGCAACAACCGATGCAGCTGCAACTACCCATGCCCAAAGTGGTGGTAACCTAAGCTTTTTATTGTTCATTGGCGTATTTTTCCTGTTCTTTTACTTCTTTTTGATTCGTCCGCAAAGCAAACGTCAAAAAGAAACGAGGGAAATGTTGGCGGCTGTGAGCGCAGGCGACGAAGTGGTGATAGGTGGCGGAATTCTGGGTGTGGTTGTAAGTATTCATGAAAATATAGCTACTATAGAAGTGGCGAAAGGGGTGGAAATTAAAGTCCAAAAAACAGCGATTGTGGCTTGTTTACCTAAGGGTACAGTAAAGAATTAAATTTCTTAATAAGGAAATCGTATGAATCGCTATCCGGCGTGGAAGTATTTATTAGTCATTGTAGTGCTTTTATTTGGGATTGTTTATTCCTTACCCAATTTGTATACAAAAGATTATGCGGTGCAAGTTTCCGCCGATAGCGCTCACTCCTTGGATGCCAATACGTTAAATACCCTACGCGCTGCCTTGGCGAATCACCAGATAGAGTATAGTCAAGTTGAGAAAATAGCGAATGACAGCGTGTTGTATCATTTTGCGAATGCCGATACACAATTGCGTGCGGATGACGTCATTAAAGATGCCTTGGGTACGGGTTACACGGTTGCTTTGAATATGGCGGCAACGACGCCTAAGTGGCTGCAAGCCATAGGTGCCCAGGCAGTGCCTTTAGGCTTAGATTTAAGTGGCGGCGTGCATTTCTTGATGGCTATCGATATCAATTCCTTAGTAACCCACCGCATGCAAGCCGCGGAACGCAATATTGCCGATACTTTACGTAAAAACGGCGTCCGTTATTTAGGCCTACAAGATAACCAAGATGGCATTCGTATCCGTGCAGCGGATCGCGCAACCGCCGACAAAATAGCAGCTATATTGTCACAAGATTACCCCGAATTTACGCAATCCTTAACTCCCGATGGACCGCAATGGCTGGTACAAGCTAATTTATCGGAACAAGCGCGTGCCGATGCTCAAAATTTCGCGGTAGATAAAACCATATCCGTATTGCGTAAACGTATAGATGAATTGGGTGTGAATGAACCTATAGTGCAACGCCAGGGTGCGGATCGCATTTCGGTTGATTTACCTGGGGTGCAAGATACAGCGCGGGCTAAACAAATCATAGGCGGTACTGCAACCTTAGAGTTTCATTTGCAAGATGTGCAACACGATGCAGCGCAAGCCAAAGAAAGTGGCTTGATACCCCCCGGAACTTCTTTGTATCCTTATACTCCTGCCGGTACGACCGAAGCGATTCCCATATTATTGCAGGATCAGATTGTTCTATCGGGTTCGTCCATTACCAATGCTACCGCGACGGTGGCTGAGGATGGACGGCCAGCTGTATCTATCACTTTAGGCGGCGGCGGCGAGGCTGCTTTTTACCGCATTACGGGCGAGAATGTGGGCAAGCCGCTGGCTATCGTTTATGTGGAAACGGTTTTAACGCCCGTAGTGGTAAAGGGTGAAATGCAATACACACAGCGTAAAAGTGAACGTGTCATCAGTAGCGCCACGATTCAAAGTGCTTTGCCCAGTACCTTCCAAATCACTGGCCTATCCGATGTTAAAGAATCGCGTGATTTGTCGCTGTTATTACGCGCCGGTTCGCTTCCTACACCGGTAGCAATCATTGAAGAGAGTACCCTCGGGCCTAGCTTAGGCGCGCAGAACATCCATAAAGGCATTTTTTCGATTGAAGTGGGTTTTATCGCTATCGTACTTTTTATGATACTGTATTATCGTTTCTTTGGTTTATTAGCCGACATCGCCCTAGGTATGAATCTAGTGTTATTGGTGGCGGTGCTGTCGGTGTTGGGTGCAACGCTATCCTTGCCCGGTATAGCGGGCATACTCTTAACCTTAGGTATGGCGGTAGATGCCAATGTGCTGATATTCGAGCGCATACGCGAAGAATTGCGCAATGGGGTATCGCCACAGGCAAGTATTCAAGCGGGTTATGAACGTGCTTTTGCTACCATTGTAGACTCGAACGTCACCACTCTGATTGCAGCCATGGCTTTATTAATGATAGGCACGGGTGCCGTGAAAGGTTTTGCAGTAACCTTAACCATTGGTATTTTAACCTCTATGTTTACGGCCATCACAGGCACGCGCGCTATAGTCAATTTAATTTATGGTCATAAAGTGCGTTTGACGAAGTTATCTATTGGCATATAATCATAGCAGTTGATTTTTAGGCGAGACGCCGAGCTCTAGCGCACTAAGGGTATATTACACATGATTGGTGCGAGATGGGCGAAGGCAACAAAGCCTAAGAATCAAATGCGAAGAGTATTAAGGAAACAACATGGAATTTTTTAGACAAAATACCGCGATTAATTTTATGGCCTTACGCAAGTGGGCGATGTCCATATCGGCATTGCTAGCGCTATTGTGTGTTTTAACCTTGACTATGAAGGGTTTGAATTGGGGTTTGGAATTTACCGGTGGTACTGAAGTCATAGCCGCTTTCCCTCAAGCTGAAAATTTAGAAACGGTGCGCAGCACCCTAGAAGAAGCAGGGTATAAAGACGTTAAAGTGCAGATCTATGGTACAGCAAAGGTGGTATTGATACGCTTAGGCGGCAAACAAGACAATCTGCAAAATAAAGATATAGGCAGAGAAGTTGTAGCGCATTTAAATGGCGCTACTTTGCAGAGTGCCAACTATATAGGGCCGCAGGTCGGTAAGGAATTAGCCACCAGTGGTGCTTTGGCTTTGGTTTTAGCGCTGTTGGGTACGGCTATCTACATTGCCTTTCGTTTTGAATATAGATTTGCCATTAGCGCCGCGGTGGCGCTTATTCACGATCCACTGATTATTTTGGGTCTTTTCTCTTATTTCCAAATAGAGTTTGATTTGACCTCCTTGGCGGCTTTATTGACTGTTATGGGCTATTCATTAAACGACACTATCGTCGTTTTTGATCGGATACGCGAGAACTTTCGTAAAAGCCGTAAGGGCACTCCTACAGAAATTGTCAATTTATCAGTCAATCAAACCCTATCGCGTACTATCATGACTTCCGGACTAACGTTATTGGCTGTGTTGTCGTTGTTTTTCTTTGGCGGTGAAACTTTACATGGTTTTGCCATGGCGATGGTTGCCGGTATCATCGTAGGAACCTATTCTTCTATTTATGTCGCCGGGGCATTGGCGGTTGTTTTAGGCTTAGATCGCCGCGATTTATTGCCGCCATCGCGCGATGTGCTAGACGATACGCCGTAATGAATAACATCGCACATTGGCTAAATATAGTATGCCTATTTGTTATCATTTATGGCGGATTATGGTACGTCTTTAGCAGAGCAGGCCTACGCGGTTGGTATGCGCTTATTCCTGTATGGGTATTTTATTGCTGG
>JAJNBM010000012.1 GCA_021156165.1 Gammaproteobacteria bacterium | reverse complement strand
AAGTCACTCCTGACAAACCCAAAAGCACGAGCTTTTATCTGGAAATACGAGAAAAGCCTAATCAAAAAAACGAATTAACTATAGTCGAGCTAGATGTATTAGTCGATGGCATTCGGCATCGTTTGCCATTATCGGCCGACGAGTACAAAAAAGTAAAAGAAAAAATAGCTCAAAAACTGATTAAACCTGAAGAGGTTAAAAAACAACTTGAACAATCTGGACAACGCTTAAAACGCGCTGGGGAATGCGTCGATGACTATAATTTTGTAGACAGATTATACTTTGTAATTGCTGAAAGCAATTATCACAAAAAAATAGAATCGGCTACAGTTACTGTTTATCCGACTACGTTATGGACAACAAATGTTATTACTCCCCAAGGCAGCCGCGGTACGGGGGGTATTAAGCCAGAAGATATGCCGATTACGCGTATAGAAGATATAAAATCACCCGAACTAAAAAAAACATTGCCAGAATATATATTAGAAAATGAAGAACAAAAGCGCGGTCGTATCATCATCACTACCACTACAGAAGCCAAAAAGCCCATACACGATACTTTATTGCCTTACCTGGTTTGTAGCTATAATACGGCAACGTATCAGCTTTTGGGCGCAACTTTATATTATTCTAAACAACGAAAACTAAATGAAGATAAAAAAGAAAATGAAAAACTTATAGAACAATACCCTCTCAGTGTTGTAGAAATGGATGCGATCTTATACAGCCCAAACCCACAAGAAGCAATGGCAGAATTATTTGAACAAAAAATCCCACAACATATGCTCTTAATGAGTCCTTTTGGTGATACTCAAAAAATTAAAAGTCAGTTCATACTACCCACTAATAAAATGCTTCTTCCTCAAGATAACCCTGTGTCTGCAACAGTCCATTTTGTTTTTGATGAAGCTAAGCTAGCATCTCGTAAAGAAGAACAACAAACATTGTCTAAAAGAATGACTCTTGTTCTTAGCAAAGAAGAACAGCAACAGTTACAAAAATTACGGATGAAAGAAAGCGGCGACCCAGAAGTGCTTCTTGAGATGGGCGATCTAGAAAGTGCAGAAGCATCCACGAATAGGACAGAAAATACATCCCCTCAACCCTTAAAAGAAGAGGAAACAAAAATTGCTTATGCATTCGACATTTACAGGGATCTAGATCCAGGGGTAACACAAGAAGGTCAAAAACCATTTTATATAATTAGAAATATTATTATCCATGATAGAGAAACAGGAGAAGCGCAACAGATTGAACTTAAGCAGGACACGCATTTCAATTTAGATCTGGCTACTGCTAAGACCATGTTGGAATTGTTAGAAAAAAATAAAGCATTATCTCCTCTTAATAAATTGAAGTTACAGCATCATATATTGATAAGTGCATTGAGGGTTCTGTTAGTGAAAGAAATGGAGATCGATAAATCTATTTTTAATAATCCAGATGAGATGAAACGTAGAACAGCAATAGCTGCACTTGTCACTAAAGAATTTCCTAAATCATTATTAATAGATGATTCGGGACTGGCTAATTTCGAGGTCTTGGTTGCTTTTACAACACTAGCGAGATTGTCAGAACAGCCAGCTGCTCAGGAACTAGCCCAGGAAGGTATTCTTCTTTTGCAGAAACAGCGACGAGATAAAATTACTGGATTAACCCAGTTTGATTATTCTGACCAGGAGAAATTTAAAGTACAATTAACAGCATTGATAAATTGTTTAGAAGAAAAATTTAAGCGCAAAGAATATCTCAAGGCACCAGAAGAATTAAAACCATTAAAAAATAAAATGGCCACACCTTATGTAGGCAATAATGCTATTAACCCAGAATTATTAGCTGCCCTTCATCACTTGCTTAAGGTTATACCACTAGAAGATCAAGATCTGAGACAAATAATGGATGCTGCTATTACCAGTCTAGGAATGCAGCATGAAAAAGATCTACAGCAAGCTGCGAATTCCTTGGAGAAGATAGATTTTTCTACTAAAGAAGTATGTGAAGAAACATTCCAACACTGTGTAGCTTTGTTGGAAGCAGTATATAAAGCTGAAAGCAAATACACAGAAGAAATGAATAACGCCTTTGCAGCTTTAAATTATAAACCCTGTTCAATATATATTAATGATTGGATCAATACGCAGTGGATAGCGAATTTTAAACTGATACAAGCGCATCTAAATTACCCTAATGCTAAGGTAGTTTCTGAAACCGCATTAAAATTGCTGCAACAGCAATCGGACAACAATGTTAAAGATATAAAAGAAGCTATACCTCAAGATTTATCAACAGATAACGGAATAAAAAAGGCATGTAAGAAATTTAGGAAGCTTATCGCTCTTGTATCTCGTGAGGATAGCAACGCACAAAAAAACTTATCGAACATAATAATTGATATAGTAATACTTGAAAAAACGCCTCGCATCAACGGTCTACTCAACATAAGGTTAATAGAAAAAATTGAATTATTAGCTAAAGCGAATGAAAATAAAAAGATACAGGAGCCCGCTGCTGAATTTTTTAAAAAAATGCACGACCAATATCAAAAAGACCAACAAGAAAATTTAGGAAAAATTAAAGAGGCTAATAAAAGACGGGTCCGTCTATTAAACGAAATCACTCACTTATGGAAAGAATTTAATGACAAAGTCACAGCCAGCAATGTTGCTAGTGGTGTGGACTACAGAAAAGACAAACAAAAGCAGGAAGAAAAATTTTCCACAATACAACAACAGCTAATACAATTTTTATGTGAACCCTATGTAATGGAGTTGCTGTTTGTGCAATGTGATGAATTTGCACAAAAAGATTTTTCCAGCAGAATTAGCGCCTTGACAAAATCAGTGCTTACTTTATCAACTCCCGAAAAGGGATACGTCCGCAACTATCCCAATCAAGCCTTTTATACTCAAATGCAAACATTATGCGATAAATTAAGCGCTGAATGCAATAAATTGCTATCAGCAGAGAATAAAGGTATTCTTACTTCTACAGACAAAGAAGAAGCAGAACAGGGAACATCTTCATTACTCTCTCGTCGTTCTTTAAATAGGCAACCCAGTAAAGAAAAACTCAATCACGAAGCTGAAATGTTAAAAGCTGCAGAGGGTAAAGCAGAACAACGCGACGCTGAACAACGTGAAGCCGAAAAACGCGAAGCGGAGCAACGCCAAGCTCAACAACTCGAAACTGCAAGAATTGAAGCCGAACAGCGCGAAGCGGAGCAACGCCAAGCTCAACAACTCGAAGCTGCAAGAATCGAAGCTGAAAAACGCGAAGCGGAACAACGCCAAGCTCAACAACTCGAAGCTGCAAGAATCGAAGCTGAAAAACGCGAAGCGGAGCAACGCCAAGCTCAACAACTCGAAGCTGCAAGAATCGAAGCCGAACAGCGCGAAGCGGAACAACGCCAAGCTCAACAACTCGAAACTGCAAGAATCGAAGCTGAAAAACGCGAAGCGGAACAACGCCAAGCTCAACAACTCGAAACTGCAAGAATCGAAGCTGAACAGCGCGAAGCCGAACAACGCCAAGCTCAACAACTCGAAACTGCAAGAATCGAAGCCGAAAAACGCGAAGCGGAAAAGCATGAAGACGAAAAAACCGAGGATACAAACCCAGCAAGTCCCATACCTGAGTCTAATTTAGAGTCAAAATCAGCCAATCAGAAAAAGAAAGATTTGCCCTCCCCCATCGTTGAGTATACAACCAGTAATATAGAAAGGTTTCTAAAAAAGGAGCCAACTCGCATGAGTATTCTGGGTGATATTACTTCTTTTGCTTCTTTTAAAAGAACGATTGAGATCGACCCAAGAATAGAGACAGAGAAACGAGCATTAGAACGAATAAAAAAGAACCAACCTGCCAATAGGGAGCACTTAGTTAAGAAAATAAGTCAACTCGCTAATGCGCAGCGTCCTGCTGACGAGGATTCATCTTCTGAGCAAGAGCAGGAATGGGATGAGTTCGATTATAAAGACAAGCTAGAAGCTGCAGAAGAACAGCTGGCCCAAATAGAAGTAAAAGATAAATACCCAGGCTACGACATCGTGGATATAAATGCATTGCCAGAATCTGGAATCCCTGGAAAAAATAGTGTTTATTTTAATAAAGAGACGAGCGATTTTGTAATTTTAGGGACTTTGGGTGATAATAATCAACGGCGTTGTGATGGGAAACTAGCGTATCTCGCTAATAACCCGGATATGGCAAAGAATTGGAGTACAGTAGAGTGGAAAAATCGTCTCTTAGACGCCGCGGAACAAGAAGGTTTTATTGATGAACAAGAAACAGCCGTTCCTCAAGGACCTGTAGCACCAAGCAGCGAATTAGCGATGCCTCCTATGAGCCCTATTTCTGCTCCAAATGCTGCTTTCTTCGCTTCTCCTAAAGGCTCTTCCGCCAGCAGTATACACCCAGTCAACCTAGAAGAAGGGTTTAAGCTTTCTAATGCTGTTACCTCATCAGCCGATGATGCAGCAAATAAAAGCCCATCCTTATCTCATAAATCTTGCTAAGGTGGCGCTTGCTTGTAGCTGATATTTGCAGGCAAAACAGTACAGGCGGTTCACGAACCGCCTGTACATGTGTGAGGGCCAAAATAAGTAGTTGAAGATCCTCTAAAATCGTAGGGCGCGTTCAAGGGTTCCCCTTGGAAGCTATTGACAAATACCCCAAAATCGGCAACAATCTGCCCTTCTTAATGGCTATGTAGCTCAGCCGGTTAGAGCGCGGCACTCATAATGCTGAGGTCGGTGGTTCGAGTCCACCCATAGCCAGATCAATATCAAGGTCTTTCGAGTCTTTCCCACTTTTAGCGGCACTGCGTTACCCATACAATACTCTCACCTGAGCAATAAAATAAGTCTAACTATGTTCCTCCTATTTGCTTTATTCATACAAATACTATAAAATAACTTACATACATAAATTGAAAATGTATTACCTGTTAAAAAGAAGGAACAGTATTGGTAATACATTGCAGAAACAATCAATGCAGCGGGTGTGGAAAAAAACAAGATGGCGGATAAAAAGGCGGGCACGATTGCTAAGAAGGAAAGAACTATGAAAAATAATAATCTGCCCCTCGTCTCGCGTTGTCCCTGGTGTGGCGATGATCCTTTATATGTTCGTTACCACGACGAGGAATGGGGTAAGCCCTTATACGATAAGCATCGTTTGTTTGAATTCTTGGTTTTAGAAAGTTTTCAGGCGGGTTTAAGTTGGCGCACCATTTTATATAAGCGCGAAGCTTTTCGTGCCGCCTTTGATAATTTTGCTGCGGAGAAAATCGCCTCTTACGATGAAACTAAAATTCAATCCTTGTTGGCCGATAGTGGTATTATACGCAATCAGCGTAAAATCTTAGCCACTATCCGCAATGCACGCGCTTATTTGCAATTACAGCAACAAGACTCCTTTTCTGAATGGCTATGGTCGCATGTAAATGGAAAGCCACAGCGCAACCAGTGGCAACAGGTTACAGAAATTCCAGCGCACACACCGCTCGCCGAAAAATTAGCGCTCAATTTAAAAAAAGCCGGTTTTCAATTTTTAGGCCCTACTACCGTATATGCTTTTATGCAGGCTACCGGTATGGTAAATGATCATCTAGTGAGTTGTGATTGGCATGAGAAGGATTGAGGATTATTTAAGGAGCTTATTTCTTCCGCCCCATCATTGTGAGCTTGTAAAACAGTCCTGGGAAAGTATTATGTCCCTTAAAAAGACATCCATATTATGGCGTAATTAAAAAAGGCGGCTTGCAAGCCGCCCAATAAATCCTACGTGTAGTTCCGCGAAACTAAACTGCTGCAGCTTCTTTTTCTAACGGAATAATGCTTACATATTGACGTTGCAGCAACCCGCGCCGTTCAAATTTAACGTGACCAGCTACCAATGCATACAAGGTATAATCCTTGCCTACCCCAACATTCCAGCCAGCGTGATATTTAGTGCCACGTTGACGAATTAAAATATTGCCCGCTAAGACTTGCTGACCACCGGTCTTTTTAAGTCCTAGGTATTTGGGTTGAGAATCGCGGCCGTTACGGGTACTACCGCCTGCTTTTTTGTGTGCCATTGTCTGTCTCCAATTTAAAGGACGATATCTGTTATCTTCACTTTAGTGTAACTTTGCCTATGACCTTGCCTTCTTAGGTAGGTCGTACGACGCTTAAATTTGATAATGTTTATTTTTTTGCCACGGCCATGTTCAACCACAGTGGCTAAAACGCGACTACCCTTCAGCAAAGGCGTACCCACTTTCACTTCCTGGCCAGTATTGACCAACAGCACTTCATTAAATTCGACTGCATCCCCTTCTGCTATGGGCAATTTTTCAACAGAAAGAATTTGATCTTTGGTGACTGGATATTGCTTGCCACCGGTAATAATAACCGCATACATGTTCATACTCCAAAATTTGGCGAAAATAGGACCTACATATAGGTCGAAAAATAGCTGCTCATAATACGACATTGCTCGATAAGATGCAAGGGCCTGTAGCCATTTGGTTTATCGAAGCGAAAAATGAATAAAGCCGGGCAAATATTATCAAATTTGAGGAGAATATCGGGTCATATTTGACAAAAATTTGCTAATATTTGGACCGCTTTATTCATTTTGCAGCCGATAAATCAAATGGCTACAGGCCCAACATATAAGCCGCATTTATTTTATGATATTATTGGCGCGATTATACACATTAAGGGGTTTATTATGTCCTTGGACGCCATTCGCAGCCATGTTAGCGACGAGATGGAGCGTGTTAACCACTTGATTTTGTCCAAATTAGCCGCAGATATCCCTCTCATAGACACCTTAAGCAAACATATCGTCGCCAGTGGCGGCAAACGCATACGGCCTATGCTGTTGCTATTAACCGCAAAAGCTTTTAATTATCAAGGGGACAGCCATATTTTATTGGCAGCGATCATCGAATTCATCCATACGGCCACATTATTACACGACGATGTGGTAGACGATTCCTCGTTACGTCGTGGTCAAATCACCGCCAACAGCATTTGGGGCAATGAAGCAAGTGTATTAGTAGGCGATTTTTTATTTTCACGCGCTTTCCAATTAATGGCTGAGGTGAATAGTCTAAAGGTTATTTCCATCCTAGCCACCGCCTCCAATACCATAGCCAAGGGCGAGGTATTACAACTCATCAATAGGCACGATACCGCCACCGGTGAGGCGCGTTATTTCGAAGTTATTTCGGCTAAAACAGCTAAATTATTTTCCGCTGCCACGCAATTGGCTGCGGTTATCAGTAATCAATCTCCTGAAATAGAACAGCAGATGGCGGCTTTTGGCCATCATCTAGGTTTAGCTTTTCAATTGGTGGATGATGCGCTAGATTACCAAGGGGATGTGAGTCAAATGGGCAAAAACATAGGGGACGATCTCGCCGAAGGCAAACCTACCTTGCCCTTGATCTATACTCTTGCTGTAGGCAATGAAGCGGAGAAAGCATTGATTCATCAAGCCATAGAATCGGATGGTAGCGCCTTTTTACCCCAGATACTACAAGCCTTAACACGCAATAAAGCGATAGAATATACGCAGCAACGGGCACAGACAGAAGTTACTCTTGCGTGCAAAGCACTAGAAGAGGTTACCGATTCTCCCTACAAAACAGCCCTACTTGCTCTTGCCGATTTTACTGTATCGCGTTGTAACTAAAAGATGTTTTCAGTATAATTTTATTGAACGGGGTGTAGCTCAGTTTGGTAGAGCACTGCCTTCGGGAGGCAGGGGCCGTAGGTTCAAATCCTATCACCCCGATATTTTATTCACCCCGGTGGCGCTGCGAGCGCCTTACGCGCAAGGTCTTTAAGGTTAAGACAGGGCCGGATATGGCATATACTAAGAAGGCCAAAAATAGTACTAACATAGGGGCTATGGCGATGCCTGCGAAGATCAAGACTGTGGCGATAATGGTTACAAAAGGTACACGCTCTTTAAATGGACTTTCTTTGAAACTATAGTACCGTATATTGCTCACCATCAAAATGCCCAAAGCCAGCAGAAATATCCCTAAGATAATGGCTAAAAGCATCGCTGGAAAGCGCTGGTACTCCGAGCTTAAGCCTATGGCTCCCGCCACCACCGCGGCCGCTGCCGGGGAGGGTATGCCTTGGAAATATCGTTTATCCATATTTATCACTTGTGTATTAAAACGAGCCAGGCGCAGCGCTGTTGCCGCTACATACCAAAAAGAAGCCAGCCAGCCAAAATTACCTAAATCGTGCAAACACCAACTATAAGCCACTAAGGCGGGCGCTAAGCCAAATGAAACTAAGTCGGCTAAACTGTCGAATTCCACACCAAAAGCCGTTTGTGTGTTGGTTAATCTCGCTACCCGGCCATCTAGGCCATCCATTACCATAGCTACAAAAATAGCCATCGCCGCCCTATGGAAATGACCTTGCATCCCGTTAACAATACTATAAAAGCCCGCAAATAGGCTGGCCGTTGTCAGTAAATTGGGCAAAAGATAAATGCCGCGCCTAGGTTTAGGCGGTTCTGTTTCGTGACTGGGTTCAGGACGCATGTTTGTGTACCTTAAGTTATGTTACACTCTGTTGCTAAACAAGCACGATACACTAAACTTTAGGCTACAGTCAATCAAGGGTATAACGAATTGTATGGCAGACGACGACGATAAAAAAATTATCATAGAAGGGGTCACCGAAAGCGGGGAAACCTTCAGGCCCAGCGATTGGGCTGAACGCATGAGTGGCGGATTATCTAAATTCGTTAAACATCGTATCGTCTATTCTCCTCTATTACGTCCGGCAATGAAAGATGGCAACAAATGTGTCATGCTGGACAAGGCGATGAAAGAAACCAACCCTGAGCTGTATGAGTCCATCTTAAACTTTGCCAGAACCAATAAGCTTAAAATTTGTGGCGAAGAAGATGAAGAACCGAAGAACGTGTAGGGGCGTCTCGTAAGCTGCCCTTACAATAGATCGGCGCCCATGGGTTAAATAATAGAGGCCACTATGTCTACTCTACTGTCAGCAACAGAAACCCGCGAAATATTGAGCGTCAGCGCTTTAAACGCTAAAGCGCGTCAGGCATTGAGCCTTAATTTCAGTCGCGTGTGGGTAGAAGCCGAAATTTCCAATTTTATACGCGCCGCCTCAGGCCATTGGTATTTTTCCTTAAAAGACGATCGCGCTCAAGTGCGCGCGGCCATGTTTAAAACCCAAAATGGCTTAGCTACTTTCACGCCTAAAAATGGTATGCAAGTATTGGTGCGCGCCGAAGTCAGTTTATATGAAGAGCGCGGCGATTATCAGCTGATTGTCTCTTATATAGAAGAAGCCGGTCACGGCGCTTTACAACGGGCCTTCGAAGCCTTACGTTTAAAATTATCGCAAGAAGGTTTGTTTGATTCCCAGCACAAAAAGAGTTTACCTCCTTTCCCACGCAGCATAGGGGTTATTACTTCACCGCATGGCGCAGCCATTCGCGACATCATCACCACTTTAAAGCGCCGTTATCCTAGCGCTAATGTCATTATTTACCCATGCTTAGTGCAAGGTGAAAGCGCACCACCGCAAATCTGTCATGCGTTGGCGATGGCAGAAGCGCGTATGGAGTGCGATGTCTTGATCATTGGCCGTGGCGGCGGCTCCTTAGAAGATTTATGGGCATTTAACGATGAAAAAGTAGTACGTGCTGTTTTTGCCGCTACTATTCCCATTGTCAGCGGTGTGGGTCACGAAATTGATTTTACCTTATGCGATTTTGCCGCCGATTTGCGCGCCCCCACCCCTACCGCCGCTGCCGAATATTGTAGCCCCGATCAAAACGAATTGTGCTTACAGTTACAAAAACAGTCTAAAACACTGCCCAGTATTATGTTGGCTATATTGCAAATGGCGAAGAAACATTTATTGTGGCAACAAAAACGCTTAACAGATCCGCGCAATATAGTGATCCAATATCAGCAACGGTTGGATCACGCGCAATACCGTTTGTATCAGAGCAATTTACAAGCGCTGCAAAAAAAACAAGATGCACTGAAGATTTTATGGCACCGCTTGCAGCAACACGCCCCTTTGCACAAATTATTACAATGGCAGCAGCAAAAAGAAAAATTAACGGCACGGTTAAATACGGCACTTATTGCCCTATTGCATGAAAAACAGAAAAAACTCATTGCACAAAGTCAAGCTTTACACGCCATTAGCCCTTTGGCCACCTTAGATCGCGGCTATGCTTTAGTGCTAAAAGAACACCATATTATAAGCGATGCTAAAAATTTAGTTCGCGGCGATAAAATCGACGTGCGTTTAGCTAAGGGGCAAGTATGTTGTGAAGTTATACTCACAGCAGTTGATTTTTAGGCGAGGCGCCGAGGTCTCGAGCACCAGGAGTGTAGTACTCTACATGACTGGTGCGAGATGAGCGAAGGCAACAAAGCCTAAGAAGAGTATATTTAACGCCGTACCTCATAAATATTAGCCACAGCATCCTTTTCGTTATGGTACGATTGCACTAATTTCAAATTAGTACAATGCGCTATAGGATCCTGGCGCCGGAATTTAATCACTACATAACGATAAGCTGCAAACTCACAAGTGTTTTCTTGGGTTGAGGCGGCTAAATCTTCATTCCAAGTTGGGATCGCGCCTTTCACCTGATACAACACAATCGGATCATTGACAGCAATGCGATCGCTAGAACCGGTATGCTGTTGCAACCAGTGCAGGGTATTATCATACAAATATTTCTTAGTAGGCCCTATGTGCACAAAACTGTACAACAGACTGAATATAAAAAAACAACCCAATGCTACATTAAAACTTAAACGCCACTTGCGAGTAGCAATGAGTGACTTTTGATAGAGGTGCTCTATACTAAAAGGAACCCACAACACAATAAGTAAACTCAAGGCCAAAGTATAGCGGCTGGTTAAAAAAAGCTGGTTCATTAAAAAAACAAACAGTACTAATGCCTGTGTGATGAGCAACCCATACCACAATATTTTTTCGCGGCAATTTAAAATCAAGGCTTTTTTTGTCCACCCATACACTGCCAAAGCACTGTAAACGACCTCAGTGCATGTTACGATTTTATAGAAGAAAAAGCCAATGAGCATACTAAAATACATTTGTTCCGTATGGATAAATTTATAATTGGCTTTCAGAGCCTTATCCATCAGTTCAACTGTTTGCGCTTTATTCTCCAGCAACATCGCCAGGCCATGAGTAAGGGCTCTGTGAACGTCTTGTAAACGGCCACCGCCATATAAATTATGAGTTCCGATTAATAAAAGTAGTACTAAGCCTAACCCAAAAGGCCAAGCCATGATAAGGCTATTGCGACACCGTGCAAAGAACGACCACCCCGGCATACAGAAAAAAAGAAGGATTACACAGGATGCAATCACCACGCCTTCTATGCGAAATAATGTCGCTACCAATATGTTAAGACCAAATAACCACAAATATCGTTGTTTTTCTGTCTTCAAGAAAACAAGCGCTGCCCAAAAAGAGGTTAAATAAAAGGCCCAGTAACCGAAATCACGCAGCAAGATACCACGATCCCCATTGAAAGTGCTATAGCAAATGATACACAACAGTGCCCACACCCCTACTCGTGGCGAGGGATTAAAATGAAAAACAATGCGGATAAAAAAGTAGACCATCCACGCTTGCAGTAACATATCCAGTAAATGAGCAGCAGTGATATAAGAAAGGCCAAGCTGATGCAAATGGGCAATCATTATAGAATAAAACGGCCAAGGGTATAAGGCCATGGCTGCTTTCAAACCACCCTGGCTATACGCCGCAGCACAGCGCAAATACAAAACGCCATCCACACTGATATTAGGGAGGAAGAGATGGCTAAAACCAAGGAGGGATAATAAAAAACTGAGTAAAACTGCGGCAATATAAATATGGCGCTGTGATAACCTATCTACGCTGTAGGTCATACCCGCTCCGCGTGTTTTTCTTTAAGGGTAAAAGTTGTGCCACAATAAGGGCACACAGCTTCATCCCCGCTACGGATAGGAATATAAACGCGTGGATGCTGGTCCCACAAGGCCAGGCGCGGTAGTGGGCAGCATAGGGGTAAATCGCTTTCATCAATATCGTAGTGTTTTTTAGATTGTTCTGTCATATTTCATTCCTCTGCTATGAGTATATCAAGCCATAACTGCTGTACTATGGTACGTTCATCCTGCAATAGTACATCCTCTACCCACGGCGGTGCATTTTGCAATGCTGCTTGAGTTAACTGGTGACGATAGCAGCCCGCTATAGTGAGCAACTGCTGCACTTTTTCTGTGCTTATTCTGCCCAAATCTCCTGCCCATTGCAACCATTGACTATGGCTACTACAGGACAAAGCCCCTACATCCGCCGTCAAGGTACATAAGCTCAGAAATTGTATCATAAATTCTACATCCATTAAGCCGCCTACGCCTTGTTTCACATCAAATTTTCCAGCGGGAGGGGCTGCACTATGGCTTTGCACGCGCTGACGCATGGCGACTATTTCATGACGCAGCGTTTCTTCATTGCGATTTTGCGCTAAAGCTTCGTGGCGAATAGTGTTAAATTGTGCCACCATCGCGGTGCTACCGACTACAACGCGAGCACGCAATAAAGCTTGATGCTCCCATAACCAAGCTTGCTCAATTTGGTAAGTCTTAAAATGGGCGATATCGCTGACCAATAATCCTGCTTGTCCTGAGGGGCGCAAATGCGTATCCACTTTATACAAATGGCCATTGTAGGTTTTCAATTCTAGGCTATAAGTGACCCGCCGCGCCCATTGATAGGCATATTCGGCACGCCGTTGTTGCAATGAGGCGTCCAAGCCCATCTGAGCGCCATTGTCGTATAAAAACACCAGATCTAGATCGGATTGCAAATTCATTTCTTTACCCCCTAAAGTACCATAGGCAATAATGGCGCTAGGGGGTATATCCTCGTCGCTCAGTGTATATTTAACGCTAACCCAGCGCCATGCCAAACGCGCCACCACATTTAAAAAGGCTTCTGCACTGTGGCTTAAACGCTGTGCCAGAAGCGCGTCATCCGTTTGCGTGGCGAGATAGGCCATAGCGGCTTGCAGCGTATATTCATTTTTAATTTGGCGTAACACTTCCAGCTGTGTCTCCGTGTCCTCTTCAGGGATCGCCAATAAGGCCTGTTCGAGCCTGCTTTCCAACTCCGTTTTATCCAGCGCTAATAAAGATAAACGTTGGTCCAACAAACTATCGAGTAAAATGGGATATTGCGCTAATTGTTCACTCATCCACACGCTTTGCCCGCAACACTGAACTAAATGAAATAAAGCATGGCTATTTTCTATTAGCAAAGAAAGATACGTGCTGCGTCGAAGCACTGCAGAAATAACCTTCAAAAACCGTTGTAAGTACACATTCGGTGCAGACGTTTCAAAAACCACGGCCAAAACCCGCGGCATTAAGCGATCTAAACGTGTATGTACTTCTTTAGACAAATGGATAAAAGCATGGCTAGCACGAAAGCTTGTGATGGTTTCCACCACGGCTGCCAAATCAGGTTGCACTTCTTTAGCTTCGTAGCCCTGTAGACTCCACAAGTTAAAGAAATGATCGCTATTCATCCCCTTTTCCGAATGCCACTCTTTTTTTGTTAAGAACAAGGCATCAAATTGCTGGCTCACCCGCAATCGCAGTGGTTTCAGTGCAGCGCTGAGATCATCCCAATGCACATAACCCATAATAAAAGCAAGGCGAGCTTTATCCAATTCGTCGCTAGGATAAGATTGCGTTTGCCTATCGGCTATCATCTGTATGCTGTCTTCCATCATCCGCAATACGCCGTAGTCTACGCACAATTGCTCTGCCTGCGCTTCTGCTAACCAACCCTCACGGCCAATGAAGTTCAATGCGATAAAAAGACTGGGCGTTTGTAAGCGTTGATCTTTACCCCCTTTCAATAATTGAAAAGTTTGCACTATGAATTCTATTTCACGCAATCCACCACGACCGAGTTTGATATCTTCTGATGAGGCGGTTTCTAGAACCTGTTTATCTATTAAACTTTTTAATTCCCGCAACGCAGCTATCACCGAATAATCTACATAACGCCTATAGCTAAAGCGCTGCAACAAAGAGCGCAACATCTCTTGTTCCTCGATTACACCGTCATTCATAAGGCGCGCTTTGATTAGGGCATACCGTTCCCACTCACGTCCATGTTGCTGATAATATTGCTCCATCGCCGCATAAGACATAACCACCGGGCCGCTTTGCCCAAAAGGGCGTAAACGCAAATCTACTCTAAACACAAAACCTTCTGAAGTTACTTCACTCAATACTCTTACCACCGTTTGTACTAGCTTTGAAAAATACTGATTAGGGTCCCATTCTTTACGCGTATTATTCCAGTGGTGTGGCGTAAAATAAGTAAAGATAATATCGATGTCTGAAGAGAAATTTAAATCATAACCACCCAATTTTCCTAAAGCCAACACATATAAAACACAGGGATTATTATTTTTATCCGCGGCAACGCCATACAAAGTGTGGTGGCAGCCACTTAAATACGCTATAGTGATGCTTAAAATTGCTTGCGCAAAATCACTGATTAGATTTGCGATGTGCCTAGAAGTATGTAAATCGCTAACGCGCTGCCAGACAAAGCGCATCATTTCGCGTTGTCGTAAGCGCCGTAGACTAAACATCAATGTTTCTATATCAGGGTTTTGCGCCACAATGGCATTTACCGCTAAGCGATAGTCGGCTATCGTAGCAATTTTTTCTATATCGCCGCTTTGAAAAAGATCCAGCAGCAGTGCAGGCTGCTGTAAGCTTAAGTTCGCTACATAATCACTATAAGCCCAGACGGTGAGCGCCGTCTCTTTAAAGAAGGGGTTATTGTTCACTATTCTACTTTCAGGTAAATCTGCCCACAGGGCAGCAACGGCTTCTCCCTTCTCTTTTAATAAGGGCGGTAGGGTTTTCATGGCACCATTTGTCCAAAGTTTGTCTATTTTAATATCCCGGGGTATTTGCTATGATATGCGGCTAAATTGATAACCTAAGGTAACCATCATGAGTCAAAAAACACGTACCGAAAAAGATAGCATGGGCGCCATTGAAGTCGCAAGTGATCGCTATTGGGGCGCGCAAACGGAACGTTCTTTACACCATTTCTCTATAGGCAACGACTTAATGCCCGATGGTTTGATTCGTGCTTTTGCCCTTTTGAAAAAAGCCGCGGCTTTAACCAACCATGACTTAGGTAAGTTATCAGAACATAAAAAAAACCTGATCTGTCAGGCTGCCGATGAAATCTTAGCAGAAAAACTAAGCGATCATTTTCCATTACGCGTCTGGCAAACGGGCAGCGGTACGCAAACCAATATGAATGTCAACGAAGTCATTGCCAATCGCGCCATCGAAATTGCAGGCGGTGTTTTGGGCAGTAAAGATCCCATCCATCCCAATGACGATGTTAATATGTCGCAATCTTCCAACGACACCTTCCCCACAGCAATGTACATTGCTGCCGCCAACAGTATACACAACGAAGTGTTGCCAGCATTAACGGCATTACGCGACAGTTTTTTAAAAAAAGAAACAGCCTATCAACATTTGGTTAAAATTGGTCGTACTCATTTGCAAGATGCAGTCCCTTTAACTTTAGGACAAGAATTTTCCGGCTATGTAGCGCAATTAAACGATGGCATTTCTTATCTCACCATGACTTTAAACGGCTTGTATCCCTTAGCCATAGGGGGCACAGCAGTCGGTACCGGATTAAATACACACCCTGAATTTGCCCAACGTGCAGCAACCCATATCGCACAATTAACCCAATTGCCTTTCATTTCGGCACCCAATAAATTTGCAGCCTTAGCTGCACACGATGGGTTAGTGATGGCCAGCGGCGCTTTACGCACTGTCGCTACTATATTGATGAAGATCGCTAACGACATACGCTGGTTAGGCTCCGGCCCGCGTTGTGGTTTAGGCGAACTCATTTTACCGGCTAATGAACCAGGCTCTTCCATCATGCCCGGTAAGGTCAATCCTACTCAATGCGAAGCACTTACCATGGTATGCGTACAGATTATAGCGAATGATACTGCTGTGGCTATGGCCGGTTCGCAAGGTAATTTTGAGTTGAATGTTTATAAACCCGTGATGATCTATAACTTCTTACAATCTGCTGATCTGATGCGCGACAGTTGTCATAATTTTAAAGCATTTTGTATCGATGGCTTAGAAGTCGACGAAAAAAAACTGCAATATTATGTAGACAATTCTTTAATGTTGGTCACCGCTTTAAATCCCGTTATTGGCTATGACAAAGCAGCTAAAATTGCTCACACCGCCCATGTAGAAAATATATCGCTAAAACAAGCCGCAGTGAAGTTAGGCTTTTTAAGCGAAGCGGAATTTGATAACGCCGTACGACCAGAGGAAATGACACATCCTTAATAATAACTACTCGCGCCTTGTTGAACGAAAAACTCATATTGGGTACATTAGAGTATACTCCCGTCATCCGTCCCCTAACGGCCATACCTTTATACATAAGTCTCTGGGGGCCGTCATTGCGAAAATACCGTTTCACAGATCTAATGCGAAAACACGGGATAAGTAACGGTATTCGAAGCAATCCAGGAGATCTTCTGCAATAAAAAGGTCATTTGGTTACAGAAGAACTTAAAAAATGGGTTTCTTTATATGGGGCACATTTTTAATCTCAACCCGTATAAAGGTACGTTTCTTTTGCATTTCCGTGATAAAATAGCATTATTTTTATTTTTTTAAGATCTCCTGGATTGCTTCGTCAACCGTTACCAACCTTGCTTATTTGCGCAAGAATCGTAAAACGGTCTCCGTGCAATGACGACATTCGAGATAGTTGCTTCGTAATGCCCACAGAGACTTATGTATAAAGATATGCCCTAACGGTCGCGGATGAGGAGGTAAGTAGTTACCTCTTAACAAACCTTATCCCACATCGAGCTCACCATCTGCAATAAATCAGCGCGTTCATTTGCTGACGGCAATTCCCAGCTCAAGGTATAAAGGGTGATGTCGCAGCGCCATTCTATGCGGCCGGGCCAAAAACTGCCCATAGCATGGCTAGGGGTATAATAAACCACACCGCCTTTAGGCAAAACGACTCTTTGAGTAATTTCGTGATTTTGATTATCAAAATAAACCGTGGGGTTGCCTTGTAATTCAGTACTAATACTGCCTACACTGCAATACTGTGCACCATGACAATTTGCCGTGTTGTCGAAGGAGACAATATAGCCCGAACCATTCGACTTACGCTCGGCACTGACAAAATACCGGGCGTGCGTAGTAGGAGCCGGCATTACGTTGGGAACGGCCACTTTGTCCATCTTTAATGACGCTATGGCCGTTGTTAACCCCTCAGTCACTTTATCTGTAGGCGCTAGAGAGCCCCCCGCGTAAGCGCTCAAACCGATACACCCTAAAAAATAATACCATTTCATTGATTTTATATTCATTCTTGTGTCTCCTCTCTTCCAACAAAGCGTTTCTGCTCTATTTTTATACAAAAATAGCCGCTGGCGTTCATTTTCTAGATCTTGTATTATACTGTGAGTTATTGTTTATTACTAATCTTTTTAGGAGCTTGTTATGCATTTTTATACCCATATTCTGTTTTGTGCTGATTTAAGTGAACATAGCCTCATATCGGCACATCGTGCTATTGAATTAGCCAAAAGATTCTCAGCGAAACTGACCATGATGCATGTGGTAGAATCCTTACCCGCTTACGCCAGTGGTTATTTAGGCGTTGCCGACGTAGAGCGTGAATTACTCGACACCGCAAAAAATGAAATGAAAAAAATGGCCGAAAAATTGAATATTCCCAGTGAGAATCAAATTTTAGTTATTGGTAATCCCTCCATGGAAATTTTCAACAAGGCAGAATCATTGGGTGTAGATCTGATCGTGGTAGGCAGCCATGAAAAACATGGTCTAGGCCGGTTACTAGGCTCCAATGCGAGCGGTATTCTGCACAAAGCGCATTGTGACGTGTTGACTGTTAAAATTCAAACAGCATAATTAAATATAAGTGCATATGGTAGAAGGGCGCCTCGTGAGGCGCCCCTACGAGAACATTGCGTTACCCCCTTGAGAGATAATATATGAAGCTGTTTTTTGATTTTGTTCCAATCCTTATTTTCTTTTTGGGTTACAAGTTTTTTGGTATCTTTGTCGCCACTGCTATCGCAATTTTATGCAGTTTTATACAGCTTGCTTTTTATTGGTTTAAATTTCGCCGTGTGGATACCATGACGCTGGCCTCTTGTATCATTATCACTGTGCTGGGGGGCTTCACACTGCTGCTGCACAATGTCATGTTTATAAAATGGAAACCCACTATCCTTTATTTTATTTTTTCACTGGCATTATTGCTCAGTGGCTTTTTTGCTAAACAATCTTTATTACAACGGATGCTAGGCCAAACCTTAAAATTACCCGCGGCCATTTGGCAACGTTTGAATTACATTTGGGTCGGGTTCTTTTTATTGCTGGCCATCTTAAATTTGTACGTGGCCTACCATTTTTCAACCAGCGCTTGGGTTAATTTTAAATTGTTTGGCATTGTGGGTTTAACCTTATTATTCTTATTAGCTCAAGGTGTGTATATTGCCAAATTCATCGATACATCTACTATTAAGGGTAAAGAATCATAATGTCTGAGACTATAAAAGAAATCAAAAGCCGCTTGATTGCAGCTTTACAACCTTCCGTTCTAGAAATATTAGACGATTCCGCCGCACATAAAGGTCATCTAGCCGCCGATAGTGAACAAGGTCATTTTACCGTCGTTATTTCCAGCACTCATTTTGTAACCTTGTCTTTAGTTGATTGCCATAAGTTAGTCTATCAGGCTTTAGGCGACTTATTACCGCGTAAGATCCACGCACTGAAAATTAAGGTAATAAAGTAGAGCCTGTAGCCAAACGGGAGCTTAAAGAGTTCGGGCCAAAATGAAAAGATTGTTTCTTTAAGGTCTGTTCACCTTTTGCAGCCGATAAACCAAATGGCTACAGATCCTATAATCTGCCCTGCATTTATACAGCAAAAATCCCTCCTATATTTCATCCATACTTTACACGAGTAATCGGTCATATTGTATTCGTCAATGCGCCCTGGTTTAATGCAATAAAAAATACTGGTCTATAGACATTAGGTAAAACAAGGCGAAAGTAAAGGACGGCGTGAATAAAACAGGTTTTAACCCGGATTTTTTACGTCAAAATATCAATCATGACTGGAGAACATTCCATGACACATCCGCTCCTTATTTCAACATTACAAGATCTCTGTTGGGCAATAGAACCCTTAGGCCAACAATTACCAAAGTTAATCCAAGCTACGCACCCCTATCAGCCCTTATTGAGTTTAGTAGAACGTAATATTGTAGAAATCTGCATTTTACTGGAAAATAATAAATCCAATATTGATTTTACCACAGTGACAATGCGCATTCATGAATTGATCCCTTTGATTATCTTGATGCGTGATTATGCTTTTGATGGTATTGAGGATGAAATAATAGATTCACATTTAACACAAATAAAGGAAGGTTTAGAACATATCGTAGGACTCATGATACCCGCATCACCGCTTCAAAACGAAATGGCAATGGCCTAACTTAAAATAAAGACGCGAGGGATCGCGTCTCTATACTGATTATACTTATTAGAAAACTTTACTTATACCGCTTACTTGGTCTTACTCGGCGTTGCTCGTGGCGCACGTGGAGGGCGTGCAGAAACCGCACCACTGGTAACGCGTGCTTTACGCACTGCGGGCTTGCGCGCTGCTGGTTTTGCAGCGCGGCGTGGGGCTAAACCACCCTCTCTATCGGTTGATCTATCCGTTGTTCTAGCACCGCTACGACCTCTACCCTCCGTTGTGGTTCTACTCACTGCGCGGCCACGATTTTCACTGGGTCTGTCGCTAGAACGGCTACGGCGATCATCCGCTCTGTCACTAGGACGGCCGCGACGCTCTTCGCTTCTGTCACTAGGACGGCTGCGGCGATCATCGCTTCTGTCGCTAGGACGACCACGTCTATCCTCGGCTCTGTCACTAGGACGGCCCCGTCTATCCTCGGATCTATCGCTAGGACGACCACGTCTATCCTCGGATCGGTCAGTAGAGCGGCTACGTCTATCTCCATCACGTCTAGGGCTCCTGGCAGGAGCTCGTTCACTTCTGCCACGATCGCCGAAAGATAATCGCTCTCTTCTCGGTGACGATTCGCGCGTTTGCCCTTCTTCCTGCCGCGCTGGTTTTTGATTACTGGCGGCACGAGCACTCGCGCGTTGATTATTTTGTACAATAAAGGCCAAGGCGGCTGCTAATTCTTTCGCATCGCAATCCATGTCTTCCATAATCGTGTCGATCAAGGCACGATGATTTTCCAAGTTTTCTTCGGACATAATCGTCGCCAATTGCTTTTTAAAGCTGTCCATACGGAATTTTTGCATTTGTGCAGTGTGTGGCATTTTAACTTCTTCCATTCTACGTTTAATTGTGTTTTCGATTAAAGATAACATACGTCTTTCGCGTGGGGTTACAAATAGTAACGCCGCACCTTCGCGCCCGGCACGGCCTGTACGACCTATGCGGTGCACATACGAATCGGGATCTTCGGGAATATCGTAATTGATCACTAAACTAATACGGCCCACATCGATACCTCTGGCCGCGACTTCAGTCGCCACCACGATGTCTAGATCGCCGTTCTTAAGCTGCCTTACCACTCTTTCACGCTCTTCTTGACGCATATCGCCATTAATGGCCGCAGCAGCCAACCCTCGCGCAGACAATTTAAGGGCTACTTCTGCCGAGCTGATCTTAGTACGGGTAAAAATTAAAGTGGCATCGTTGTGTTCTAGTTCTAAAAATAAAGCCAATGCATCCAGTTTTTGATTGGCAGGCACTATACAGAATTTTTGTTGAATCAATATTACATCGTGGGATTTTGCTTTAATTTCAACATGTGCTGGCTCTTTCAAATACCGTTTGGCTATTTTAAGAATATTAGGTGCCATGGTTGCAGAGAATAAGGCAGTTTGATGTTTGTGTTTGATTTGCTCGAGGATCCACTCTATATCTTCTATAAAACCCATATTGAGCATTTCATCTGCTTCATCTAAGACTACGGTGCGTATCGCTTCTAAGGATAAGCTACCGCGGCGTAAGTGATCCATAACGCGGCCCGGCGTACCTACCACCACTTGCGCACCGCGTTGCAAGGCCCTTAATTGGGGTGCAAAGGCTTGACCGCCATAAATAGCCAACACTTTGAATTGCGGTAAATTTTTAGAATAATGGTAAAAGGATTCGGCTACTTGAATCGCCAATTCGCGCGTGGGCACCAACACGATGACTTGGGGCAAAGTGCCTTTTGCGTCAATGGTGGTTAATACAGGCAATGCGAAAGCAGCGGTTTTACCGGTGCCCGTTTGTGCCTGAGCTAATAAGTCGCCCCCTTTCAGTAAAATTGGGATGCTTTGTTCTTGTATAGGTGTGGGAACCTCGTAACCTAACTCGCGTAAAGACGCAACTATAGGTGCAGCGACCCCCAATTGGGAAAAATCAGACATGAAAATACCTCTCTTTTAGATAGAAAGGTATTGTCTATAATTTGCGCACCTTTCATAAGTTGAGCCGTAGTATAAGCCAATTTATAGACAAAAACAAGAGGAATATGCTGGCTTTAATGAGTTGTTCTTAAAATAAGGTTCCATTCAACTGTGCCAACAAACTTTGGGGGTTCGGCGACCGCGTGATACTACGGCCCATCACTAAATAATCGCTGCCCGCTGCTAGAGCTGCTTGTGGGGTAACAACGCGGTGTTGATCATCATGAGCATTGTCTTCCAAGCGAATACCAGGAGTCACTAAACAAAAAGAAGATCCGAATTGTGCTCGTAATACTGCGGCTTCCTCAGCCGAACAGACCACGCCATCTAAACCCGCTTGTTGTGTTAATTGCGCTAAATGCAAAACGCTCGCATTGATATTTTGCTTAAAGCCTAAGCTTTGCCACTGATTTTCATTGTAACTGGTTAAGGCCGTCACCGCGATTAATAAGGGCGCATCCGCCCCATAAGATTGTAATGCTTTCTTTCCTGCACTCATCATGGCAACACCCCCCAATGCATGCACATTGACCATCCACACCCCTAGATCGGCTGCAGCCGAACAGGCCTGTGCCACGGTATTGGGGATATCGTAAAATTTTAGATCTAAGAACACGCTAAATTTTAAATTTACCAGACGCCGCACTAAGTCAGGTCCGCCACGAGTAAACAGTTCGTTTCCTACTTTTAATCTACATTGCGTAGGCGATAATGATTCTACAAAGCCTAAAACAGCTTTGATATCGGAAAAATCGAGAGCAACGATAATTTGCGGTTGTTTAACCATTATTCTTCTCCAGAGGGGGTATCTGCCATTCTTCCCCAATTTGCAACACTCTAAATTGCTTCTGCGTTAACTGCGATTTCTTTAATGCCTTGTCTAAAGCAATAATCGGTTCATCTATGCCTTCATTGGTTAAATGGAAAGTACCAAAATGAATCGCCATAGCATATTGCAGTTTTAGGATTTTAAAAATTTCAACTGTTTCTGCTGGATTAACATGGCTAGATTGCATAAACCAACGTGGTTCATATGCCCCTATAGGCAAGAGCGCCAAACGAAAAGGGCCATAATGGGCAATTTTAGAAAAAATACTGCCGTTGCCAAAACCAGTGTCCCCTGAAAAATAAATATTTCCCGCTTTGGTTTGAATTACAAACCCGCCCCATAATGTTTTATTGGTATCCCATAAACCGCGTTTAGACCAATGGTTTGCTGGAACAAAGAGGATGCTCACCTTTCTGTTTATATTGTGATTTTGCCACCAATCTAGCGTAACAATATGGGCGTTAGGACCTAAACGTTTTTTGAGTAGCGTGTCATTACCCAGCCCCGCTATAAACACCGGATGAAATTTCTGCTCTAAGCGCTGTAAGGTAGGGATATCGAGTTGATCATAATGATTGTGGGAGATCAATACTACATCGATGGGCGGCAAGGCAGAAAAATCTATACCCGGCGCATGCACTCTTTTAGGGCCTAAGAATTGCACTGGGCTAGCGCGTTCAGACCAAATAGGATCAGTTAAAATATTGAGCCCCTGGGTTTGCAACAATACCGTTGCATGTCCCACAAAGGTAACTTGTAAACTGTCCCCTACAACACGCTGTTTTACTGCGGGCGTAAAAAGATTATCGCGGTGTGTGGGCCAGGCTGCGGGTTTATCTTGAAAACGCCACTTTATAAAATCCGCAAAGCTACGGGGCGAATACATACCGTCTAGATTGAAAAAACGTACCCCATCGTAGTGATCATTCACCGGCCCACGATATTCGGGCATGCGATATTGCGCTACCAGATAAATAGCACTGATGAGAATTATCGCTAATATCAACATTGTCCACCTCTTTAGAGTCATATTGCCTCCTTATTGTTGTACATTTTTTGTCTTTTAAATATTATTTTTCATCATAACACCGTCTGAGCATTGCGTAAACAGCGCCTACTCATCACGTAAAATCCGTCTGTTTGGCACTTAAACTGGTTATTTCCTATATATTGCATGTGCTTAACCTTAATCTATTTTAAAACTCACAGGCTAGCCCTCCCAAACTATCGCTGCCGTTGTGTCCCACACGTCGTAAACCCATCCCTGGGAGCTCGGTCGCGGCGTCCCGCCATATTTTTATACATAATTCGCTGTGGATCCTCATTGCGAGAATACCGTTTCGCAGTTCTGGTGCGAAAACGTAGAATAAGTAACGGTATTCGAAGCAATCCAGGGAATTTTGAGCAATAAAAAGGTCATCTGTTTACAGAAGAATTAAAAAAGTGAGATTCTTGATACGGGGCACACTTTTAATCTCAGCCAGTATAAAGATACGCTTCTTTTTAATTTCTATGATAAGACAACTACCTTCTTATCTTTTTAAGACTTCCTGGATTGCTTCGTCAACCGTTACTAGCCTTGCTTATGTGCGCAAGAATTGTGAAACGGTCTCCTCGCAATGACGGATCTTAAGGCAGTTGCGTCGCAACAATAGCTTTGGCCCTACGCCACATGGATTTTACATAGCAAGCAAAAAACTTATTTTATTTATAACTGCGTAATCCTTAGTTCTAGTTAAGCAGAGAGAGCGTTGACAATGCAAACTAATAGGATACAAAACACAATAGTGAGAGGCGGGTGGCACGTGACAGAGGCCTCCGGCGCGCGCAGGCACGAGCACGACGGAGAAGCCACGTGACAGGACCTGGCCAGCAATGAACTATAATACTTAACCCTGGATTTAGCCGCATAGAAAAAATGTGGATCGGTGAGAAAGAACAAGAAATAAAAATCTACCGCCTAGCTTTAAAAAAACTCTGTAACAACGCCAAACTTTCTTCAGCCAATATGCCTTGGGTGCTATACAAGCGATGATTTAAACAGGCCGCGTCGATGATATTAAACACGCTGCCGCAGGCGCCGCTTTTATTATCGGCTAAGGCGAATACGACACGTTTAAGACGTGCATTCACTAATGCGCCTGCACACATAGAACAAGGCTCTAAGGTAACGTATAAGGTGGCATCCAATAAACGGTAATTTTGCAGCGTTTTGCCTGCAGCGCGCAAGGCGATGATTTCGGCATGGGCAGTAGGATCTTTTTCGCTCACGGTTTGATCCCAACCTTCCCCGATGATTTTATCCTCATAAACGACTATCGCACCTACGGGTACTTCATTGTGTTGCAGCGCAAGTTCGGCGCGTTGTAACGCCTGTTGCATCCAAAAAGTATCGTCTAAATTTTTCTTCATTATGAAAAAAACCTAATTTAAAACTGGATCCCCGACCTTCGGTCGAGAGACTGTACTCGGTACTCCGGGTAATGACAAAGCTTCGGTTTAAATTCGACATACTCATTAAAACAGGCTTTTTTCACTGCAAACTTTATTCCCACTCGATGGTTGCGGGTGGCTTACCGCTGATATCATAAACCACACGAGAAACCCCACTTACTTCGTTAACAATGCGATTAGAAACGATGTCTAACAATTCATAGGGCAAATGCGCCCAATGCGCGGTCATAAAATCGATAGTTTGTACAGCACGTAACGCAATGACATAATCATATTGGCGCGCATCGCCCACTACTCCTACCGATTTCACCGGTAAAAACACCGCAAACGCTTGGCTCACTTTATCATACCAACCTTGTGCTTTTAACTCCGACATAAAAATATGATCCGCCTCTCGCAAAATACGTACATATTCAGGATGAATTTTACCCAATATGCGCACCCCCAACCCGGGGCCTGGGAAAGGATGTCTGTACACCATATCATAAGGCAAACCCAACTCTAAACCCATTTTGCGCACCTCGTCTTTAAACAACTCTCGCAAAGGTTCAACCAATTTAAATTTCATATCCTTAGGCAAACCGCCTACATTATGATGCGACTTGATCACATGCGCGCCATCGGAAGCATGGGCTGATTCGATCACATCCGGATAAATCGTTCCCTGGGCTAAGAAAGGAATATCACCTAATGCTTTGGATTCTCGTTCAAAGATTTCTATAAACACACGGCCTATCACCTTGCGCTTTTCTTCCGGATCAGAAACACCTTTTAATGCCGCATAAAAATGCTCGCTCGCATCTATCGCAATCACTCTAACGCCTAAGTTTTTCGAAAAAACATCCATCACTTTTGTGCTTTCTTCATGTCGCAAGAGGCCAGTATCAATGAACATGCAAATCAATTGTTTGCCTATAGCGCGATGCAATAGCGCCGCCACCACCGCTGAATCCACTCCGCCCGATAAACCCAATAACACTTGCTCGCCTTTAACCGTTTCTTTTACTTTAGCGAGTGACTCTTCAATAATATTGCTCAAGGTCCACAACGAAGCACAGCCACAAATATCATGCACAAAGCGTTCTATCAAGCGCTGCCCTTGTGGTGTGTGGGTGACTTCCGGGTGAAATTGTAAGCCATAATACCCTTTGTCATCATTGGCGATAATCGCATAAGGCGAATTGGTGCTAACGCCTACAGCAGTAAATTCGGCGGGAATAGCTGTGACTCTATCGCCATGACTCATCCACACATCGAGTTGCGCTTCTAAGCTACCGTCTTGATAGCGGTCTTCTATGCCTTGCGTTAATCTACAGGTTTGTTTTAAATTAACCGTAGCGGCACCATATTCGCGATGTTTAGAGCTTTCTACCGCACCCCCAAATTGCAAGGCCATCGCTTGCATTCCATAACAAATCCCCAATACCGGCACACCCAAGTCAAAAACACACGGGGGAATTTTAGGGCTATCTGTACCTAAGGTACTTTCAGGCCCGCCCGATAAAATAATACCCAATGGCGCAAAATCACGGATCCAATCATCGCCTATACGCCAGGGCACAATTTCACTGTATACACCACATTCGCGTATACGTCGTGCGATGACTTGTGAATATTGCGAGCCAAAATCAATGACCAATATTTTTTGTTGATGACTGTGCATAGGGTAAACCTTATTATTTAGGATACGGGATAATTCGGTGGCTCTTTGGTAATAGACACGTCATGCACGTGACTTTCATGCACGCCCGCTCCGGTAATGCGTACAAATTTGCTTTGAGTACGTAAGGCCTCAATATGCGCGCTGCCGGTATAGCCCATACCTGCGCGCAAACCGCCTAATAATTGCGTGATCACGCCTAATAACGGTCCTTTATAAGGAACACGGCCTTCTACCCCTTCGGGGATCAGTTTTTCTAATTCTCTTAAACCGTCTTGGAAATAGCGATCGCTAGAGCCATGCACACCGGCCATAGCGCCTAGTGAGCCCATGCCTCTATAGGTCTTATAACTACGGCCTTGATACAATTCAATGGTACCTGGCGCTTCTTCTGTTCCCGCAAAAAGGCCACCCACCATCACTGCCGACGCCCCTGCTGCAATCGCCTTACAAATATCGCCCGAAAAACGAATGCCGCCATCTGCAATGACCGGAATATCTTTATCACGTAAAGCTTCGCTTACTTCAGCAATAGCGCTGATTTGCGGCACGCCTACGCCGCTGACGATACGCGTAGTACAAATGGAACCCGGACCTATCCCTACTTTGACTGCATCCGCACCGGCATCGTATAAAGCTAAAGCCGCATCGGCTGTCGCAATATTGCCACCGATGACTTGCATGTGCGGATATTCTTTTTTAATGGCACGTACGCGATCTAAAACGCCGCGCGAATGACCATGCGCCGTATCCACCACTAAAACATCCACACCGGCGTCTATTAAGGCTGCAATGCGTTGCTCAGTGTCTTTAGCCGTTCCTACCGCAGCGCCTACACGCAAGCGTCCTAAAGGATCTTTACAGGCTTGTGGTTTCTCTTGATTTTTTTGTATGTCTCTAGCGGTAATCATTCCTTTTAAATGAAATTGATCATCCACGACTATAATTTTTTCAATCCGATGTTGATGCAATAGACTGATAATTTCCTCGCGCGTAGCCCCTTCTTTGACGGTAATCAAACGCTCTTGGGGCGTCATCACTTCTGAAATTAAGCGTTGTTGATTCGGCTCAAAATGGACATCGCGACGTGTGACTATACCCACCACCTTATTGCCCGCGACTACAGGCATGCCCGAGATACCGTGTTCCAACCTCATCGCCAGTAACTGTGCTACCGTCATATCCGCGGTTACCGTAATGGGATCTTTAACTACCCCACTTTCAAATTTTTTGACTTTGCGTACAGCCAAAGATTGTTCTTCTATAGACATATTCTTATGAATAACGCCTAAGCCACCCTCTTGCGCCAAGGCAATGGCCAAACGCGCCTCGGTAACGGTATCCATCGCAGCCGATAGCAGCGGAATACTTAAAGTGATATCGCGGGTTAAACGCGTGGCTAAATCAACCGTTTTGGGTAAAATGTCGGAATAAGCCGGGACTAATAAGACATCATCGAAAGTCAGGGCTTCTTTTAGGATATTCATGCTAAATCTCCCGCTGGCTAGAGCGTGGTGAATGATAGCGATATATTATACGATAGATAGGGAAGAAAAGCAATCGGCTTATGCCCCGCTACATAGTTTAAAACGGCCCGCATTTATTCCGTAAAGAATAATATAGGTTGCCTTTAGTCCTGATTTGAAGTACTATATTCTTTGTTTAGAAAATATCGCGGAGCCCATACTAATCAAGGGCTTATAATATCAAAGCTTGGTAAAATGAAATCCGCTGGCATTGGCGTAAGCCAAAGGCCATCCACACGCATTCATAAAACCCAGCTACGGAGAGAACATCATTGCGAAGGACTTTTCGCACGTATTTTTACGTGATTTTCTATGCAATCATTATAAAAACAATTTAGGGGGTAACAATGAAAACAGTAGAAGAACATATTGCAGAGCTTAAGGCCAAATCATCTGGGAGCCAAACCCTCCCGAACCTGTCTCCTTATGAAATATTAGGCATAGATGAAAATACTTCACCGGAAGATATCCATAAGCAATATCAAAAACTAGCAAAAACGTTCCATCCGGATAGATATAAAGAAGACGATGGCACTATTTTTAAGGCCATAGAGGCGGCCAAGCGGAATTTAACCCAAACACAAGAAGATCCAACGATCTCTCTTCATGATAAGGAAGAGTATGAAGAGGCGGGGGATTGGGGGTCCGATTTCTTGTTTGCATCGGAGAAAGTGGACGACTATCTACTAGAACCAAATGAAAATAAAATTGTGGCTTACGATAAAGATAAGGCGACTGAAGAGAAGGGCCTTATGTTAATATCCGCAGGTTATGCCCCCTATATAACCTACAAAGCCTTTCTTAATCTCAATCGAGAAAGCCAAAAAAAATTGGCTGTTTTACTGGGAAAGCAGAGAGAAACATATTGTAATGCGTTAAAAGCTAAGCATAACGATATCGATTTTGATCGAGATGCAGACAAAATAAACTATGATAGCATAGATTTAGACAGCGAATATCTCTCACCGGAAAACCAAAAAGGAATCATCTATTTTAGCCACCAAGCTACACTCAGTAATCATCCCCTTTTTGACAGAGCGGCAATAACCACAGAAATTGTACCGGCAGACTCATCCAATTTGTATCTTTCGGGCTGGTCGTTAATACATCAGAAGCCAGGTATCACTTCAGGCGCTTTGGAATTATTTCTAACTTGGCCTAGAGAAGAACGGCAAATGCTCGCTACTGCAATAGGAAATGAAAAGCTACGCTATAGTGAGAATCACCTTGTGTCTATTTTTGCTTACTACAAAAATCTAGATTTACAAGAAATTTTTAACGGTTGGACTGGAGTCGAGTATGACCCTCGTACCGAGAGTTGGGAAGATTGGGAGGATCGAATGACCGCCGCATTTTACCAGTTGCCGAAACCGATTATTGGAAAGTTCGTTCAACAGCTAAAGCTACAAAGAGTTCACTTGCCGAAAGAAGAAAAATGTGAAGGAGACGACGCAGAGGAAATTAAATTAGAGAAGGAAAATTTGAGTAATATAATCCAAGATTGCAGGAGAAAGGTACCTGTGCTGCTAAAATTAGAAGATCCGGAAGGTTTGTGTACTATACGCCCAGACAGCATGAGCGGGGGACCTGTGCCGCTAAAATTAGAGGATGAGGGCCAAGAAGACTTATGTAATTTACGCCCAATTGGCATGAACGAGCCTATGTCGCTAAGCTTTTTTGAAAGTTTGTCAGGAGGGTCCCCCTCACGAACTCAACCCACAGCCTATGTGTCCCCAACAACAGAATCGCCACCTACCAAGCGTAGAAGAATGGGTTAATGCTAGGAAACATTGGGAGTTGTCGAAACAGAAAATGAAGGAATCCAGGCAAAATACGCTACACAGTTGTCACGGCGGGCAAAAGGAACCACAAAGCCCGGCTGAAAGCCGCGTAGCGTATATCAACGGCAGCGCTCACACACTCCGTAAATATTCAAGCTATGGTCAGTCATCTCAAAACGATATGCGGCGGCAATTTCTAATTGCCGTTTCTCAATAACAGGATCCACAAATTCTTCCACTGCGCCGCATTTAATGCATACTAAATGGTCATGATGCTTGTCTTGGCGAATTTCGAATACAGAATGGCCGCCTTCAAAATGATGCCGATCTATTAACCCGGCCTCTTCAAATTGGGTGAGCACGCGGTAAACCGTCGCCAAACCAATATCTTGGCCTGCTTCTAGCAAAGCTTTATATACATCTTCGGCACTCACATGGTGGTGTTGCGCTTCCGCGAGAAACTGTAAAATTTTTATCCTAGGGGCGGTTACTTTTAGGCCCGCTTTACGCAATTCTTCGTCATTCAATGGTGTTATCTCCAACCAAAATGAGGTATTATCTACCCATATTTTTAGGTTAACGGAAATCGTCAGAAAATGCAAAAGAAAATACTCAATATCCTCACTTTGGTAGCCCTAATCCTCAGTCTATCGGCTTGTATACACAAAGTGGATGTGGAACAAGGTAATGTAATCTCTCAAGAGATGATCAATCAGCTGCATCCCGGCATGACCTCCGACCAAGTGCAATTTATTATGGGGCACCCCGTTTTGGTAGAAACCTTTGAAAACAACCGCGCGGATTATGTCTATACCTTTCAGCCTAACGGCGGCAACATAACCAAAAAGCGTGTTACGTTGTTATTTAACGGCGGGGTATTAACCAGCATTAGCGGTACCATGCATCCTGAATTGAACCCAACCACAGCCAGCACACCCTCGCCTATGAGCAATGATGCCGTGGATCCTAATATTCATACGGATACCAATCCGCCGAAAACAGCGCCTACAGAGCAATAAAATGTATCGTAGGGGCAGACCCGTGTGTCTGCCCTGAATAATAGATAGAGTTAGCCGATAAGCCGGGTTCTGTCGTGGATGATCATTCGTCTACGCGTATTGTCACCAATACGCTTTAGCAACCAACCCGGATCCCGTGCGGGCCGCACATAGATCCCTATTTGGTCTTGCTCCAGGTGGGGTTTACCCTGCCACTGTTGTTACCAACAGCGCGGTGCGCTCTTACCGCACCATTTCACCCTTACCGCACTTGCAAAGAAGCGCGGCGGTATATTTTCTGTGGCACTTTCCGTAGGCTCACGCCTCCCAGGTGTTACCTGACACCTTGCCCTATGGAGCCCGGACTTTCCTCTGATTATACTCTTCGCGCTTTGATTGTAGGCTTTGTTGCCTTCGCCCCTCTCGCACCAGTCATGTAGAGTACTACACTCCTGGCGCTCGAGAGCTCGCGCCTCGCCTAAAACCAAATCGCTATGAGTATATTTACACCAGCGATCACCTAGCCAACTCTAGGCGTAGTATATCATAAATAGAGAACTTATGATTTTTTGCGCTTTTTTTCCACTCGTCTTCGTCGCACTGCTTTAGGATCTGCAGTCACGGATCTATAGCACTCAATTCTATCGCCATCAGTAACAGTATGATCCAACGACACTTTTTGACTGTAAATGCCGACTAAGCCCTCGTCTAAACAGAGATCAGGCACTTTTAGCTTTAGGCCAGATAAATGAATCGCTTCTGCCACCGTGCTACCCGCTGGAATGCTACAATCTATGACCAGAATATTGCCTGGCAGCGCATATACCACCTGCACATCCAGTAACGCTTTAACCATACAGCGCTTTGGCTCGTTCGCTAAAAGCATCCACCAAGGAATTGGCGATTTGACTAAATATAGGTTCAATAGCAAAACTTATCAACTTATTCGCAAACTCAAATTCCATATCCAACAACACATCGGATTGGCCATCTTCGTGCTGCACAAAACGCCAAAAACCTTCTAAATGGCTAAAAGGCCCGGATAATAAGCGAATCTCTATCATTTTATTTTTTTGCAACCGGTTACAGGTGGTAAATGACTTCCGCAACCCCCCCTTCTCTAAATGCAATGTGGCGCGAATTTCATCCTCGCTTTCGCCTAAAATATCCACTTCCTTACACCAGGGCAAAAATAGAGGATACGAGGCAATGTCGTTTACTAAATTATACATTTGCTCCGCCGTATGCGGTACGCGTGCTTGTCTATGAATATCAGGCATAATAATTGTTCACCATCCATAAAATAAATGAGATTATTCTAGCGCAAAAATGGGGGCTTACGCAAAGTCACAGGCAGTGCAAAACGTTGTGGGTAACCTATATGCGTCAAATAGAGACCATTCGCAGGCGCTGTCATAGCGGCAACGCGTCTATCACAGGCGGTTAATACCTCGCTCATCCAGCTCACCGCTTGCCTGCCCAAGCCTATGTCTATTAACACCCCCATGATATTACGCACCATGTGATGCAAAAAACCATCGGCTTCTATTTCGAATACAAAGAATTTATCTTGCTTATATAAACTACACGTGTTGACAGTACGTATAGGCGTTTTAGCCTGACATTCTGCTGCTCTGAATGAGGAGAAATCATGTTGTCCTAATAATAATTTGCACGCCTTAGCCATTGCGTCTACCTCTAAATCGTCACCATAACGCCAACTCACATAGGGCGCTAAAATGGCGGGTGAAATAGGGCTTACTTGCAGTATATAACAATAACGACGGCTGTAAGCACTAAAGCGCGCATGAAAATCTGCCGCTACTTCTTGCACCCAATGCAAACGTATATCTTTAGGCAAGTAACTATTGCCGCCGACTATCCAGGCACGCTCAGAACGCACGCTATTCGTATCAAAATGAATGATCTGAGTGGTTGCATGCACACCCCTATCGGTACGACCTGCGCAAAATACCCGTAGAGGCTCTGCCGCCACGCGGCTTAAAGCCTGCTCCACGGCGGCTTGCACACTGCTGGCCGTACTCTGTCGTTGCCAACCCCAGTATTGCGAACCGTCGTATTCTAGAGACAAGGCTAGGCGCATGGTATTTTCCTAATTAAATATTTCATTCTGTAACCTTTAAGTTTTTTATGTGCCAATTATACCGCATTAGGGTTCAACTTTAAATACGAATTGCCAGCCTTAAACGGGATAGTATTTCTTATGTATGTTCTTTATAAAAATAGTAAAATTTGGTTTATGCCTTTTTTCAGTGTATTATAGGCCCCTCCAACGGAGTGCTTAAAGATTCACGGAAGATCATTTATAAAAAATTATTATAGGAGAAGAATGATGGCCGCAATCAGTGATGCAGTAGATGGATACGTTATCCCCTCTGAACAAAGCATGGACTCAGGCTCCAGAATAGTAGAAATAGATGCTAATGGAGGTGAAACCTCTTTAGAAAGAGCTGGGCTAACCGAGGAACAAAAAAAGCTTCTATTTTTCTTATTGTTACTGGTTTTACTGACACAAGCCAGTTGTTTTTGCTCTTTTCAAGTACTCAATATTCTTCTTGTCTTAATGCAAGGTTCCGCATCCGAAACAGAACAGCTTCTTGCAGTATGGGGTGCCCTTATTTTACTCGCAATAGCGGCAGGGACTGTGCTCAGTGAAACCACGATTCGCTTTATAACTTGGCTTTTCGCTGAAGCGAATGAGGAGCAAGAGAACAGGCTATTATTTTTAATCGCTTTTTTAAAAACGATAACGGTTTCTTTATTTTGTGCCAATTTCTATCTTGAGGAAGTTAAAACTTTTAGTCCTGTCGTGGCTAAAACAGGGAGCGTTTTTTTTGTTGGCCTAGTTCTTTTGGAGTGTCTGGTCAGTGGTGCAATAAGCGCTCACATACCCAGTGAAAAATATTTATCTACCACATTTTTTATAGACTGATCGTGCTGATAGAGCCAATGCGCTTCTTCGGCCAGATCCCTCACACAATATTCATGATGAAAATAAATTGTCTGTTACAGGCAGTATTAATAATGACACTCATAGCACAGAACTATCTGAACTGATCGCATTAAGAAGTCGTGGTACACAACGCACTAACCCAAATGTTTCCGTATCAACGAGTCAACCAGCATTTTTTGCAAACTTCTGCCAAGGAGTCGAAAAGAGATTAAGTAATATTCCGAATTACCTTAGGGGAAAGGGTTCATCTCCAGCACAATCGCGACCAGGAGTATAATCGAAACGGCCAAGCTATAGCGTCGGGAAAAAACTTATTACCCATTTAGGTGGCAAGAGTAAGTCCGCCGCTTGAGTATTACATGGGTAAATCTGGCCTCTTTGTGTAGGGCTAAGGCTTAGTAGTAACATGGCGCTATGGCAGGCTGGCTTGGGATTTTCGGAGTCAGCCACCCTTAAATATCCCCCCGCAACAATAGATTTTATTCAGTCATTTCCTCCTCTTGGCAATTTGGCCGAGCTACGGCATAATGCATGAGACAGCAGAACTCTTTAGCGAGGAAGATTAATTGACTAATAATTTTTTCTTTTTGAGATTCTTAACACAACATAATGATACAAAGACAGATGCAGATGTAGACGTAGATGTAGAGGACACCAATATAGATAATAAATTTGGCACCTTTCTACAGGCATGCGCTAACGGAAATTCTATAACCATTTTAGACTGTCTAAAAACAGGAATGTTCCATATTGACCGGAGGAACGATGAGGAGGGTCAAACAGGATTACACATCGCTGTTTCCTATAACCAGCAAGAGTGTATTAGACTTTTATTGCGTAAGAACGCTGATGTTAATGCAGCAGATCGTGAGGGCGACACACCATTACATCTTGCTGTATTAGGGGGGAATCCAAATATTGTTACACTTTTGTTGAAAGGCGGTGCTAATGTTAAGCCAGAAAACCGGAATGGGGAAACGCCGTTAGACATTCTCCGTGCTGATAAAAGTAGCAAAGAAATGCAGTTATCTTCTCAAGCTTGCGAGAATATGACAAAAATTAGTATACTGTTGTTAGAGGCAAGCATTAAAGATCATAAGAAAAATATAACAACTCAGGGCAAGCAACCATTTTTCTCAAAACGAACTAGAGAGGCCGAGATATCCAGTGCTAATAAACGTTTTTGTCCTGAACGTAGCAGCTTGTGAAATATATCTATCTTAATTGAAGATACGGGATTGGATAAATACTATAGATTTGAATCGAAGCTTTGTCATTACCCGGAGTACCGAGTACAGGCTCTTGACGAAATCACAGGGTCCACTGAATAACCCTTAAAACGGGATTTGTAACGGAATCCCCAACTTCGCCGCGGATCATAACGTTGTAATGTATATAACTACAAAAAATACGCCACGATAATACCCGCAACAGCACCGCAACAATGCCCTTCCCAAGATACTCTTTCTGAAGTGGGCAATAAGCTCAACGCCAACCCCGCTAAATAATACAACATAATGGCGCTCATGATGACGGCGCTTAAAGAAGGATGATGCCAGGTATAAGCGAGAATGAAAGTCCAATACCCCATGATGACGCCGCTCGCGCCTACGTGCACTGCTTTACGGCCCACTAACCACGTCAAAATGCCACTGGCAATAATAATCCACAGCGAGATTTGAATAAAATCGCTTTGCCCTACCATTGCTAATAAAAATGCCATCAATATAAATAAAGGTACGCTGTTAAAAAACAAGTGATCGGCGTTAGCATGTATCACTGGGCTAAAGAATATACCAGGAATACCAGCCCAATGCCGTGGGTAAACCCCTAAGATACGTAAAAAATTATTGTTCATCCAATTAACGACATTGATGCACCACAAAAAAGCGATGATGAGGGCGGGTAAGAGCATATTTTCTTTAATAGCGAGAATAGTTACAGATAATGCAGTGGCAATGTCGGCAAAAGTCATTTTATGTATGGACCATCAACAAAGTAGCTAATACCAACAACACTGCCCATACCAATGACCAAAAATAAGGAAATTGTTTTTTAGTCAATATCCAGTAACCTGTGGTTGGCACAGCACTCACCACCAATGGCACTACCCCTAAACTTAACACGCCTAAAATAATATGACCCACACCGCGACTAGAAAATAAAGGCGCTAATAATCCATGTCCCCATTGGTAAAATGCCCACAGTAGATCGCTTACTTGCGCTAAGTAATGGACTGATAGCACTACCGCTAAAACGACCAACACAAATATAAGCGATTGCTTCCACATAGTATTATTCATTTTACCCCGCCTTTAAAATCTCGTCCCAAGCCGCCCGCAGATAGATTAAGAGAGTCCAGACGGTTAAAATTGCAGCAGCATATAAACCTAGGTACCCTGCCCACGCAACCCATTTTGCCCAAGTTAACGTGTGCACACGGCCAATGAGCAATAAGAAAATAGCCAGCATTTGCACCACCGTTTTAATTTTCGCTAAATATGATACCGCAACCGACGTTCTTTGCCCTAACTCCGCCATCCATTCCCTTAATGCCGATACTACAATTTCGCGGCCAATAATAATCGCCGCCGGAATAGCCATCCACGAAAAAGCATGTTCACCCACCAACAACACCAAAGCCATTACCACCACCAATTTGTCCGCCACCGGATCCAAAAAGGCTCCCAAACGCGTGGTTTGCGACAAATTGCGTGCTAAATAGCCATCTAGCCAATCCGTGATGGCGGCGAAAGCGAAGATAGCCGCCGTCAGCAATGACAAACTGGGAAAAGGTAAATAAAAGAACAACATGAACATAGGTACTAAAAAAATACGAAACAAGGTTAACATATTGGGGATGGTCATCGTTAGTTTCCTTTTTATGAATGTAAACTATCGTAAATCTTCTGCGCCAGCATCGGGCTTATTCCCGGTACTTTCATCAGTTCATCAGGATGTGCACGCTTTAACTCTTGCCACCCGCCAAAATGCTCTAATAGGCGCTGGCGGCGCTTAGGCCCTATTCCAGGAATAGTCTCTAAATTAGAGCGTAACCGCCGTTTATCACGCAACTTACGATGGCCCGTAATGGCAAAACGATGCGCCTCATCACGGACTTGCTGCAATAAGTGTAGCGCGATTGCATCGGGAGAACAATGTATTCCCTGATTTTGCCCGAATAAAAATAAAGTTTCTAGGCCAGGTTTGCGTCCCTCGCCCTTAGCAATCCCTAATAACAATAACGCCTCTAGGCCCAGTTCCACCAATATCGAGTAGACAGCCGACAATTGCCCCTTGCCACCGTCGATGAGCAGCAGATCGGGTAACGGCAATTGTTGCTCTAAAAGGTGGCTAAAATGACGTAATACCGCTTGTTTTAAAGCGGCATAATCATCCCCTGGGCTGATATCTTTAATGTGATAACGCCTGTAGTCGCGCACACAGGGTCCGTGCCTATCGAAGACTACACAAGAAGCCACCGTCGCCTCGCCGCTGGCATGACTGATGTCAAAACATTCAATACGCCCTATTTCCGCAGGGGTATCCAATAAGGCAGATAAAGCGTTAAATTGCTCTAATAACCGTTTTGTATGGGTAGTGTGTTGTTGCAACGCCACTTTGGCATTGTCTTTGGCCATCGCCAGCCATTTTAATTTAATGCCGCGCTGTGGTTTTTTAATATGAACTTCAATATGATATTGCTCCCGCAAAAAAGCACTTAAAGCAGCCGCATCCGCTAATAATTCCGGCACTAAAATTTCTTCGTAGGATGACATCGCCTGCGGCCTATCGCTGCCATAATATTGAGTGATAAAGGATTCAATGATTTCCGCTGCCTCGGTTTCAGCCGGAACGTGGGGGAAATAAGCTTGGCTCGCCAAAAGCTGCCCTAAGCGTATAGATAAAACCGTTACACACACATGCCTATCCTCTATTGCCAATCCCAAAATATCGCAATTGGCATCCCCCGAAATCACATGCTGCTGCTCTTGGGTTTTACGCAGTAATTTAATGCGATCGCGCAAACGAGCCGCCTTTTCATATTCTAAGGCAACACTTGCGGCCTGCATTTGTGCAGCGAGCGCATCGAGGATAGCGGTATTTTTACCTTGTAAAAATAATACGGCGTAGTTTAATGCCTGGTGATACGATTCTGTTTCAATTAGTCCCACACACGGCGCGCTGCAACGCTTAATTTGATATTGCAAACAAGGTCTTAAGCGCCGCTTAAAAAACGATTCGCTGCATTGTCGAATGCCAAATAATTTTTGTAAAAATTGTAAGGTTTCACGTGCGGCATCGACGCTAGGATAAGGGCCAAAATAACGGCCCTCTATCTTTTTCTTACTTCTAACCAAGCTCAAACGCGGAAATGCTGATTTTTCATCTAAAATAATATAAGGATAACTTTTATCGTCGCGCAATAAAACATTATAACGTGGTTTATACTGTTTTATCAGCGTATTTTCTAAAATAAATGCTTCATTTTCTGTACGCGTTACCGTCACCTCAATACGCTGCACTTGATTCATCAATAATGCTGTTTTGCGCGGCAAATTGTTTTTTTGAAAATAACTTTGTAATCGCTTTTGGAGATTATACGCTTTGCCTACGTAGAGCACTTCATTGCTCTCGCTAAACATACGATAGACACCGGGCTGGGTTGTCATGTGCGCAATAAACTCGGAGCGATTATTCGGCGAATCAACGCGAGTAGATTGATTATTATTCATTTGGACTTTACCGTAATGGCGCTAAAATTTCGGAGTGACAAGCTCCACGGACAGCACTTACCTTGTAATTTATAAGTCATCACTCACGGAGAGAATTTTTTAATCATCACAAACTATTCTTTCTGCGCCGGGGTGTTAACATCAGCCTCCGCTTCATCCGCTAACTTCGCAGCGTCATCTACCCACATGGGCACATCATCGACTATGCCATAACGCACTGCCAACAGTGCTAACTCCACATCCGTAGTGATATGTAGTTTTTCATAAATACGATAACGATAGGAACACACGGTCTTTGAATCTATATACATTGCATCTGCGATATATTTATTCTTTTTGCCGCTAATCAACATCAGCGCTGCCTGCAATTCCTTGCTCGACAAAGCATTAAAAGGTGATTCATTCTCCCCATTAAGCACCCTTTCATTAATAGCTTGCGCTACTTTCGGGCTTAAATACTGTAGACCCGATGCCACCGTACGTACTGCAGTCAGCATTTCATCATCACTACCGCCTTTACTTAAAAAACCAGTAGCACCCACTTCTAATAAGGAAGAAGGAAAAGGCTCAGTATCACAGGACGTTACCACTAAGACCCGGCTTTCTGGGCAAGATCGCGCAATTTTTCGCGTTGCCTCCAAGCCGCCAATACCCGGCATACGGATATC
>JAJNBM010000011.1 GCA_021156165.1 Gammaproteobacteria bacterium | reverse complement strand
CTTTTAAAAGCAACTGCGTCCGCATGGTTCCGACAGGATGCCAATAGCACATCGACCAATGTCCCCAGATTATTGGCATCAATGGTTTCCGGAACACCCTGAGGATAATTTTTAAGCCATATCTTTTCCATATACATCCTTGTCTAATAGGCCTAAGTTTTGGCTTCGCTAAAACTTAGAATCAATTGGGAAAATTTCATACGCACCCATGCAACTTGACCGTTCTACAATATCAATGCGTTACCACCGCATCCGCACTCTCCAGGAGCTTACGTAATTTCTCAACAGCCTCTAGTGGGAGCCCGGATCTTTCGCTGGCTATTTGGTCATCTAAACCTGCCCTTATATAGGCTGCCGCATCCAAAATTTTTTGGCCTGCCTCTGCAAATGGGCCCTTTTTAAGTAACCAGTTCTTTCCTACTTTAAAACCATTTTCAAAAAACTGTTTATTTGAGGTACTCATTGCGCCTCCTTCTTCTATTTAACCAGCAAAGGTACTATAGGGTCTATAGCCATTTGGTTTATCGGCTGCAAAATGAATAAAGCAGCCCAAATATTAGCAAATTTTCGCCAAATAGGGCCCGATACTCTCCTCAACTTGCTAATATTTTGCCCGGCATTTTTCGCTTTGACAAACCAAATGGCTACAGACCCTAGTTTACCCTAGTTTGGACCTGATTTCTATGTCTACTTAGTATGGTATAATTAACCCATTCCGGTAACCAAAATGGTTGGAAAAAACAGAACCGATTCCAGTTGATATTTGAGGAAAATTCGCCATGACTACAGCCATAGAGCTAGAACCATTGCAGTTACGTGCCAGCTTGTTTCCATTGACTATACTGCCGTTAAAAGACAATAACCTAAACGCCTTGGAACGAGCTTTGGAGGCTAAAATAAAACTAGCCCCCCAATTTTTCAGTGGCACGCCCATCGTGTTAGACCTGCATTCTTATACCCTAGGGACCTTGCCCCCTTTTACCGATATTAAAACTTTGCTGGGTAGCAAAGGTTTAAAATTAGTAGGGGTTGCCACCAACAACGAATCGTATAAAAACGCGGCACTTGCTCAAGGTTTGGCTTTAATGGATCCCAAACAATCGGCTGCAAATGCTCAAAATAATAAAAAAACAGCCTCGAGCGTGGAAACCACTACCGCCCAGCCTCCTAGCAAGATGATCCTACAACCCATACGCTCGGGGCAACAAATCTATGCAGAAAACGATTTAATTATCTTAGGCGCGGTTAGCTCCGGAGCTGAAATCATCGCTGGCGGCAATATTCATGTCTATGGCAAGTTGTCTGGGCGCGCCTTGGCTGGAACCCAACAACACTCCCAAGCACGTATCTTTTGCCGCGAATTCGATGCCGAGCTGATTGCGATTGCGGGTGTTTATCAGGTAAAAGAAGACTTTGATTTAGGGAAATTGGCCAGAGGCGCAATGCAAATTTATCTAGAGGATAACCACTTAAAAATCGTACCCCTCTAAGAGCTCAGCTCAAGGGCATTCGGTTAAGCCCACGTTACCCTTGTTTTCGTAAGGGCAACCACAGGGGGCCGTCCCCGCGGTTACCGATAATGGTGAGCTTAACCGAATACCATTGCTCTAGGCCCTAGCCAAAAACCCTTTTTTGCGCTAAAATAGGCCAAGATAATACTATCCAATATCATAGGTCTTTGAATAAATGGAAAAAAATTTTCTTACCACAGCCAAACGAGTCATTGACCTAGAATGTCAGTCTATACAAAAGTTAATTGATTATATAGACGACGATTTTGCGTGGGCCTGTGAAACCATACTGGCTTGTCAAGGCCGCGTGGTTGTACTCGGTATGGGTAAATCTGGCCATATAGCGGCCAAAATTGCCGCCACGCTCGCCAGCACGGGCACCCCCGCATTTTGCGTACATCCAGGGGATGCCAGTCATGGAGACTTAGGCATGATTACCCCTCACGATGTGGTTTTGGCTATTTCAAATTCGGGTGAAACCCCCGAAATTTTAACCTTATTACCCTTATTAAAAGAATTACAGGTAAAATTAATCGCCATTTGTGGCCACAATAAATCTACTTTGGCCCGTTTTGCCGATGCTCTGCTCAACACGCATATAGACAAAGAAGCCTGTCCGTTAGGTTTAGCGCCTACCACCAGCACTACGGCGGCATTGGTCATGGGAGATGCCCTAGCCGTAGCCATATTAGACGCTCGCGGTTTTACCAAAGAAGATTTTGCCCGCTCGCACCCCAGCGGCTCTTTAGGCCGGCGTTTATTAATGCGGGTACGTGATATCATGCGTACGGGAGATAAAATTCCACGTATACACAGCTCGGCCATGATCAAGGATGCTCTATTAGAAATGACACAAAAATTATTGGGCATGACGGCCGTTATTGATAATCAAGGCAAGCTTGTGGGGATTTACACCGATGGCGATTTACGACGAACCCTCAATCAAGGTATTGCTATTCATGAAACGCCACTCCATACCGTAATGACCACAACCTACAAAACTATCACCGCCGATTTGCTGGCCACCGAAGCGCTGGAAATCATGGAAAATTTTAAAATCACTTCATTACTCGTGGTGGATGAAGCGGCAACCTTGATCGGTGCTCTCAATATTCACGATATTATGCAGGCTGGGCTATAAAACAACGCAAGAGGAATACTATGTCAGATACGATATCGGCTACTGCAAAAAAAATTCGTTTAGCCATCTTTGATATGGATGGGGTACTTACCGATGGGCGATTATATTTATTGGATGATGGACAAAACTTAAAAGCCTTTCATTGTCACGATGGCTTAGGAATGAAATTATTGGCTAAGACAGGCATCATCACCGCCGTCATTACCACCCATCGCTCCGCTTTAATCGACAAGCGTATGGCCCAACTGAAAGTTGAACATGTTTATCAAGGCATCGAAAATAAGATCACAGCCTATGAAGAATTAATTGCTAAATTAAATATACGCGATGAGGAAGTCGCTTATATGGGAGATGACTTACCCGATATTGCCATCATTCGTCGAGTGGGTTTAGGTATAGCGGTTGCCAATGCCGCCGAGATGGTCAAACAGTTTGCGCGTTATACCACACGCCGCAATGGTGGCGAAGGGGCGGTACGTGAAGTGTGTGAGTTAATCATGCAAGCACAAAATACTTTTAAAGATGTACACGAGGCTTTTTTATGATACTGACTAAAAAATATTATTTCTTAAATGTCCTATTACTGCTGTTAGCGATTGTTTCTTTTTTAGGATGGTATCAATTCAAGACCAATCCCAGTACCGCAAAAACAGCAGCCAGTATTGATGCTTTTGCCATAGGCATACAGGGCGTGCAATTCGATGAATTAGGTCAAAAACAAGGCGAAATGGATAGTCCTAAATTACTGCATTTTGCGCGCGATGACTCCAGTGTATTAACCACTCCCCTGATCACCCTATATTCCAAAGATAATAAGGCTCCCTGGAGTATTTCGTCACAAACAGGAAAGACTTTCAATGGTACAGAAAAAGTGGACTTAATAGATAATGTCGTTATCCATCAGTCTCCCGGCGCACAAAATCAAGATACCACTATCACAACCTCTTTATTGCATATTTTCCCAAATCAACAATTGGCAAATACCGATAAACCGGTGACCTTAGTACAATCTGGAGTGAAAATAACATCCGTAGGCATGAATGCTTATTTGGATCAAAAGCATGTTACCCTATTATCACAAGCACGAGGTTTCTATGACCCGAGTAAAGCGCAACCTATTCATCCTGTGTCTTAGTTGCATTATTTCTGTAAGCTATGCCGTAGACAGCGATCAACAACAACCGCTATTGATTGCTTCAGACACTGCCGATTTGAATAGCCAAACGGGTATTGGCATTTATACCGGCAATGTCACCATAGATCAGGGAAGTACCCATGTGCGCGGCGATAAAGTGACCTCATACAGCGAAAACAATAAAATTACGCTAGTGGTAGCCGAAGGCGATAAAAAAAAGCAAGCGCGTTATGAAAATACTGTGGATCCAAACAAACCACCGCTCATCGCCATCGCCGATATTATCAAGTTTTTCCCCCAAAAAAATTATGCTATTTTGCTAGGACATGCTTACGTGCAGCAAGGCGAAAATAGCATTGCGGGTGAACACTTAGAATATGACCTTACCAATAAAATCTTAAAATCAATCAATGCCCCTAATACCAAAGCCGTCCGTACCCGCATTGTCATTGACCCCAATAACCTTCCAGAAACGGATCCAACACCACAATGACGCATCATTGCTCACACCTTTTTTTCAACAAAAGCCCAGATTTAGCGCATCTTGCATGCAAATCTGGACTTTTTCGTACTCGTAGATGGAGAGAATAATTACCATGTCACAGAAAACATTACGCGCTATTGCTTTAGAAAAAAGTTATAAAAAACGTACCGTAGTTAAAAATGTTTCCATGGAAATTAACAGCGGTGAAATTGTCGGCCTACTAGGTCCCAATGGAGCCGGGAAAACAACCAGCTTTTATATGATTGTCGGCTTGGTTTCACCCGACCGCGGCCAAATTTTTATAGATGAAGAAGAAATCACCCATCTGCCCATTCATGAACGGGCACATAAAGGTTTAAGCTATCTGCCCCAAGAAGCCTCTGTCTTTAGAAAATTAACGGTATCCCAAAATATTTTAGCTATTTTAGAGCTGCAAAAACATTTAACCGATGAACAACGACAGCACCGTCTCCATGAATTATTGCAAGAGTTTCACATTTATCATATACGCGATAATTTAGGGATTAGTTTGTCGGGGGGCGAGAGGCGGCGAGTTGAAATCGCACGTGCGTTGGCGACTAGCCCTGCTTTTGTCTTATTAGATGAGCCATTCGCGGGCGTGGATCCCATTTCCGTCGTGGATATTAAGCGCATCATTACCCATTTGTGCAGTAGAAAAATTGGTATTTTAATTACGGACCACAACGTACGGGAAACCCTCGATATTTGTGAACGTGCCTACATAGTCAACGAGGGCGAGATGATTTGCCAAGGCTCACCCCAGATTATTCTATCCGATCAAAAAGTGCGTGAGGTATATCTAGGGGATGAGTTTGATTTGTAAACAATAAGCCCGAGCAATTGGCGGATTGTCAAAAAAGATGTTATATTTAATTAAGGGTCTGTTTACATTTGGCTTGTCGAAGCGAAAAATGAATAAAGCCGGGCAAAATATCAGCAAATTTGAGGAGAATATCGGGCAATATTGGATGAAAATTTGCTGATATTTGGAACGCTTTATTCATTTTGCAGCCAATAAACTAAATGTAAAACAGCCCCTACAATACACTTAATTTGGAGGCATTATGCAAATCACATTTACTGGGCATCATTTAGACGTTACTCCCCCTTTAAAAGAATTCACTATGAAAAAATTAGACCGCTTAGAACGTCATTTTAACGATGTTCTTAGCATTGCGATTACTTTTAAGGTTGAGAATTTAGATCAAATTGCTGAAGCGACAGTACATGTGCCCGGTACACAAATACATGCCCGTGAAAAAACGGATGATATGTACAGTGCGGTAGATGGGTTAGTGGATAAATTGATGCGCCTATTAAAGGAACATAAAGAAAGAATGCATTGATTTTAAGGGTTAAGGAAATGACATGCGCGTTATTATTGTAACAGGACGTTCTGGGTCAGGAAAAAGTATAACCTTACACCTGCTAGAAGATCTGGGTTATTATTGCATTGATAATTTACCCGCAAGCTTATTAGAAAGTTTAACCGCGCATGTGCAGAAAACGTATCAAAAAATAGCAATAGGCATTGATGCCAGAAATCCTATCACCGATCTAGAAAGCTTTCACCATTGGATAGAAAGTTTTAGAACTTCCGGTTTCCAGTGTGAAATACTCTACTTAGATGCCAGCGACGATGTCTTAATTAAACGCTTTAATGAAACTCGTAGGCGCCACCCATTAAGCTCCGATCATCGTTCGTTACAAGAAGCGATCGCTTATGAAAAAAAGTTATTAGATCCTTTAGCACATTTAGCCGATCTGGTTATAGATACGAGTCAACTATCACAACATCGATTGCGGGATGTTATTTCCAATCGCATTGAACCCAAAGCCCAAGGACTGTCTCTATTAATACAATCTTTTGGCTTTAAATTTGGCGTACCCGTAGACAGCGATTTTGTTTTTGATGTGCGTATATTGCCTAATCCTTATTGGCATAGTGAACTCCGCCCTTATTCAGGACTAGAAGAACCTATTGAAAAGTTTTTAAATCAAAAACCCGAAACCCATGCTTTATTGGCAGACATAGAACATTTTTTAATGAATTGGCTGCCTAAATTTGAAAATAATAATCGTGCTTATATGACCGTTTCCATAGGGTGTACCGGTGGACAGCATCGCTCTGTCTATATTGCCAAAATGCTGTATGAGGCGCTTAAACAAAAGCATAACCCAGTATTATTGCGTCACCGTGAGTTGGCTTAGCTATGCAGACAGAAAATATTACTCTCGGTAATAAATTAGGGTTACACACTAGAGCCGCTGCCAAATTGGTTGAATTATCCAGTCGTTTCAGTAGTCAGATTGAACTGAGCCTAGACTCTAAAAAGGTCAATGCCAAAAGCATTTTAAATGTGATGTTATTGTCGGCGAGCAGCGGTTCTGTGCTAACCATAACCGCAGAAGGTGTAGATGAAAATGAAGCCATGGCCGCACTGAAAGCCTTATTTGATAGTAATTTTGGTGAGGAATAAGGGGCTCATGTTTTATCGTAGGGGCAACCCCCTGTGGTTGCCCATCTAGGGCAGGCACGGGGGCCTGCCCCTACGACAAAGCTTCGGAAATTTTTAATCCTTCCCCGCTACCATCATTTCAGCTACTAATACCGAGCCGCTTTCAATATAGCTGCGCTTATTCACATCACTCCCTATAGCTATAATATTGGCAAACATATCTTGCAAATTACCTGCAATGGTCACACCTTCAACAGGATATTGAATTTTGCCCTGCTCTACCCAAAAACCACTTGCTCCTTGGGAATAGTCGCCCGTAACTAAATTAACTCCCATTCCCATAACTTCTGTGACAAGCAGCCCCGTATTCATTTTCTGCAATAATGCAGAATAATCTTCACCTGTAGATTGCACCAAAATATTATGCGCACCACCTGCATTGCCCGTTGTTTCTAAACCCAAGCGCCGTGCAGAATAACTATTTAAAATATAGCCTTGCAAAACGCCTGCTTTTACCAAGTCCCGTTTTTGGGTTGCGACGCCTTCTTTATCAAAATAACTGCTAGCCCAAGCACGCTTTATATGTGGGTCTTCCACTATAGTCACACACTTATTCAGAATGGCTTTTCCTACAGTACCTTTCAAAAAAGAAGCGTCGCGGTATAAATTACCACCACTGATCGCGGCTAATAATTCTCCCCATAATCCTGCCACCATGCGTTGACTAAAAATAACAGGCATTTTGCCGGTAGAGATACTCTGTGCGCCTAATCTTTGTAGGGTATATTCCGCAGCACGTTTGGCTACCGCACTAAAATCATCTAAGGTTTTAGCATCACGACTGTGTGTATAATCATAATCGCGCTGCATAGCGCCGTTCTTATCGGTGGCTAATAAAACACAACTAAAAGAATGTGAGGTAGAACGCATTGTGCCGCAAAATCCATATGAATTGGCATAAACATAGTCCGACTGGTGTGTATTAAGAGTAACCCCTTCTGAATTGCTGATGCGGCTATCACTGGCCATAGCTGTAGCTTCGGCTTCTTTTAATAAAGGAATCGCTTCTTCGGGAATGATTTGCCAAGGATGATATAAATCGAGTTCTATGGCTTTTTGTGCCATGCGCTCTTTGGGCGCCAATCCTGCCGCGGGATCTTCATCGGTATATTGTGCAATAGTCCAGGCTTTATCTAAACAATGGTCTAGAGCCGTTTCAGACAAATCAGAACTACTCACTACACCCTGCCGTTGACCACAATAGACCGTTAAGGTTAAACCTTTATCGCGGTTAAATTCTACGGTATCAACTTCACCTTTACGCACGCTGACATTAAAGCCTTCGCTAAACGAAGCACTGGCCTCGGCCGCACTCGCTCCTTTTTGTTTGGCTTTATCCAATAAAGCCAAAATAGCAGTTTCAATGTGGTTATACATTAGAAATAAGCATCTAGCTGCGCCATGATACCATTCGTAGTGCCGCCTCCTAAATTAAAGACATTCCCCGCATTACCACTGCCCGTATCATTCTCACTATAGTTAATATAGTGATGGAACTCTAAGCTCAGCAAAGTGTTTCTAAAAATAGAAGTGCTTGCTGCCAAGGTATAACCGCGTTGTGGTACGCCCAACGCCAAAGCTTCACTACTTTGATCATACGCTAATGTGACCGTTGTTGGTCTACTATAGAGTTTAAACTTATAATCTCCTTCAAAGTGAGTAGCACTGGGTTGTGCTCCATGGCCATTATAGCTTAAGTCTTGTACGTTAAAGGCTTGTGTAGCTGTCGTATATTCGCCGATAAGTTCAATGGGGTAATTATTGACATCAAAGCGCAAATCTACACCAGGTACATTATGTCTTAATACTTCCTCCTGTGAAGATTCACCAAATCCTGCAAATTCATCGCTGCTAAGACCGGTAGACTGCATACCACCACTGTCGGAAACATTGTTGATCACACTCGCGCCTAAGCCAATATTGGCGCCACCAACTACAAAATGATACACCGTATCGGCACCAAATTCATTTAACACCGAACTGTTTGTTGTTTGATTGTCAGGTAGATTAGCTTCTTCAGTTCCGGTACGCGCATCACCCCTATAACCATAAATCGAGGCATCTAAACCGGTAGGTTCGGTAGAGCTATAGCCTAATACCACGGGCCTACCCTTGGTGCGGAATAAGGTTTTATTGAATGGGTTACTGATCTCATAGGTACTAAAGGAACCAAAAGGCACATACAGTTGACCCACGGTACCGTAAAAACCTGAGCGGTCAAAATTACCTATGTTGATAAAACCATTGTCCAAATAAACATTGGAATTACTCACACGGCTGCCGCCACCGGATTGTCCTGTACTATAAACAAAAGACATAAAACCGGAAACCCAAGTGCTAATACGCGCTTGCATATCTAATTCTGCATTACTTAAATTCAAGTCGCTGTGAGATAAAGAATTATTCCCACTAATATTTTGACCTAAAGCCTCAATGTTACCGCTTAATTCTAACAGCGGATAATTGGGTAAAGCCAAGCCCATTGCTGTCATTTCGTCTACAAAGTTTTTATTTTGTTGCAAAATAGCCACATTCTTTTTGATAGTCGAATAGTTAACGATTAAATCTGACCCGGAGAATTGTCGATCAGAATGAATGAAGGGAGCGGTAATCACAGCCGTACCGCCGATATTGGCCAAATCCCCCCGTCCACCATAAGGTTCCGCTGCTAAACTAGGGGTTTGAGCCACGGCTTGGGTTACGCTATCAGAAGGTGGTGTTGTAGTAGCCGGAGTTGTTCCACTAAAGGCCGTTGGCGGTTTTCTATGCTTAGGTTGGCCATGCTTACTCATTGTTTTTTTAGTCGGTGCAGCGGGCGCCGTTGCAGCCACAGGGGTTGCTTTTGCAGCCTTTAATTCGGCAATTTGTTGTTGCATTTGTTGCAACTGTTTTTGCAATGCCGCGGTTTGTTGGGTTAATAATTCCACTTGTTTATCTGTGCTGCTATTTGCAGATGAAGCCGCCCAAGCATCGGCGACCATACCACTGCCCAAGACAACTGCAAGTGCCGCACTTGTTTTTTTAATACGCAAAAACTTCACCATAGGAAAACCCCTTTTTAAATACAATCCAAACGTTTTGAACAAAAATAAGTCAAGCTATTATTTTTTTATGATTGAAAATTCCCCACAAAAAATCATACCACAGCCACTTTAGAAAATACCAGCTTTTTTACGCGAGTTAAAAAAATATTTTTAACTATCACTACCAAGCCTGCTCTCTAGAATCAAAAATGCGCTATAATTGAGTATCAGCTATACCATAGGCCATTCTAAAAATGCAGACCCTGAATATTATTCGGCCAGACGATTGGCATATACATTTGCGCGATCACACCACGTTAAAACTAACTGTTCCTTTAGCCGAACGCACATTTGCCCGCGTACTGGCCATGCCTAATCTGACCCCACCATTAACGACAGTCCCAAATATATTGAGCTACAGACAACGTATCTTAGCCGTTACTCAAGATGAACATTTTTCCCCCTATTTTTCTGTGTATTTTACAAACGATTTAAATGAAGCCACTCTACGTGAAGCGAAGCAGTGCCCTTGGATCTTAGGCGTCAAATTATATCCTCAAGGTGCCACCACACACTCCGATTGGGGCATAGACGATATCCATAAACAGTTTGCCCATTTATCTGTGATGGAAGAATTAGCGCTACCGCTACTGATACATGGCGAAGTAACCACTAGCACGATTGATATCTTTGATCGCGAAGCGCGTTTTATTGATACGGTTCTACAACCATTGCAACATCGTTTTCCCAAATTACCTATTGTATTGGAACATATCACCACCGCAGAGGCGGTCGATTGGGTACAGAGCATGCCTGCACACATTGCCGCCACCATTACCGCGCATCATTTAGCCTTTAACCGCAACCATTTATTGGCAGGCGGTATTAGGCCAGACTATTATTGTTTGCCCATTTTAAAGCGCCACCATCATCAGCAAAAACTGCAACAAGCTGTGATGACAAAAAATCAAAGTCAATTTTTCTTAGGTACCGACAGCGCGCCCCATGTACAAGATAAAAAATACAGTGCCTGTGGTTGTGCTGGCTGCTTTACCAGCCCCATAGCTTTACCCCTATTGGCGGAATTATTTGCGGCACATCAAGCTCTGCCTTTATTAGAGGCTTTTACCAGCATCAATGGCGCGCGCTTTTATCAATTACCTATCAATACACAGCGCCTCCGTTTAACGCAAAGTCCGTGGGTAGTACCGAAGGCTTATACTACAGACGATTTAACTTTTATCCCCTTATTGGCTGGGCAAACCTTATCCTGGCAATGTCAGCCTATAGAAGGCCAACCCAATGAATGACATTATAAATACTTCTTTGGCAAAACGTTTCCGCGGGTTTTTCCCGGTGATCATCGACGTTGAAACCGCGGGTTTTGATGCTAAGACAAATGCTCTATTAGAAATTGCGGCCGTAAGTGTAGAAATGAATGAGCATGGTTTTTTACAACCCAAACACTCTATTTTTTACGCCACCTTGCCCTTTGAAGGTGCCAAGCTTGACCCCGCGTCATTGGCTTTTACTGGCATTATTCCCGATCATCCTTTTCGTATGGCCATTGATGAAAAAAAAGCGCTCACTGAATTATTTGCAAGCTTAAAAAAAGAGATGAAACTAGCGCATTGCAAACGCTGCGTCTTGGTCGGCCATAATGCCGCTTTTGATCTCAGCTTTGTCACCGCCGCTTGTGAACGCAACCACATCAAAAATATTTTTCACCCTTTTACGACCTTCGACACCGCGGCCTTAAGTGCGCTCGCTTTAGGTGAAACGGTACTCGCAACCGCCCTGGAACGCGCTAACTTAGAGTTCGATAGTAAACAAGCGCACTCAGCCTTATATGATGCCGAACGCACTGCGGAATTGTTTTGTTTTATTGTCAATCGTTGGCAAAAGTTAGGGGGCTGGGAGGGAGTATTGTAGGGGCAGGCCCTGTGTGCGGGCCTGCCCTAACAGGAGAACCTCGGAAGGTTGTCCCTAAGCCAATCTGATCAATTCCATTCAGAATTACAAGACGTCTGCATTATCAGACAAATAAGAACTCACACCATCAGCGGTAGGTTTCATTGCTTTTTCGCCTTTTTGCCAGCCTGCCGGGCAAACTTCACCGTGTTTATTGGCGAATTGAATAGCATCAATTAGACGCAGTATTTCATCTACATCCCGGCCTATAGGCAAATCATTAATAATTTGGCTACGCACCAATCCATTCGCATCCACCAAAACTGCAGCGCGGAAAGCAACGCTAGCAGTAGGATGCTCTACGCCATAGGCTTGGCAAATACTGTGGTTAACATCGGCCACCATCGTATATTTTACAGCACCAATACCACCCTTGTTGACTGGCGTATTGCGCCAAGCGGCATGGGTGAATTGCGAATCTATGGACACCGCTATGACTTCTACATTACGCGCCTGAAATTCGGCCATACGTTTATCTAACGCAATTAGTTCTGTAGGACAAACAAAAGTAAAGTCCAAAGGATAAAAGAAAACTAAGGCTTCCTTACCCTTAGCACGCTCCGCGAAATGGTAATCGTTGATAATCTCACCACTCGCCAAAACCGCACTTGCTTTAAAATCTGGCGCATTGCGCCCTACTAATACCGTCATAATGAACTCTCCAATTAAATTATAAATTAAGAAAACGCGGGGTAGAATTACCCTAACTTTTTGTCAAATAACGCTTTTAACTCGCCGCTTTCGTACAGGGACAATAAGATATCACAGCCGCCGATGAGTTCGCCCTTGACGAAAATTTGGGGGAAGGTTGGCCAATTAGATACCTGCGGCAAGGTTGCTCGCACCTCCGGATCGGCCAAAATATCAACAAAAGCAAAGGGTTGGCCCATCGCTTTCAATACAGACACTGCCTGTGCAGAAAATCCACATCTAGGCTCGTCTGGGGTGCCCTTCATATAAATTAACACGTCATGTTCTACTATTTGCGCTTTTAAACGTTCTATCAAGGCCATATTTCCTCCGATTACATATCCATAAATTGTACCACACTTGCCAAAATAGCGCCAGAGCCTTACACTATCCTCACATTATACCTATTTTAGACGGAGAATTATCATGATTGAACTACCACCACTACCCTACTCTATAGATGCCTTAACCCCTTATATTTCCCAAGAAACCTTAGAATACCACTATGGCAAACACCATCGTGCTTATGTCGATAACCTCAATAAATTGCTGACTGACAATCCCCTGGCGAATGAAGATCTAGAAACCATCATCAAAAAATCTTCTGGGGGTATCTTTAACAATGCCGCACAAGTATGGAACCATACCTTTTACTGGCATTCTTTAACTCCTAAGGCGAGACCCACCCCCGAAGGCGCTTTGGCCGCTGCTATTAATACTAAGTTTGGCTCTTTCGAAAAGTTTAAAGAAGAATTTACCAAAGCAGCTGTCACCTTGTTTGGCTCAGGTTGGGCATGGTTAGTGAAAAACCCCCAGGGTGAAATTGAAATCCTGCAAACGCAAAATGCCGCGACCCCGATTACACAAAATGGCTTTATACCCTTATTAACCTGTGATGTTTGGGAACACGCTTATTATATAGACACGCGCAATGCACGACCTAAGTATCTAGAAAATTTCTGGGCTGTGGTCAATTGGGATTTTGCTGAAAAAAATTTCAACCGGGGATAATCCACTTCCTGGTATGACGCGTCATTGCTTTCCCTTTACAGCAACAGCAATGACGCGATTCATGTTTCGTAGCATTGTAGAAAGTTATGGTGCGTAATTCACACAAGCTTGAACCCTATCCTTGACGAGGATAACAACACTTCGATTCAAATCTATAGTATTCATCTAGACCCCGCATCTTCAAGTGAAATGGGTCTATGCACATTCCCTTTGAAGTTGCGAAACGTTTATTGCAGAGGACTATTCGGGCGATTCGCGAGTTGCCCCTACAATAGCCCTGGGGTATAGGATATCTCTTCTAGTATGAATCCCATCTTCACTGGTAATGCGTATATACTGCAAAAATAAATATTCACAAACTATATTTTTTTATTCGAAATCACCAAATTTATTTTTGCGAAATTTCTACTTAAAATTACTTCATTTCATCATTGAAAATAATTAGAAGCAACAGTAAAATAGTGGTTGTTCTCTAAAATAAAAAGTGTTGAACAGCGGGCAAATAATATGGGCCCAATTATACTTATCGCAATGACTTTCGCGAAGAGTACATACACTTAATTTCATCTATAAACTAAAGGGGGTTTTTATGACTACTGCAGTAGGAACACAGACAAAATTTGAAGATGCTCTTTATGAGCTTTGTGAATTAGATTATGATGCAGTTGAAGCCTATGAGGCGGCTATTAATCGTTTAGAAAAAGAAGATTACAAGGCCAAACTGCGTGAGTTTAAAAATGATCATCAACGTCATATTGAAGAAATTCGTAAACTTCTTCAAATGCATCAGGCTAAGATACCAGAAGGCCCTAGCCTAAAAGGATTGTTAACTCAAGGTAAAGTCGTTTTGGGAAATCTCTTTGGGGATAATAGCATTCTCAACGCTATGCTCTCGAATGAAATGGATACCAATAAAGCTTATGAGCGTTTAAATGCGCACGCAGAAAAATGGGTGGATGCAATAGACACCCTCACTCGGGGCCTTGAGGACGAAAGAAGACATAAAGAATGGCTAGAAATGGTAATAAAAAAAGATAAATAAGCTAGCTGACGTGCTTATTTCTGTTCATACATCGCGCCCTGGTTAATGAACCTCTTAGAGTTTTTTAACGAGGACGCGATATTTTTGTCTATACTATAGGAGCATATTCGCTATCCAGTACGTAAAATGGATTCAATCTACTTTTAACACGTAAGTGCACCAATATAGGATCCTGGGTAGCATGTCGATTTTACCCACGATGGTAAAGCCTGCATCGTCAAATTCTTTCTCCAATTGCGCGGAATTCAAGCAACGCGACGCCACCCCCTTTCTTTTTGCACGCAGGCGTTCTCTATAACTTTTGTAATTCCCCTCCGCCCAATTGGATATGCAAACCGTATCGCGTGCAACTCGTTGCAACTCTTTATAAATTGCAATCCGGTGGTGCGGCTCACGAATATGGTGCATAAAACGCATGCATAATATGCTATCCACACTTTTATCCGGTAAATGGATGTCTACAAGATCTAGCTCTAGTAGTTCTAATTTTTCTAATATTGCGGATGGAAATTTATCTTTTATAACTTGCAACATGCCAGGGGAATTATCTCCGGCTAGGGTTCTTTCACAACCTGTATTCAATATGGTTTGCAAGAATCTCCCTGCGCCACAAGGCAAATCTAAAACAGATTTCGGGTAACCCGCCATCTTTAAGACTTTAGCAGCCATATTCTGCTCTAATATATTAGAAAATCGCTTTAGAATTCCTTTTTTATGTCTTTCGTAATATATATTGGAGTATTCCTGAGTATATCGCTGTGCAAAAGAAAATTTAAGCTTGTTATTCATTTTATCCCTTCTATCACGAATACATTACTTCCTATAAAAACGCATCATCCGTTTTCGTTTTTGCTGCTGTCCTGGTGTTAAAACATTTTTTTTACCTTCGTATGGGTTGCTATCCGTTTTAAATTGTAAGCGTATAGGCGTACCCACAATTTTAAGTGCTTTATGATACACGTGCATTAAATAGCGTTTGTAAGTTTCAGGCAGCGCCTCCGTTTGCTTCCCATGAATGACGATGATTGGCGGTTGATGGCCGCCTGCATGCGCCAAACGCAATTTAATGCGTCGTCCATGAACCATCGGCGGTTCATGACGTGTAGTTGCATCTTGTAGAATCGTCGTCAAACGACCTGTAGTAAGCTCCATACGCGACGATCGATAAGCTTGTTTAATATAAGTGTATAAATTACCCACGCCCGTACCATGCAAGGCTGATATGCACTGAATTTTGACATAATCTACAAAATGGAAAGAATCTTTGAGCGCACCGCGCACATTCTTTTTGGTTTCGTTATCCAAGCCATCCCATTTATTAACGGCAATCACTACCGCACGACCCGCTTCGATAATATAATTAAACAAACGTTGATCTTGTTGCGAAATTTCCTCACGTGCATTTAAAACCAATATAGACACATCAGCTGCTTCAATCGCTTGCAAAGCTTTGATCACCGAAAAGGTTTCCACCGTTTCTGTCACTTGCGCTCGCCGTCTCACGCCAGCGGTATCAATAAAGGTATATTCTACATCATGGTGTACATGGGAAATATAAATGCTGCTTCGTGTCGTTCCAGGCATGTCGTAAACGATGGTGCGCTCTTCTCCCAATAAGCGATTGATTAAAGTGGATTTACCTACATTAGGTCGCCCTACAATAGCCACTTTAATACCGCTGGGTTTAGGCTCTTCTTCTAATTCTGCTTCAGGTTTAGGTAACTCGCTTAAAACAGTTTCTAATAAAGCATTGACGCCGCGACCATGGCTAGCGGCAATGGCATGGACATCGCTAAAACCCAATTGGTAAAAATCTGCTACGACTTCGTCAATGACTTTACCATCGACTTTATTCACCACTAGATGCACTTTTTTGCCTAAGCGCCGTAACTCGTTGGCTACTTCTACATCCGCACTGGTAACGCCAGACTTGGCATCTACCATAAACAATAGTATATCGGCTTCTTGCATGGCCAAACGCGCTTGCGCTTCAGTAAGGTGTTCAATGTCGGCTGCGGCCTCGCCTATGCCGCCGGTATCAATGACGATAAAGCGTTGCTCCTCTATACTACATCCTTCACCATATTGGCGATCGCGGGTCACACCTGGCTCATCGGCGATTAAAGCATCGCGCGTACGGGTGATGCGATTAAATAAGGTAGATTTCCCTACATTAGGCCTACCCACAATGGCAATAACAGGTAACATCACTATTCCTACAAACTGTAGGCGGCTACTGCGCCTTTACTGGATATGACAAAAACCGTATTAGCATCGGCAATCGGGTTTGAAGCAATACCCTCTTTGTCCATTTGTACACGCGCAACAAAATGGCCATCGCTTTGGCTTAACCAATGCACATCCCCCTGTGTATCGGCAACCACTATATTATCCCCGGAAATGGCGGGCGCAGTTAAGGTACGGCCTAATAATTTATTTTGCCGCCACAAGACTTTACCGGTAGTGGGATTAAATGCCCATACACGACCTCTAGTATCCGTGACAAAAAGTGCATTAGTAGACAGGGCCAAACCACTGCGAGTAGAGAGGCGATGCTCCCAAATAGGTGTCGCATTAAATTTATCTATGGCAACTAAACTACCCTGATAACTGCCCACATAAATCACATTATTATGGATGAGTGGATTGGCATCGATGTCGACCATACGCGCAATATCGGAAATACCATTAGGTTGTGCCGCAGCACGCTGCCATAACAATTGGCCCTTATCCAAGGTTACTAGGGTCACTTTTCCATCCGCACTGCCTTGAATTACAATATCGTCATTTATAACGGGTGAGCTACCACCTTGTAAAATCATTGTAGGCACATTGCCTTCATAACTCCAGATTGGACTGCCGTTATCGGCATTAAAAGCGAGCATTTGCTCATCAATGGTCTTAGTTATCACTATGCCTTTGCTATAAGCGGGCGCAGCAAAACTTCTATTGGGTAAATCTATCGTCAATAATTTAGCGCCATTACTCGCGTTAAAAACCAATAATTCGCCTTGATTGTCATTCACAAATAACTTACCATCTCCTACAGTAGGCCCTGAAGTTAACGGCGTGCCTGCTTTTTTCTGCCATATCACCCGCCCACTCTGAGCATCATAAACAACCATAGTGCCATTTTCGCTGACTGTATATAATTGGCCATCCGCTAATACCGGCGCGTAATTAATGCTACTTTTGCCGTTACCATTGCCGGTATGACCGCGCCATAGGATCTTAAGCGTAGCTGGGTTTTGCACTGCTGCCAAAGGCTTGGTCGTCACTTTCTCTTCGTCACTGCTACAAGCGGCCAAGCCTAACAACAACGCAGTGATCATTATAATGGTTTTTAGTGTATTCTTATTCATTTAGTTTCTCGCTTCGGGTGTGATTTGCGCCAGTTCTGGAGCGCTTAATTTCATTTGCAACATACTGGCTAAGCCAGAAAATTGACTAGCCCCATTGAATGCCGATTTATAAGCATTTTTTGCTTCTTCATATTGTTTTTGCGTGAAATAGATGTCCCCTTTTATCGTTTCAATTAAGGGTATATAGGTTTTATCGTCTACTTTTTTTAATACCCTTTCAGCCTCACCTATTTTTTGTTGCTGCAATAACACTCGGGCTAAACGAATACGTGCAATTTGGCGAAAAGAATTCACCTTGCTGTGATCTATAACCCATTGTAATTGAGTGTCTGCCTTGTCGTATTGCGCAGCATTCACCGCGATTTGTGCCGCAAAAAGTTGTGCCATGCTGGCGTAGGGTGTTTTAGGATACTTTTTAACAATATCCGCGGCAATCGCCGTGGTTTGTGGATTATTAGCAGTAGCGGTTGAGTTTAATAAGGTCACATAAGCGTCAGCTGCTTTCTCCGAAGCAATAACCCGTTTAGTCATAAAAAATTGCACTGCATAAAATAATGCAATGCCTAAGGCTAGGCCTATGACTATAGAAAAACCATATTTTCTTAACCACGCTTTAACCGCTTGCGCTTGATCATCTGCGTTGTAATATTCTTCCATTATAATCCCTCCTATTATATTCATCTACAAAATTTAATACTGTTTCTTCATCTAATCTTTTTTGTGCCACTTCAGGATTACACAAATTTTTTATAGTCACACTTTTTTCAGTATATTCGTCTTCGCCTACTATTAACGCGATATTGGCACCGGATTTGTCCGCTTTCTTAAATTGGTTTTTAAAACTGGCGTCGCTACAGTCTGTGACTACGCGCAAATTCTTCCGACGATTTCGAATCACTCGAGCTAATTTTAATGCGTATAAGCGCGGCGCACCCGGTGTGCTTACTACATAAATGTCTGCAGGCTCCTGCACTTCTACTTGCTGCAATTGCAACAACAATAATAGGCGCTCTAGACCCAAAGCAAAACCCACTGCTGGCATAGGCTTTCCACCCATTTGCTCTACCAAGCTATCATAGCGGCCCCCGGCACAGACCGTTCCTTGCGCGCCCAATTCATTGCTAACCCACTCAAATACTGTGTGGGTATAATAATCCAAGCCGCGCACCAAAGCAGGATTAATTTGATAAGCAATACCCAAGGCATCTAAACCGGCACAGACTGCATCAAAATGCGCTTTAGCAGCCTCGTCTAAATAATCGATGAGCTTAGGCGCATCGCGGATAATTTTCTGCGTCTTTTCATCTTTGCTGTCTAAAATGCGCAAAGGATTCGTGTGCAAACGCCGTTGGCTATCTACATCCAATTCATCATGATATCCACTTAAATAATCCACCAACTTTTCTTTGTGTGTCTTGCGGGAAGTCGCTGTTCCCAGCGTATTGATTTGCAATAGCAATGGTGCTCTTAAGGATAAATTATGCCAGAGCGCTTCAGATAATAAAATCATTTCTAAGTCTATATCAGCGCTCATGACGCCAAAAGCTTCTACGCCTAATTGATAAAATTGACGGTAACGTCCTTTTTGCGGCCGCTCATGTCTGTACATAGGCCCCATATACCACCAACGTTGTATCCCCTGAGCTAACAATCCGTGTTCTAACCCTAAACGCACTGCACTGGCAGTCCCTTCTGGACGCAACGCTAGGCTATCGCCATTTCTATCGTTAAATTCATACATTTCTTTTTCTACAATATCGGTGGCTGCACCTATATTGCGTTTAAACAATTCTGTTTTTTCTAAAATAGGCGTGCGAATTTCATCATAACCAAATGAATACACCGTTTGACGAATGATGTTTTCAATATAGCGCCACAAAGCACTGTCGCTGGGTAGAACATCATTCATGCCGCGTATGGCTTGGATATGTTCCACTTTAATCCTCACCTAAACGTGGCGCTTGCCCATCTACTGTAGGCGCATGAGCGCTACTTAAATTAGATTGCGAATGCTTTGTTTGAGGCTTTGCCACAGATGTTGTTGCATCAGCATTATTACTACTTGCCATTGCCGCTGGTGGAGTGTCTATTACAGGCGTCATGGTAGGTGTAGCTATGGGTGTTGTTGCAGGTACACTGCTCACGGTAGCCGCTGTTGAAGAAGGGACTGTCATATTATTTTGTACGGAGGTCGCTGCCGGTGTAAGAGCTACAGGTGCCGCTGGGCTTGCTGCAGTTGCCTTGGTTAATAAATCGGCGCTCGCGCCTAAGGTGCCGCTTACTTGATCGGGTGTGGCTGCTGCGATATTTTCTTTTTCGGTTTGCAAGGCGTGCTGTAGCGTAGACACTTGCGACAAAGTTGTATTAACAGAGCCACTTAAACTTTTTAAGCTAGAATTGGAATTCTGCCACCATAACACTAAAGATACTACAATAAAAACCACAACTGCTAAGCCCATCCAGCGCCAATAACGATCGCCATAACTTTTGTCGTGAGTAATATATTTGGGTATACTGGTTGTAACCTTCTCTTGCAATGACAATTGATTAAATAATTGCATTACATCTCTTTCAGCAATACCAACTAATTTAGCATAGCCACGTAAATAGCCGCGCACGAAGGCTAAAGATGAAAAAGCATCAAAATTATCCGCTTCTAGATCTAAGATATATTGCGTTTGCAACCGCATCTCGCGGGCAATATCCCACTCGTTTAACTGTAATGCCAAACGCCTATCCCGTAATAATGCACCCGGACTCGTGATTGCCGCTTCATCGTGTTTTAAATCAGGAAATACTCCAGCATGTTCCTGTGAAATTTCCTTCATGCCACACCTCTTGTTGTTAAATATTGATGATATTGGATTGAATTAGGATATAACGTTTTTAATTGTCGTGCTAAATTCATTGCTTTTTCTTCATACCCCAATGCTTGCGCCGTTTGAATGCCCAACCACAATGCATCAGGCGACTGTTCTCCTGTTGCCGTATACTGCATTAAATAATTTTCTGCCCCTTGCCAATCTTTAGCCTTAACACTCATCTCAGCCATTTGCAGTTGTGAAGTTGCCAATTTAGGATCGATACGCAACGCCTTTAAAAAATAATCTTTGGCGGCTGTTTCATCGTTTTGCGCTAAATGGCACAAGCCTAAATTTTCATAGGTTTGCGCCGTACTCACATAATCGGGATCGTCAATGGCTTTTTGAAAATAGGTATAGGCTGCAGCATAGTCTTTTTTCTTGCATAAGAAAACACCATAATTATTGGCCGCGTCGCCTTTTTCAGTGGCCAAAGAATAGGCGCGTTTATAGTATTGTTCTGCTTCTTTAGCGTTCCCAATCTTGTCATAATAATAAGCCATGCTGGCTGCCACTATACTAGAATGGGGATCTTGTTTTTGAGCCATCAACAACTTAGTTTTAGCTCGCTCTATGTCCCCTTGCTGCAAATAGCCTACCCCTAACTGGGCATTGATGGCCGCTGCTTTGGGATTATAGCTCAAAGTACTTAATGGTATCCCATTGTCATTCGTAAGCGCAGTGTGGCCATCCGTGTCTTGTACGCACCCCGCCACCGCCAACAAGAGCATGACGCCCGTTAGATACCGACTTATAACCCTCATTTTTACCATTATAACTATGCCAATTAGCTGAAAGCGACATTATACGGTAGTCCCGGGTATAAATAAAGAGCGGGCCTGGGACTATAAGTAAGCCTGCCGTAGAACTGTTGAAGAAAACAGGTCTCGAACCGGCCGTTTTTGTGTTGGATTTGAACTCATTCATGTTTAATTGTATAAGAAGTTGATTCGGTTATAAAACAGGGTTAAAATAGTTATCTCTAAAGGAATATCACCCGCCGAGTATAAGGCGAATAGGCTAAAACTTGAATTTCTCCCCCATTGATATTATTTAAATCGCTTAGTAGAGTGAGGGAAACTGGGCAAACACATACCTATAGCGAAAAAGGGATCCAGCAAACGTATGGCGAGGCAAGAGATCCGCAATAATTTACCGCTACTTTCTCAGAGAAAACGTACCGTAGTTTATTACCTTCTGCTCAGATCCACTCGCTGATGTAGAGGGCCCCCCTTGAGGCGTAACAAAAAGTGTGCCTATTGCAAAACTAATTAAAGTTTCTGTCTTATTTTCTCCTATTACAGTACTGCTCTGGTGTAGGCTGCCGGACGGAGAAATATTATATTTACTTCTACGCGGAACGGGTGGCTTCTGTTGAGTTTTGTTAGAAAACATATGATCTACCTCTCTTAAACTTTATAATTGAAATAGAGCTCTATTCCACAACCACTTTGTCACGCAAGAATCGTTCCTTGCGGCGTGTTCTGTCGCTAAAGTCACCGACTAATTGTCCGCAGGCACCGTCTATGTCTTCGCCGCGTGTTTTACGCACAGTGGTTTGCAGGCCAGAACGCATGACTATTTCTTGGAAACGATGTATGGTATCTGCGTCGGAACAAGCGTAATTCGTTTTAGGAAAAGGATTGAAAGGAATTAAATTAACTTTGGCAGGTATACCTTCTAATAAGCGTATTAACTGCTTTGCACATTGTGGAGTGTCGTTTACATCTTTTAACATCACGTATTCAAAAGTCACTTTACGTTTAGAATCTTCTGGAAAATGGTTTTTACACGCTTTCATTAACTCAGCCAACGGATATTTACGATTGATAGGCACCAATTCATTGCGCAACTCATCATTGGGTGCATGCAATGAAACAGCTAGCGCCACATCACTCACGCGCGCTAATTCAATCATTTGTGGCACCACGCCAGAAGTACTTAAAGTAACGCGGCGTTTCGCTAAACCATAGGCTAAATCGTCCATCATCAAGGACATAGCAGAAACAACATTATCGAAGTTGAGTAAAGGCTCGCCCATTCCCATCATCACCACATTGGTAATCACTCTATCGTGATGTCCGTTATGGGTAGACAAAGCACGCACGGCAAAAAAGACTTGGCCTATGATCTCCCCTACCGTCAAATTGCGCGAAAAACCCTGCGTTGCAGTAGAGCAAAAAGTGCAATTTAACATGCACCCTACTTGCGATGACACGCACAAAGTACCGCGCGTTCTTTCCGGTATATACACCGTTTCGATGCAATTACCATCTTCCAAACGCAGTAACCACTTGTGCGTACCGTCTTTAGCTACTTGGTCAAAGGCTGGGGTCAATTGTTTAATTTCAGAAACCTCAGCTAATTTCTGGCGCAATTTTTTACTGAGATTAGACATAGCCTCGAAATCGGTTACACCATATTGATGTAGCCATTGTAATAATTGATGGGCACGATAAGAGGGCTCATTTTGCGTTACAAAAAAAGCCTCCATCGCAGCACGATCTAAATCCAGTAAATTGATTTTCGCAGTCATAGCTTTGTTATTTAATGCGCTATTTCTGCAGCGTCAAAAAAGAAAGCAATTTCTCTCGTGGCTGCGGCTGGGGAATCTGAACCATGGACGGCATTTTCATCTATGCTGTCAGCAAAATCAGCGCGTATCGTACCTGGCTCTGCTTTCTTAGGATCGGTTGCACCCATCAATTCACGATTTTTTACAATCGCTCCGTTACCGGCCAACACGGATACAACCACAGGCCCCGAAATCATAAAACGCACTAAATCGCCAAAAAAACCGCGTTCTTTGTGCTCGGCATAAAACGCTTCAGCCTCGGCTTGGGTTAATTGTTTCATCTTAATAGCCACTACTTTTAAGCCGTTACCTTCAAATTTGGACAATATTTGACCAATAACGTTTTTACGTACCGCATCCGGCTTGATAATAGACAATGTTCTTTCTATGGACATGATTTTCCTCTCAATTTAAAAAATAACGACAAGGGCAGCATTATATCTAAATGTGCAGGAAAATGCCAGGCACATAAAATATATAAAATAATTATATTATTATAATATTAAGAATAAAGACTGCCGCTCGCTTGCCTTGGCTGCTTTTTGTACTATAGTTGAGGGTGAGAGGTAAATTATGGACAATAACAATATATGTTTTTCAACTTGGCGCTTTCATGTTGCCAAGATCATAGGGAGTCTGCTTGTAGGCGCGGCGTTACTGCTGTGGGCACAGCCTATAGCGGCAGCCAGTCAGCGATATAGCCAAACATTATGTAAGGAACCCGGCTATACCTGCATTACGGTGAAACGCGATCAAAACTGGGTGTCTTTATTTCCAGATAAATATGATCGAGAAGTAGTACAACGTTTGAATCGCATGGGGACCTCCTTATATCCAGGCATGCGGATTGCCGTGCCAGACAATTTAGCGAATACCAGTTTATTGGATATTTCACCTTTCCCTGTAACGATTGCTACCCCTAATCAGAATACTATTATTGTAGACCCCAAACTTTTAGCCTTTGGCGCATATGATACTGATGGCACGCTGGTACACTGGGGGCCGATTTCGGCAGGACAAAATTATTGCAGCGATGTAAAGCGCCGCTGCCATACTATTACCGGTACCTATACCATTTACACTAAACAAGGTGCAGGTTGTAAATCTACAAAATATCCGCTGGGCAAAGGTGGCGCACCCATGCCCTATTGCATGTTTTTCCACAAAGGATTCGCGCTGCATGGTTCACCCACCGTGCCGGGATATAATGCTAGCCATGGCTGTGTACGGCTCTACAAGGACGATGCAAAATGGTTAAATACACAATTTGTGAATGTAGGTAGTACACAAGTGATTATTAAACCCTATTAAGCTATCACTTGTTCCAATGCCTGCAAAATGATTTTTAGATTATCCTGCCCTGCTCCGCTTAAGAGCCGCCGCCACAGGCGGCCTTTAGGCTCACCTAAAAATAAACCTAACAAAGGTTTTAATAAAGGATAAAGACGTGAACCGTTGGCTAATTGTTCGCTGGCGTAATGATAATAAAGACGGACAATTTCAGAGCGATTGGGTAAGGGAATACTCGTTGGATATAAAGTGCGTTCCGCTTGAGCGATAAGATAAGGATGGTGATACGCAGCACGCCCTATCATGACACCGCTAAATTGCGTCGCCAAATGTACAATATCCTCTAAACGTTCTACACCGCCGTTCAATACAAAACACAATTCAGGAAAATCTCGTTGCAGTTGATAGACGGCATCGTAGTTTAAAGGTGGCACAGTGCGGTTTTCCTTAGGACTTAAACCTTCTAACCAGGCATTGCGCGCATGAATAATGAAGGTATTTACCTTAGCCGCCGCCAACTTTTCAATCAGTGGATACAGTAATTCAGCTACCTCGGCACGACCTATGCCTAAGCGGGTTTTAACGGTAACGGACAAAGAGCTGGCTTCTTGCATGGCTGTAATACATTCCGCTACGAGATTAGGCTCTGCCATTAAACACGCGCCAAAGCGTCCTTCTTGCACCCTAGGACTAGGGCAGCCTACATTTAAATTCACCGCATCGTAGCCGTATTCGGCAGCCAATCGTGTTGCTTGTGCTAATAACAGCGGATCGGAACCACCCAACTGCAATACCAACGGATGTTCCGCCTTATGGAAAGCCAGCAAATGTTCTACATCACCGTGCACGAGTGCCATCGCCGTCACCATTTCTGTATACAATAATACATGAGGACACAATAGGCGCATCAAATACCGATAATGTCTATCGGTATAATCCATCATGGGTGCGATAGAAAGCATAGGGTTTATTATGATGATGGCTCTCCGATTTCAATCGATTCTTCGTAGGGGCGGCCCCCCTGTGGCCGCCCTTTTTGGGCAGGCACGGGGGCCTGCCCCTCCGATAGGATCCTACTCTTTCTTCTTCTTAGGCATATATAAGTCCGTCACGGTGCCTTCGAAAATTTCAGCCGCCATAGCGACACTTTCGGATAAAGTGGGGTGTGGGTGTATGGTTAAAGCGATATCTTCTACATCCGCACCCATCTCTATAGCCAAACACAACTCGCCAATCAATTCGCCCGCATTCGGACCTACAATACCGGCACCAATCACATGATGATTGTCCTTATCGACAATCAATTTCGTTAAGCCTTCATCGCGCCCCATGCTCAAGGCACGCCCACTCGCCATCCACGGGAAAGTAGCCGTACCATAATTTAGACCTTGTGCTTTGGCTTGTTCTTCGGTAACACCTGTCCAGGCTACTTCGGGATCGGTGTACGCCACCGAAGGAATACACGCTGGCGTAAAATAATGTTTTAAACCAGAGATTACTTCTGCTGCCACACGCGCTTCGGCAACTGCTTTATGCGCCAACATAGGTTGACCGACGATATCCCCTATAGCGTAAATGTTCGCCACATTGGTTTTCATTTGCCTATCTACTTCTATAAAACCTCGATCATTTACTTTAATGCTCGTTTTATCTAAGCCTAAACGATCGCTGTTGGATCGGCGACCTACCGCAGATAAGATTTGATCAAAACGTTGCGGCTCACTGGGCGCACCTTCCCCTTCGAAAGTGACCCACAAGCCATCTTTTTTAGCGTCTACTTTAGTTACTTTTGTTTTTAATAAAATCTGTTCATACTGTTTGGCAACAAATTTATGGAAGGGTTTAATTAAATCTCTGTCTGCGCCTGGCATTAAGCCATCCATTAATTCCACTACAGTGATCTTACACCCTAAGGCGCGATATACCGTCGCCATTTCCAAGCCGATGATGCCACCGCCTATCACTAACATGTTCCCATCCACTTTGGCTAATTCCAAAGCGCCGGTCGAATCGATGATACGAGGATCATCAGGTAAGAAAGGCAATTTTACCGGTCTAGAACCCGCCGCAATGATGACGTTATCAAATTGTACCGTTTGCTTACCTTCTGCAGCAGTGGCGATAATCGTTTTGTCATTTTCAAATTGCGCCACACCTTGCAGTATCGTCACGCCGCGCTGTTTAGCCAGTGCTTTTAAACCACCCGTTAAACGGCCTACGACTTTATCTTTAGCTGCCTTTAAAGCTTGCGTATTCACTGTAGGGGCCGCAAATTCTATACCCCAAGATTTAATATCGTGTGCTTCGTCTATGACTTTAGCACTGTGCAACAAGGCTTTAGAAGGAATACACCCTACGTTTAAACATACCCCACCTATCGCCGCGTATTGTTCAATTAACAATACTTTTAACCCAAGATCGGCCGCTCTGAATGCTGCCGTGTAACCGCCCGGGCCGCTGCCAATCACGACTAAAGGAAAATGTAATTTGTTTTCTGTACTCATTGTTATCCTCAAATTTATATTAATATCTATAACTGCTATGCATTCATCACATTTTGCACACAGCCGTGAACTTCGTCATTGCGAGGTTACGAGCGCCAGCGAGTGACCGTGGCAATCCAGGGGTTAAAATACTGGATTTATCAATACCATAGTTCTTTACAAATCTCATCGTACATGATGCTCATTTTCATTATGAAAGATCCCTAGATGGACTCCGCCCTCACTTCGTTCATGCTTCGCCCTTCGGGCGCACTGCGTGCGTCGAGTTCAATGCAATTCAACTATTTCATAAATGTCACCACGCACAGTCTCTATTACAGATCAGCTACTCGCTGGTTCGCAAGGACGAGCTCCGCGCCAAATCACTCACCGTGCAATTTTATAATTCACACCGCCTATATATCCACATGATACATAATTCATACTTCATACCCTAAAATGTAAGTGGAACACCTTCTATATATTCCACCAACTGTCTACAAAAACGCGCCCCGTCGGCACCGTCAATGACGCGATGATCGTAAGATAAGGACAAGGGCAGCATCAAACGGGGCACAAAGCTACCTTTAGCGTACACTGGTTTATAACTTGCCTTAGATACACCTAAAATCGCCACATCGGGTGCATTGATGATGGGCGTAAAAGCCGTACCACCGATGCCGCCCAAGCTAGAGATGCTAAATGAACTGCCTTGCAATTCAGGCGTTTTCAAAGCTTTATTACGGGCACGCTCGCTGATGCTGGCCAATTCTGCAGCCAGTTCCAACACAGATTTTGTATCCACATCGCGCACCACTGGCACCACTAAACCATTGGGTGTGTCCACAGCCACGCCCAGATGTACATAGTGTTTCAACACGATAGATGCACCATCGGCAGACAAAGAAGCATTAAACTGCGGCATTTTTTTCAACGCTGCCGCAACGGCTTTCATAATAAATACCAAGGGGGTTAGCTTAAAGCCTTGTTTTTCTACTTCAGCTTTATGCTCCACCCTAAACGCTTCTAAATTTGTGATATCGGCTTCATCGAATTGAGTCACATGTGGAATAGTGACCCAATTGCGGTGTAAATTGGCGCCGGATAATTTTTTAATTTTAGATAAAGGCTCTATGGTAATAGCGCCAAATTGTGCAAAATCAATTTGCGGTGCCGCTGGAAGGGCAAAGCCACCACCGCCACCTTGCATGCGCGCTTGCACATAGTTTTTAACATCTTCTTTGGAAATGCGCCCCTTAGGTCCGGTGGCGGGAATTTGCCTTAAATCTAAATCCAACTCACGTGCCAATCGTCTGACCGCAGGCCCTGCGTGTAGATTATCGGGAATAGTGGGTTGCGCTGTTTCTTTAACCGCAACAGCGACAGGCGTCGTTTTTACTTCAGGTTCTTTTTTTTCAATGACTTTTTCTTCTTTTACAGGTTTTTCTATACTGGCTTCCGTCTTTAATATTAAAATAACGTTGCCTTCGGTTACCTTATCGCCCACTTTAACTCTGACACTTTCTACCACGCCTGCATAGGGACTGGGGACATCCATACTGGCTTTATCAGATTCTAAGGTAATAATCGCATCGTCTACAGCGAGTGTATCGCCTGCTTTCACACATACTTCGATGACATCAACCGCCTCACTCTGCCCAATGTCCGGAACTTTTACTTCAATTACGTTTGACATCTATATATAACCTCTTAACACTTTACAGGATTTTCTTTATTGGAATGAATACCTAAATCTTTCATCGCCTTTTGCAGCACGGTTAGTTCAATCGCTTTTTCATCGTACAATGCCTTTAAGCTGGCATAAGCAATGGCATTGCTATCCACTTCAAAGAATTGACGCAAAGCGCGTCGCGTATCGCTGCGACCAAAACCGTCCGTACCCAATGTCGTATAAGAACGATCGCCTAAATAAGCGCGTATGGGTTCGGCATAAGCCCGCACATAGTCGGTTACTGCTAAAATAGGGCCTTTTGTAGGTGCCAAGCACTGGGTGACATAAGGCACTTTGGGGGATGCTCCAGGATGCAAGCGATTGTCACGTTCTATAGCCCATGCTTCTCTATACAATTCATTAAAGCTGGTAGCACTCCACACTTCTGCTTCTACACCATACTCTTGCAATAAGGATTTAGCTGCGATTACTTCCCGCAAAATGGTACCGGAACCTAATAATTGTATTGTAGGTTTTTCTGTTACCGCCGCTTTGTCTAAACAATATAAACCGCGTAGTATCCCCTCACGCGCCCCTTCCGGCATGGCGGGATGCAGGTAATTTTCGTTCATTACCGTGATGTAATAATAAATATCCTCACCAACACCATACATACGACGCATCCCTTCTTCAATAATGACGGCTAACTCATAATGAAAAGTGGGATCATAGCTGATGCAATTGGGCACTAAACCTGCCATCACATGACTATGGCCATCTTGGTGTTGCAAGCCTTCACCGGATAAAGTAGTACGCCCCGCAGTCGCGCCTATTAAAAAACCACGCGCTTTTTGATCCCCTGCTGCCCAGGCTAAATCGGCAATACGCTGAAAACCAAACATGGAATAATAAATGTAGAACGGCAACATGGCCAATTGATTGGTATTATAGGACGTAGCTGCGGCCAACCAGGAAGAAAATGCGCCTGCTTCGGTGATACCTTCTTCTAAAAATTGTCCTTTGATGTCTTCTTTGTAATACATCAATTCGCCCGCATCCACCGGTTTATACTGTTGGCCATCTACGGAATAAATACCCAGCTGACGAAACAAACCTTCCATACCAAAGGTACGCGATTCATCCGGAACGATAGGCACTATTCTATCTTTGATTCCTTTATCTTTTAGCAAACTACTTAAGATGCGCACAAAAGCCATAGTGGTAGAATATTCTCTATCGTGACTCCCCTGCCAATGCGGCTGCCACAGCGATTCATCAGGTAAAGTTAAACGGTCTTCTGTTTGTTTGCGCTTAGGAAAATCTCCACCTAAGGCTTTGCGTTTTTGTTGTAAATATTCAAGTTCAGCAGAACCTTTAGCAAACTGCACATAAGATACTTCTTCTAGCGCTTTGTCCTGTAATGGGATCTTAAAACGATCGCGCATATACGTGACATCTTCTAAAGACAATTTTTTCTGATTGTGCGCCGTATTCTGCCCTTGTCCTACCGGACCTATGCCGTATCCTTTAACGCTTTTCGCTAAGATAACCGTAGGACGACCATTGTTTAAATTCACCGCTTGTTGATAGGCCGCATACACTTTTTTGCGATCCAAACCACCATAGCGCATTTCAAAAAGAGCTTCATCGGATAAATGTTCTACCATGGCCAATAAGCGCGGATCGCTACCAAACAACACTTCTCGCGCCACCCCACCATTTTTGGCTTGAAACAATTGGTAATCGCCATCCACCATATCCATCATACGCTGACGCAATAAGCCTTCGCTATCACGCGCAAATAATTCATCCCACTCGCTGCCCCAAATGACTTTAATCACATTAAAGCCTACGCCGCGAAAATGACTTTCTAATTCCTGGATAATTTTACCATTGCCGCGCACGGGACCATCTAAGCGCTGCAGATTACAGTTGATCACAAAAATAAGATTATCCAGTTGTTCCTTTTGGGCGATATGCAATGCGCCTACCGATTCGGGTTCATCCATTTCACCATCGCCACAAAATACCCATACCTTGCGGCTGTTCGTATCTTGCAAACCGCGGTGCTGTAAATACTTCAAAAAGCGTGCTTGATAGATGGCTTGTATGGAACCCAAACCCATCGAAACCGTTGGAAATTGCCAAAAATCTGGCATTAACCAGGGGTGGGGATAAGAAGAAATTCCTTCTCCGCCAATCTCTCGTCGAAAATGATCGAGTTGTTTAGCCGACAAACGGCCCATCAAATAAGCAAAAGAATACAAACCGGGTGAAGAGTGACCCTGCACATACACGCAATCGCCATGTGAAGCATCGTCTGCGCCGTGAAAAAAGTGCAGTAAACCCACTTCGTACAATATAGCCGAAGAAGCAAACGTTGAAATATGCCCTTGTACTTCCGGCGCCGTATGCGAAGCGCGCACGACCATAGCCATTGCATTCCAACGCAGAAAAGCATCAATGCGTTCTTCCAGAGCAAGATCGCCTGGATAAGCTGCTTCATCTGCTAAGGCTATCGTATTGACATAATCTGTAGTCGTTAAAGGTGCATTCACGCCCAAACGCCGCGCTTTGTCTAATACCCGCGTTAGGATAAAATCAGCACGCTCAACCCCTTCCTCTCGGATTAAAGAATCCAATGCATCGACCCACTCCTGTGTTTCTGTAGGATCTACATCAATTAAACTTTTTTTCATTTACCCTCTTCTTAAGGCAGACACTAGGCCTGTCCCTACAATATTATTATTAATGCTAATGCGACCATGCCGCCAGCGCTAATAATGACAATATGATTAAAAATATAAGCAAAGCCCGTTGATACAAAGCCCATTGTCGCTGGGGAGTTTCATGACCACTTTCCAATGCGGCATGGCTGCAAGCATCTAAATACGTCTCATTGTTTTTAGGTGTGGTTGTAATTTGGCCCCACCACACTTTGAAAGTGCTTTCAAAACGGCCTGCTAATACAAAACATAAACCCAATAAGCGCACGGGGATCCAATCTAAGTACGACACCCAAGAAATTGCAGCATCGCGTATTTTGAGAGAATCTTCGGCATAAGTGTGTTCAGACAACAAGCGTGAAAAGCGGTATAACACTGCCCCGGCTGGACCTAACAATACAAACCAAAATAATACGGCAAAGGTATTTGTTTGTGCCTGCCATAATACGCTTCCTTTGGCTTTTGCAACCACAACGGTGGCACCTTCGTAACGCACCACATCTTCGACGGTATTGCTTTTGTTCGCTTTATGCGTCAAAGTATCCTCTGTGAGGGTGGGCATAACACCTAAAGCATACAACAAAACAGCTGCAGCAAATACAAATGCAGCAATGCCCCACATAAAATAAATGAGTATCCATTGTAAAATAGCAACGGCAACGACGGGCGGTGCTAAGGCCATCAGCAACCCCAATGTCCCTTTGCCGAAAGGCGTAGCGCCCAACCATTTATGATGGTATTCAAAATACCGATCTAACCAGCCGTAATGACGCGCCCATTTACCCATAGGCGTAAAACGATTCAAGGCTAAACAAAGCAAAATTACAATAATAATCATATCCACTATCCTTTCATTAAGATTAGAAACCCACGTCCTTTAATAGAGAGAAAAATTCCTGCCAATCGAAAAAAGGCCCTGGGTCATCTTTACGCCCAGGCGCTATATCACTATGACCTACAATTCTACCGCAATTAATGGCCGGAAAACATCCCTTCAAGGCTATACTGAGGGCCTCTAAGGCCTTATATTGTTCAAAAGTAAAGCTATCCGTGACACAACCCTCCAATTCCACTCCCACAGAATAGTCATTGCAAGACCCTTGGCCTTCAAAAGAGGAAACGCCTGCGTGCCAGGCGCGTTCGTAAACACTGACGAATTGTGTCACGACACCCTCTCTATCGATCAAAAAATGCGCAGAAACAGGGTTGTTGGCAATAGTCCTGAAATAAGGATGCGCCTCTACAGGTAATTGATTCGTGAATAGTTTTTCAATATAACCCTCCCCATAACGCCCCGGCGGTAGGCTGATACAATGTATAACCAATAGATCCACCGTTGTTCCTGCAGGGCGGCTGTTGTAATTGGGGGAAGCCAGAGTGCGTATATCGGGAACCCAACCTGTTTTTAAATCAATATGCATATTAATCTCGTCGGAGCCTAGTACTAAAAGCCAATGGCGATGGATATTTTAACACCACCCAATAGGAAGCCACTAAAAAAGTTAAGATGGTGGCACTTTGAATTAAGTTCGACGCCTCCTTAGAAATAAAGCCACTGCTGCGCGCTAAATACGCTAATAATAATGAAAACTCGCTATTTTGTGCTAAACGCACACCGATTTCCCAAGCTATAGCCTTAGGCTCACCATTTTTTCTCAATAACAGCGCAAATACCGTCGGTTTAAGCACCATCATCGCCACCGCTAAAATCAATGCTGGCCAGAATAGTTGTATCCCATAGTGCCAATTAAAACCGGCTCCTACGGAAAAGAAAAACATCACTAAGAAAAAATCGCGTAAAGGTTTTAAACTTTCTGCCACATACAAGGCCACTGGGCTCGCAGCAACAACGATGCCCGCTATAAAAGCACCCACTTCATAGGATAAATTAAACATCTGTGCCAATTGCGCAAAAGCCAAACACCAGCCTAACATCAACAGAAAAATGTATTCACGTACGTAGTCAAAACGCGCCAATAAAACCCTCAATAGATATTTTTCAGCAACGTAACCTACCAGCGTCAATACGGGAAATGCAATTAGGGCTTTAAGTATCACTATACCCGATAAGCTGCCCCCAACACCTACACTTTTCAGAATCAGCAAGGTAATGATAGCAATGATGTCTTGCAATAATAATACCCCTATCATCACCTCCCCTACGTGTTGGTGATGCAATACCGTCGTCGGCAATAATTTCAAGCCTATGATGGTACTGGAAAACATCATCGCCCCGCCTACCACAATAGATTCCGTCCTGTTAAGGCCACTATAATAAGCAATCACAAAACCAATCGCCGCAAATATAAGGGAACTCAACAAAGCCACCCAGGCCATATTGCGAAATGTTTTGACAAAATCTTCTAAGGATAAATTTAAACCCATTAAAAAAAGTAGAAAAACGATTCCTACCTCGCCCGTTTGCTTGATCAACACGGGATCAGACATCAAGCGCAAACCCCAGGGCCCTAAAAGCATACCTAGGCCTATGTAAACCATTAATAAAGATTGTCGCGTATACAAAGCCAGCGTAGCCATCATAGCCGCACCTGAAAAAATCAAAAAAATTGAGAAAATGACTATATTATTGTCCATGCTTTATTCAGCTCCGTTCAAATTTAAGCGCTCCGATTAGGTAATTCCATAAATCTTGTACAATCATTAACACAATTGCTTGTCCTTTG
>JAJNBM010000010.1 GCA_021156165.1 Gammaproteobacteria bacterium | reverse complement strand
GTGAGTTCTGGAAGTTCGTAGGCAACGGCGAAAGCTATGAAAGAAGATACGGCACTGATTCAATTCATTTTCTGTGACACATTATACATTGTCATGATTTAGCTGAAATGGTAGACTAACGCTTTGTCCTCAATGGATGTATAATATGACTAAACAAGCCTTTGATACTCGTGTTATCCATGCTGGCCAGTCGCCCGATCCCAGCACGGGGGCTGTCATGCCACCTATTTATGCTACCTCTACTTATGCGCAAGAAAGCCCAGGCCAACATTTAGGCTACGAATACTCACGAACACAAAATCCAACCCGCGGTGCTTATGAGCGTTGTGTGGCTGATTTAGAAGGCGGTACCGCTGGTTTTGCTTTTGCTTCGGGCATGGCGGCCATCTCTTCTATACTGGAATTACTGAACAGCGGCGATCACGTCATTGCCAGTGACGATCTCTATGGCGGCACAGTGCGTTTATTTAACCAGGTACGTACTCGCAGTGCCGCATTATCTTTTAGTTATGGTGATTTCAGCCTGCCTAAAGTCGATTTAAAGCAGTATGTAACGCCAAAAACTAAATTATTATGGCTGGAAACACCCACCAATCCCCTACTCAAAATAACCAATTTAAAAGCACTGTTAGATCAGGCTAAAGCCTTGGGTTTAATGACAGTGGTAGATAACACCTTCGCCACTCCTTATTTACAGCAACCTTTGCTTTTGGGCGCCGATATCGTCGTGCATTCTGCCACAAAATATTTAAATGGCCATTCCGATATGGTAGGCGGTATAGCGGTTGTAGGCAATAATCCCACTTTAGTTGAGCAAATGGCTTTTATACAAAATTCCGTGGGCGCTATTGCAGGCCCCTTCGATGCATTTCTCGCCTTGCGCGGTATTAAGACCTTGGCTTTGCGCATGGAACGCCATTGCACTAATGCCCTGTCTTTGGCGCAATGGCTTACCAGCCAGCCCCATGTTAAGTCAGTCATCTATCCAGGCCTTGATTCTCATCCACAACATGCATTGGCCAAACAGCAAATGCGCCATTTTGGTGGTATGATTGGTATGCGTTTGCAAGGGGGCTTACGTGAAACCAAGCTTTTCTTAGAGCAATTGCGTATATTTACTTTGGCTGAAAGCTTAGGCGGTGTAGAAAGCTTAGTGTGCCATCCTGCGCTGATGACACATGCCTCGCTGCCACCAGAACGGCGAGCGGCGCTAAGCATCGATAACACTCTAGTACGTTTATCGGTAGGCATTGAAGCCGTAGAAGATTTGCAAGCCGATATCACTCAGGCCTTGCAAAAGGCTTTTGAAACTAAAAAATAGCGGATCAAACCTTATGCATAAAGACAACTCTTATATTTCACGCTTTACGTTAGTTTTATTTATCGCGGGTGCTGTAGACAGCATACGCAATTTACCCACCACAGCCCTATTCGGGAGCTCGTTGGTGATGTATTACTGCCTCGCCGCGGCTACTTTTCTATTGCCCATTGCTTTGGTGTCCGCTGAATTGGCGGCCAGCCGAGTAGGTACGGGTATTTATGAATGGGTAAAAAGTGCCTTTGGCGCCAAAACAGGTTTTTTTGCTATTTGGTTGCAATGGATCAACACCATGGTTTGGTTTCCAACTATATTGTCATTTCTAGCTGGTACCGCCAGTTATTTTATTAATCCTACCTTAGCCACCCATAATTGGTTTATATTAAGCCTTATTTTAGTTACGTTTTGGGGCCTAACGCTATTGAATTTGCGAGGTATACGCTTATCCACGCGCGCTGCTTCCTGGATGGCTTTATTGGGCATGGTGATACCCTTAGCTTTGATTTTGTTAGCCGGTGTGTGGTGGTTATTAACACATCGCCCTTCGCAAGTAGAGTTATCTCTAGGCGCTTTTTTCCCTATAGGACAACAACACGGTGCTTTTTCGTCCTTAACCGCCATTATCGCGGGGTTTCTAGGCATTGAACTTGCGGGGGTGCACATTAATCATTTAAAAAAGCCAGGCGAAGATTATGCTAAAGCGCTCGCGATGGCCGTTCCTTTTGTGCTCATCACTATGACTTTTGGTGCTTTAACAATTGCTATGATTTTACCACAATCTCATATCAATATAGTGAACGGCGTTATTGAAGCCTTCGATAATTTCCTAGCGGTATATCACGCCCAATTTTTATTGCCTGTAGTAGGGATCATGATTTTGGTAGGCAGCATAGGCGGCATGATCAGCTGGGTTATTTCACCGGCTAAAGGCTTGCTGCAAGCCGGATACGATGGCTTTTTGCCCCAATTTTTTCGTCGTACCAATAAGTATCAAGTGCCCCACCGTTTGCTGATAACCCAAGCCATTTTAGTGAGCGCTATTTCTGGCGCTTTCTTATTATTTCCCAGTGTGAATGGCGGCTATTGGTTGTTAACGGCATTGAGCACGGAATTATACCTACTGATGTATGTGTTGCTATTGGCTGCAGCTATATATATTAAGTGGAAGCAGCCCCAACAGATACGTTCCTTTCAACTCGGTAAAGGGGTAGGTGGTACTGTGACGGTGGCAATTTTAGGACTGATAGGCTGCGGCATAGCCTTGGTTATAGGTGTCATTCCGCCCAGCGATATTCCTGTGGGCGATCCCCTGCGTTATGCTTTGATCTTCTTAAGTGGTTTAGTGTTATTTGTGGCGCCAGTTGTACTGTTTTTTCAGTTCCAAAAACGTGTCTTGAAAAAAGAGCAAAAGCCCCCATCTTCTGTTATATTACCCCTAATTTAATATAAGGAAGGGAAAAAATGCAGCAACATCCACACCAAAAGTTAATCATCCTCGGCTCTGGACCTGCGGGCTACAGTGCCGCTATTTATGCCGCACGGGCTAATTTAAAGCCATTGCTGCTCACGGGCTTACAAAAAGGCGGTCAATTAATGACCACAACCGATGTTGATAACTGGCCAGGAGATATAGAAGGCTTATTAGGTCCCAAATTGATGGAGCGTATGGAAAGCCACGCGGCACGTTTTGATACCGATATTATTTTCGATCACATCCATACGGCTAAGTTGGATAAACGCCCTTTTACTTTAATTGGCGATTTGGCCAGTTATACCTGTGATGCTTTAATTATCGCTACGGGCGCTTCTGCTAAATATTTGGGCATAGCTTCTGAAGAAGCTTTTAAGGGCCGCGGTGTTTCAGCTTGTGCCACCTGCGATGGTTTTTTCTATAAAAATAAGGATGTATTGGTAGTCGGTGGCGGCAATACGGCAGTAGAAGAAGCGCTGTATTTATCGAATATTGCCCGTAAAGTCTACGTGGTACATAGAAAAGATAAATTTCGCTCTGAAAAGATATTAATAGACAAGATCATGGCCAAGGCGAAACAAGGGAATATAGAGATCATCTGGAATCATACCTTAAATGAAGTACTGGGTGATAATAGCGGCGTAACGGGTGCCGAATTGAAGGATACAAACAGTGGCTCTACGCGAAAAATAGACGTAGAGGGCATCTTTATTGCCATAGGCCATCAGCCCAATACCAGCTTGTTCGAGGGGCAATTAGAAATGAAAAATGGTTATATTATAACCAAAAATGGCTTAGGGGGTAATGCTACGGCAACCTCTATTACCGGTGTATTTGCAGCCGGCGATGTAGCCGATCCCATTTATAGGCAAGCAATAACCTCTGCCGGTTCGGGCTGTATGTCTGCATTGGATGTAGAGAAATACTTAGATAGCCTTGCTTCTTAACTGCTTTTAGGCGAAAATAGCACCAATTTAAAATAACTCGTGGGAACATATGTCGAAAGAAGATAACATCGAAATGGAAGGGGTGATTGTAGAAACTCTCCCTAATACTACCTTTAAAGTCAAACTAGAAAACGGCCATCTCGTAACGGCGCATATTTCTGGCAAGATCCGCAAAAATTATATCCGCATCTTAACCGGCGATAAAGTCACGGTCGAGTTAACCCCTTATGATTTGACCAAGGGGCGTATTATATTTCGGCATAAAGAAGCATCTGCTGGGAGCTAGGTTTTGCTCCGTTAAAGCAATGCGGTACTTATAAATCGCGGATTTTAACTCCTGGATTGCTTCGCTACGCTCGCAATGACGCACTGTTAAACTATAGCATAAACAATAATGCAGTGGATTCTTTCCAGTCACACAAAGAAAATATTCAAAAATGAAAGAACCCGCTGTTTACATCGTGGCTAGCCAAAAGAATGGTACTCTTTACACTAGGGTAACCTCTGATATTGTCCAAAGAATCTATCAACATAAAGAAGGTCTAGTGAAAGGATTTACTGCAAAGTACAATTGCAAAGATCTCGTGTATTATGAATTACATGAAAACATGCCCTCGGCGATTGAAAGAGAAAAGCAAATGAAAGGTGGCTCAAGGAAAAGTAAAATACAGTTAATCGAAAGTGTAAATCCAACATGGCGAGATCTCTATAAAGATGTACTTTTCTAAAAGAAGATGAATCTTACTATACTGCAAATATATTGAATTGCGCAGCACTCTGTCATTGCGAGCTTGCGAAGCAATCCAGGAAAATTTTCAACAGTAAAAAAAGACTTCTCTTACAGCAGGGCTAATAACCCACGTGACACTTATAAACCCAGAATTTTAACCCCTGGATTGCTTCGCAAGTTCGCAATGACGGGCTATAAAATACGGTACATCTAATAGCCCAATAAATTCTATGAAGGTATTTCTCAAACATCCACTTTATCAGTATGAGTTGAGCTATTTACCCAGCACTGCCTAAAATCTGAAATAATTTTAAAAAGCGCTTCGAGCCCACAAACAATTCCTTTATTTTTTCTACTATCCCTTAGATCTATTATTGTTACCCCACATTCATCACTAATTTCTTTAAAAATAGAGCTTAACATTTCTATATCCGTGAAAAGTCGTTCTAAAGAAAGAGGCTTATATTTTTTGTTAGCTAATAAGCTTTTTACCTCTATATGCGCTATTACTTGGTGCCTCATTTGACTGTAATATTTGCTAGTTTTTTCTAATTTTTTAATATGCGTCTCAATTTTAAGTCCCGATGCTAATTTTTTTATTTCTTTTAATGTTTTAATACTGCATTCTATAGCCGACATCAGTTTTATAATAATAAAGTCTTTTAATGGTTCTTGCAGAAAAGATAAAAAAGGTAACAAAGTATCAGGAAGCAGACTTTGATCTAGCAAAAATTCTGACTTGATTGTGGCATCAATATATAAATCGTCATTTAAAATTCTAGCTCTGTTTTCTGCATCCGTTATAATACCCTCATAGAGCAATTTATGTAGTTGAACTGCTACTTCTACGTCCTCAAGCCGAACCATTAATTCCTGTAAGATCTTTTGAATGTCGCTATTATTCATAACTATCCCATCCGCGACACTACCCATTCTCTCACTAACCCCAGCACGACTTTCAATTGACTAACATCATTGCCCGCGGCTTGAGCCATATCCGCACGGCCACCACCTTTGCCGCCCAGTTTTTCAGCTAAAAAACCTACCAACTGACCCGCATGAACTTTCTCGCTTAAAGGGGCACTCACCCCCGCGACTAAATGTACTTTATCTTCATGCACGCTTGCTAGAACAATAACGCTGGATTCTAAGCCCGCTTTCATTTGGTTTAACATTTCGCGCAAAGTTTTGGGATCAACTTGACCTACATCGCTACATAGATAGTTGACGGAAGCTATTTTTTCTACCTGCGATAACAAGTCACGACTCTTTAACAAAGCCAGCTGACTTTCAGTTTTCTCTAAATTCTTTTCCAGCTTCTTCCAGCGTTCAACCTGTTGTTTAGCACGCATCACGGCATCGTCTTTTTGAATTTTAATCACATCGCATAGGGCATTAAAATCTTGACTCAACGTGTTGACCCATTGCCATGCGGCCATACCCGTAATCGCTTCTATACGGCGGATCCCTGCCGCCACCCCGGCCTCAGAGATTATTTTAAACAAACCTATATCGCCGCTACGGCTAACATGGGTACCGCCACAGAGTTCTTTAGAGAAGTCGCCGATCTGTAATACTCGTACCACTTCATCGTACTTTTCTCCAAACAAGGCCATCGCGCCACCTTTGATGGCTTCTTCAGCATTCATTGTATGCGTTTCCACCAAGGTATTATTCAAAATCTCTGCATTCACCCTCTCTTCAATTTGCTGCAATATTTCAGGCGTTAAGGATTTACTATAAGAAAAGTCAAAACGCAGACGATCAGGTGCCACTAAAGAACCTTTTTGCACCACTTCTTTGCCTAATAATTTTTGTAATACCGCATGTAGTAAGTGTGTGGCGGTATGATTGCGCGCCGTTGCACGCCGTAGATCATGACTGACCTTGGCGGTTACGGTCAGTCCTGTTTTCCATTCGCCTTGTTTTAAATAACCTAAATGCAAGATACTGCTACCCTGCTTTTGGGTGTCTTCGACCATAAATTCTTCGTTGTTATAAAGTAACGCACCTTGATCCCCTACTTGGCCGCCGCTTTCAGCATAAAAAGGCGTATGCGATAAAATAACAGCGCCTTTTTGACCTGCTTTAAAAACATCGACTTTCTTACCTTCACATACTAAACCTATGATTTGCGCGCTATCTGCTAATAATTCATAGCCTGTAAAATGGGTTTTATCTTCAAAAGCCAATTTTTCGTGATAATCAAAATCAAATTGGCTGGCTTTAGAGGACAACTCCCGTTGTTTAGCCATCTCTTCTTCAAAACCTTCTCTATCCAAATGCAAACCGCGTTCGCGTGCAATATCAGCCGTTAAATCGGGCGGGAAGCCATAAGTATCGTATAACCTGAAAATAATGCTGCCCGGAATGCATTGACCGCTTAACTTAGCAATTTCTTGTTCTAATAGACGCATGCCTTGTTCCAAAGTACGGCTAAACTGCTCTTCTTCTTGTTTTAAAGTGCGTGCGATTTGTTCTTGCTGCAACACCATTTTAGGATATGCTTCGCCCAAGATACTGGCCAAGGTAGAAACTAAGCTATAGAAAAAAGGTTCGTTTAAACCCAATGCATGGCCATGACGTACTGCCCGGCGTATAATACGCCGCAATACATAACCCCGGCCTTCGTTGCTTGGAATAACGCCATCCGCCACTAAGAAAGAACAAGAACGGATATGATCAGCAATAACCCGTAGGGAAGTATGGCTGAAATCTTTGCACCGCGCTTTTTCGGCAATCGCTTGAATGAGCGGCACAAATAAATCGGTATCATAATTATTGTGCACCCCCTGCATCACCGCCGAAATGCGCTCTAAACCCATACCCGTATCAACGGAAGGCTTGGGCAAAGGTTGCAGCTCACCGGAAGCCTGTCGGTCATATTGCATAAAGACCATATTCCACACTTCCACATAGCGATCACCATCCGCATCCGCACTGCCCGGAGGGCCGCCAAAAATCGCTTCGCCGTGATCGTAAAAAATTTCGGAACAAGGACCGCAAGGACCGGTATCACCCATAGACCAAAAATTATCATCGACGCCACAACGTGAAAAACGCTTCGGATCAATTTTTAATTCATTTAACCAAATGTCAGCTGCTTCCCTATCTTCTTCAAATACAGTCACCCATAATTTTTCAGCCGGTAAATTTAATACCTTCGTTAAAAAATTCCATGCATAATAAATGGCTTCGCGTTTAAAATAATCGCCAAAGCTGAAATTACCGAGCATTTCAAAAAAGGTGTGGTGTCTGGCCGTATACCCTACATTATCTAAATCATTGTGTTTACCCCCTGCGCGCACACAGGTTTGTGAAGAGCAAGCGCGCGTGTAAGGCCTTTTGTCTAAGCCTAAAAAGGCATCCTTAAATTGCACCATGCCTGCATTCACGAATAACAAAGTAGGATCATTATGAGGAATCAAAGAGCTGCTGGCCACTAAAGTATGGCCGTTTTCCTGGAAGTATTCTAAAAATTTTTGTCGTAATTCATTGCTGTTCATGTTTTTCTCGTAAAAATCGATTAATTTGTTCTAAGGAAAAACCGCGGTATTGTAAATACCGCGCTTGTTGCGTGTAACTTTTGTTATCCTTGGGTTTTTCGGTGAATCGTTTACTCCAGGTCGCCCCTAAGCCTAGACGCCATTCGCTTTCGCTAAAGGCGCTGTATACATCGTCGTGACAAAGCGCTTTGCTTTGTAGTAAACGTTTAATCCGTTCAGGCCCTAGACCTTGTCTATATTTCGCTTGGGTGAGTAATTCCGCTAAACGCACATCATCTAGAAAGTGTTCCGTTATGAGGGCGTTCACTACGCTATTAACAAGCGCACTGTCATCGCTTCTCTTTAATAGCTTTTTCTTCAATTCATCTACACTGTGATCGCGGCGCGCTAAAGCGTTGAAGGCAGCGCGCCGTAATCGCTTATATTCTTCGTCGTTCAGATCTCACTCTCCTCCAGAATATCTGCATCACTGGCCAGCAGTGCTTCGGGGTGCGCGAGCAATTCTGAACGCAGTTTGGCATCAATCTCTTTGGCAATAGCTGGATTGTCTTTCAAGAATTGACGCACATTGTCTTTGCCTTGACCCATGCGTTCACCATTGTAGCTGTACCAAGCGCCGGATTTTTCAATCACCTTATGTTTGGCACCTAAATCGACTAATTCCCCATGATAAGAAACGCCTTCGCCATACAGAATATCGAATTCAGCCACTTTGAACGGCGGTGCAACTTTATTTTTAACCACTTTAACCTTTGTTTCGTTACCGTAAATTTCATCGCCCCGCTTCAAAGCACCGGTGCGGCGTATGTCTAGGCGGACTGAAGCATAAAATTTCAGCGCGTTACCGCCTGTAGTCGTTTCTGGGCTACCGAACATCACACCAATTTTCATACGGATTTGGTTAATGAAAATAACCAAAGTATTAGAACGCTTAATATTAGCCGTTAATTTACGCAAAGCCTGTGACATCAAACGGGCATGCAAGCCCATGTGTTGATCACCCATTTCGCCTTCAATTTCCGCTCTAGGCGTTAAGGCAGCGACCGAATCGATGACGATAATATCTACGGCATTGGAACGCACCAGCATGTCTACAATTTCTAAAGCCTGTTCGCCTGTATCGGGCTGTGATACTAATAAGTCCTTCACATTCACCCCTAATTTAAGCGCATAACCAGGATCCATCGCATGTTCAGCATCAATGAAAGCCGCTTGCCCACCTATTTTTTGACATTCTGCGATGGCTTGTAGAGTCATCGTCGTTTTACCTGAAGACTCAGGTCCATAAATTTCTACTACGCGTCCGCGCGGAAAACCGCCGCCTAAAGCTATATCTAAACCTAATGAACCCGAAGAAATCGTTTCGATTTCATGGCCATCAGAATGCTCACCTAATAACATTACCGCGCCTTTGCCAAATTGGCGCTCGATTTGATCCCGCACCGCATTTAACGCTTTTGACTTTTGATCGTCCATTTAAAACCCCTCTTAAAAAACATAACTAATTAACACCGCATTCTTACGTAGGGGCGGGGCCCCATGCCCGCCCTAAGCAGGGCAACCACAGGGGGGCTGCCCCTACATCTTATCTAGCTTCTCTTCACCCTTCGGTAAATTCATTTTGATCTTTGCTTTATCGCGTACGCTACGATGATAAAGCGCATAATCGATCTGCCCTAAAGATTCTGCCCATTGTTGCGCCAATTGGGTTTTGTCTTTATCGGTTAAATGACTCCCTGTCCCTGCGCGCACCGCATTCACCCGTAATATTACATAATCTCCATTGCTAAGAGTCTGCCCAGATAACGTGGCTTGATTCGTTTTAGGGTTAAGCGGCGTATTAAACAAAGCAACCAGCAATTCTGGATTTAACCCAGCGGAAGACCTGGCGACATTAAAGGCTTCTTGCCACACAAAGCCGTTCTTTTGCGCAATGGCTTTAGGATTTTGCCCTTGTTGCACCGCTCTTAATATGCTATCGCCTTTAACTTGAGCTGCTTTAGTGGCCTCTTGTGCCGTTAAAATGGCTTTGATTTGATCTTGCACAGTGGCCAAGGGTTTTACCCTACTCGCTACACGCGTTTTTAAACGCAATACCATCACACTACCATCATTTAAGGTAAGCAAAGCGCTGTTATAGCCTTGTTGTAATACGTCGTTACTAAAAGCAGCTTGTATCACTGGGGACGGAAAAGAGGCTTTGGCCGAGTTATCCTGTTTTGTTAACCAACCACTCACTTGAATAGGGATATGCAGCTTCTGCGATACGGTTTGTAAGTTAGTAGGATCCTCATAAGAGAGACTATCGAGTTGATCGCTTAAGCTCGCCATCAATTTATCCGTATTTTGATTCTGTAAGCGCTCTTTAATACTGTTTTTAACTTCGGACAAGGGCTTAGTTTGTAGATCGGCATGTTCTTGATAAAAACTTTTAATATCTTCATCGCTCACCGTAACTTGTTTTTTTAAATCCTGACGCTTAATTTGCAGATACTCAATTTTAACTTTTTCGGGATCCATAAAGTCTTGTTGGTGTTGCTCATAATAAGCCTTAATATCTAAAGGCTTAATTACCAGCCGGCTGAGAAATGATTTGGAGGGTATCACCACATAGCCTATGTCGCGGGTCTGGTATAAAGTGGCGATTGCCAGCTGCAACTCATTCGGAAGAACAAAGTCACTCTTCAGCACGCCATAACGCACCTGATCAATGAGCAGCTCATCTTGTAGATTTTTTTGAAATTCTTCAGGGCTGTAACCCATATATTCAATTTTTTGTTGATACAAGGCGGGCGAAAATTGCCCTTTTTCTTGGAACATATCCAAGCTCGCCAGCGTTTGCTGCAAGATTTGCGTAGAAACAATGAACCCTGCCTTCTTAGCCGCTTGAGTTAATAAGGTAGTTTGTATCCATTGATCTATAGCCATTTTCTGTATTTTTTCTTGTATTGCATCGCTCATTTGCGTGTCTGGACGTGTCAGCGACAATAAGCGTTGATCACGGCGCAAGATACGGTCAAAATTATCCTGAGTTAATTTTGTACTATTTATTTGAACGACGACGGCACTGCTCTTGCTGTCTTCAAGATAATAATGGATACCCCAAATAGCGAAAGTCAGTGCAACAACACCAACGATGAGCGTTGCCACTATACCCTGGGTTTTATCGCGAATGGTTTGTAACATATCCTTTTTACTCGCTTAGTTTATCAAATGCCACAGCATCATACCTGGTTACCAGTCAAAAATAAAGGGTTGCATAAAATCAACAACAATGCTACTTTTATACTCTTCGCATTTGATTCTTAGGCTTTGTTGCCTTCGCTCATCTCGTACCAGTTATGTAGAGTACTACACTCCTGATACTCGAGAGCTCGGCGCCTCGCCTAAAAATCAACTGCTGTGAGTATACGTTCTAAGTGTATATTCCTATTTTATATGATAATAATTACTATTTTTATACTCCGGAGCCTGTTATGAAATTGTCTCGCTTATTATCCTTAAGCTGTCTAGCCTTAACTTTAGCTCCGTGGAGTTTACAGGCTGCTTTACCGCCTAAAGTCGATAATCAAGTTATGCCGTCATTATCAAAAATCGTACAACCCGTTATGGCCACAGTGGTTAATATTGAGGCAAAAAATAGTAACCCTTCCGTTCCTGGAACAGGCGTGAGGGATGAACAAGAGGATAATGTTGCACCAGCACCTAAACGTCAGGAAAAAGGCTATGACATAGGTTCAGGCGTCATACTGGACAGCGTTAAAGGTTATGTCATCACCAATGCCCATTTAGTCAATAAAAATAATACTTTTACCGTTACCTTGAGCGATGGCCGTCGTTTTAAGGCGCATTTGGTGGGTAAAGACGCCCTCTCCGATATCGCGGTGTTGCAAATTAAAGCCACCAATTTAACCGCATTACCCTTTGCCGATTCAGATAAACTATCCGTGGGAGATTTTGTCATCGCCATTGGTAATCCTTATGGTTTAGACCAAACAGTAACCTCCGGTATAGTGAGTGCTTTGCGCCGTAACAGCTTGGGTATAGAAAGTTACGAAGACTTTATTCAAACGGATGCTTCGATTAATCCAGGTAATTCTGGTGGTGCTTTAATCAACCTTAAAGGCGAATTGATCGGTATCAATACGGCTATTTTAGCCCCCAGTGGTGGCAATGTTGGCATCGGTTTTGCTATCCCCTCAAATATGGCACGAAGTGTGGCTAATCAAATTATTAAATATGGTAAAGTCGATCGGGGCTTTGTAGGGGTGATGATGCAAACTCTAACCCCGGAATTGGCCACCGCATTTCATGATGAGAATTCTAAAGGCGCCATCATCACTATGGTGAGTCCTTTATCTCCTGCCAGTACGGCCGGGTTGAAACAGGGTGATCTCATTACTGCTGTCAATGGCCAGAAAGTAGAATCGGCGGCACAGGTTAAAAATAGTATAGGTTTAATGCGCTCAGGAAGCGATGTGAATTTAAGCATCCTCAGAAATGGCAAACCTATGACCATTAAATTAGTTTCAGCCAATCCCAATGCGTACGAAAATAAAGTGGCCAATCAAAATCCTTTCTTCTTTGGGGTCATGTTACAAAATTACGATACCATTGTGCCTAGTTACGGCCGTATTAAAGGGGTACAGATCATCGATTTAGATGAAAACACCCCAGCTTGGCAAGCCGGTTTGCGCCCTGGAGATATCATTATGTCTATAGAAAACAACACGATTGAAAGTACGGATCAATTGGCAAAATACAGTCAAACCAGTAACAAAACCTTGTTAGTGAGTATATTGCGGGATTCGGGTGCTGCATTTGTCTTATTGAAAAGATAAATAGGCAATGGCATGGAAACTGTATACTAGCCAGTATGTAGCGGCGATTATTGCTTTTTACTGCGTTTACCTGTTCGGGTTAAAAGCACACGCATACCATAGCGGCGCGCATTCCCAGAAGCTACTGCTGACCGAATATCTCTCACATGGTATTTTTTTAGGTATTGCTCTAGTGCACTTCTTGCCTGAAGCCTATACGGGCTTGAGGCCCTTTTTAGGCGCGCAAACTTGGACCCTCTTAGCCGCCTTAGGGTTGGCATCTTTTCTTTTCATGCTGATCTGCGAGAAAGGCATTTCACACCTTATTTACGTTAAAGAAAAAAAATCGCACCATTGGTTTGCCTATTGGATTTTAATCGTATTATCGTTACATGCGCTGATTGAAGGGTGTGCGTTGGGCTTAAGCCCAAACTACGGGCACTTTCTTACCTTAGCTATAGCCATTTTAATCCATAAAGGATCAGAAGGCTTTGCATTAGGCACGGTTGTAGGGCGCTATAATTTTAAAAACACTACGCAAAAATATTTAATCATCGTGTTAGCTCTTGCCAGTCCTGTAGGGATTATTCTAGCCAGCAATCTAGGTTTTGTCATACAGCACCAACATTTTGAATTATTCGAGGGTTATTTTAATAGTATTGCAGCCGGTACATTTTTATATATTGCTATCTGCCATGCAACAAGTGGTTGTGATCATGCAGGCCATACTGCGACGTATAAACGTTGGTTGTATTATGGTGGTGGTGTGGGGTTGATATTGTTAGTCAGTCTGGTAAGAGGGGTTTAAATGAGCGGCTAATTCATTATTTAAGCTCTTCAAGTATCTTAAGAATTAGAAAAATGGACAATCCGCGCCGTAAAAGACGTACGTAAATAAAAGCCGCGCGGCGAGGTGCGCACGCATTCACCATGGCTGCCTATGCCCTGGGTACGCACATCGGCGTTCATTGCCTTGGGTCGTATTTGTAAATATTGTCCTAGACGCGCACTGATTTTATCTAACTGCCCCATTTGCACCAGGCTCATTAATTCATACCAATCTTCCCGTAAAATGGTTTCATCTTCCAAACTAGGCGACCATAATACGGGATTACTCAACCGCCAATATCGCGGCTCTAAGGTCTTATCAAAAAAATAAGGTATCCATAAAATCCGGCGCAATTTTTGATATAATTCACAATGTGGCCAAGATAAAGGTTCTGTGCTCATCAAGGGCACAATGCTCACATACGTAGATTCTTTAGGCAGTCCATTGGCATTTAATGGCAGTGTTTTTAATTCTATACCTAAGTGCGTAAAGTCTGGTTTCGCCAAATTACCTGCCGTTGCCCCTAAAATTTGTTCTAGCAGTTGTCCTATAAACCCCTTTTCGCGACGAAAATCGCTCGGGACGGCCATAGATACGGCTGCGGCCATGTCGCCCAAGGTTTGCTGTGCAATAGCAGACGCACGTGACCATAATTCTGCTTCAGTTTGCGGGGGAGATATACTCATAGCAGTTGGTTTTTAGGCGAGGCGCCGAGCTCTCGAGCAACAGGAGTGTAGTACTCTACATGACTGGTGCGAGATGGGCGAAGGCAACAAAGCCTAAGAATCAAATGCGAAGAGTATATTTTCATTTTATTTCCCGGGTATATTGCCCCATAGATATTTGTGCAATTGAAATTGAAATCGTACCGGCAAGCCATGCTCTAAGATCCAATCGGCTAATACGGTAGGTGATAACACATCTGCAATAGGAGAAAATAATAAATGGCATTTCTGGGCCAATTGATATTGCTTGATCTTTTCTACGCTCCATTCAAAATCCATTTTATCGCCTATGACAAATTTAATTTGATCGTGAGGAGTTAAATAGTTAATATTATTATAATCGTTTTTCTCGCATTCTTTAGAGCTGGGTGTTTTTAAATCCATGACCTTAATGACGCGCGGATCGACTTTAGCCACAGACAAGGCTCCACTGGTTTCTAATGAAACGCAATAATTTTGATCACACAGTTGTTGTAATAAATCATGACAATTGTCTTGAGCCAGTGGTTCGCCACCCGTAACCGTGATATAGCGCGTAGGATAAAGCGCTACTTTTTGTAGGATGCTGTCTATACTTATTTTCTTGCCGCCACTAAAAGCATACGCGGTATCGCAATAATAACAGCGCAATGGGCAACCGGTTAATCGTATAAAAGTGGTGGGAATGCCTACACTGGCACTTTCTCCTTGTAACGAATAAAAAATCTCGCTAATACGCAACAGCGATTGCGTTTTTTCTGTCAACAATCGCTACACTCCCTGTTTATTCATGTCTTGCAAACGCTGTGTAGCCAGGGTTGCAGCGGATGTGTTGGGATATTGTTGTATCAAAGATTGTAAGGTTTGACGAGCTAAAGCCCATTTGCCTTGTTGATAATAGATATAGCCTAATTTTAATTCTGCATCCGATACTTTAGAACTATTGGGAAACTGCGTGACCACCGCCTGAAAATGAGTTTGGGCGCTGTTTAAATCACCGCCGACTAAGCCTATTTCACCTAACCAATAATGTGCGCTGGCGGCATTATCACCCTTGGGATACTGGGTCAAATAATCCTTCATAACAATACTGGCATCACTGTATTGCTGTTTGGTAATTAATTGATAGCCTTGGTCGTACAGTGCTTTTTGTTTGCTGTCATTGTTGGTGGTTGCACTGGCTACGGGTTTAGGCACTGCAGTGGATGAGGATGTAGGTTTTACACTGATACCGTCATTATTTTTAGGAGTCGCGGCTGGAGTAACGGTTACGGTCGTTAACGCTGCCGCGGCGCTATCTATAGCTGCGTTAGCAGGTGTTTTGTTTTCTAGCTGTAAATAAAGATTTCTTTGTGATTGAGTGAGCTGGTCTATTTGATGTGCTTGTACTTCTAATTGTCCTTGTAAACCTCGAACTTGCTGTTGCAATTGCGTAATGGTATTCACTAAATCGGCAGGAGGGGTATTGTTGCTTTCAACTTGCATGGTGGGTGCTTGCTGAGTATTATTCTGCACCACGGGATAAGATGGAGCGGTTATATTTTCAGGCTGCCCCTGGACTATCGGTGCCGCATCGGCAAATATGGCTAAGGTTAAACTTAAAGCGATATAAAGTAATTTACAGTATTTCATCATCCATCCACCCATGTTAACCATACCAAATTTGAATCTAGCCGTACAAGAAAGCACAGATTTGGATGCAGGTTGGCCGAAAGAGGTTAACGAAAAAGCGGAGTTGACTATAGCGTCAATGAGCATTTTTCGTTAACCTCTTTCGGCCAAGATGCGCCAAATATGTGCTTTTCCTAAAAAAAAGCTAGGTACTAGCCCGCGTTATCGTAGGTAATATCGTCTCGTCTATCTTGCGAATAGGCATAATCATCGTTACCAGAAACCGCTGGTTTTTCAGAACCATAACTCACCGTACGCATTTGATTGGCTGTAACGCCCATCATGGTCAAGCGTTGACGTACTACATCCGCCCGACGTTGCCCTAACCCTATATTGTATTCACGACTCCCTCGAGGATCGGCATTACCAGCAATTAAAATACGTGCCTTAGGATGTTTTTTCAAATAATCCGCATTGGCTTGCAATATAGGTAAGTAATCGGCCTTAATGACGTCGCTGTCGAAGTCGAAATAGACAGTATTTTTTTCTATACCTAAGATCTTAGCCATACGTGCATCCATACTGTCATCAAAATCTGGATTACTGCCCACACCGGCGCCTATAGCCTGATCGCCACCGACAATGCTCGTTGTATTGGTATCATCGGGCTTAGATGAGCATGCTGCCAAGGCCACAGCCATAACCAGCATCATCGCCCATTTTAAATTTGCTTTCATTCAGAGTACTCCTCAATTTATTTAATCTTTAATAGGGCGACCAAGCAGGCGCTTGTGCATCCCCAGAAACTTCGGGTAAGCGGATATTAACTTGTCCATTACTCGAAACCATACCCAGCATACGTCGACCGCCGACATTTGTGGAATAAACTATCATCCGGCCATTAGGGGCCGGACTCGGCGATTCTATGTAACCTCCCTGCGTTAGGGTTTGCATCGTTCCTGATTGTAAATCATAGATGGCTATATTAAACCCTCTATCATCTCTATGCAACAAAGAAATTTTTGTGCTACTGCCGGGTAAATACATTGCGCTGGCATTATAAGCGCCTAAATAAGTTACACGGTGTACTTGCCTGCCTGCTAAATCAATACTATAGATTTGCGGCGCACCACCCCGATCGGAAGTGAACAATAGGGATTGACCATCGGGCGCCCAGCTCGGCTCGGTATTGATAGCCGCGTCATCCGTTAACTGGGTTAATCTGCCGCTGCCTAAATCGATAATATAAATATTGGGATTAGTTCTACCCATAGATAATGCTACTGCAAGAGAACGACTATCGGGCGAAAATGAGGGCGCGCCATTAATACCCGCAAAACTAGAAATTAACCGACGTTGCCCTGTGGCCACATCTGAAGTAAAGATTTGGGGCAATTTGGTTTCAAAAGAAACGTAGGCAACCGATCTGCCATCAGGTGACCAATCGGGAGACATGATGGGTTGAGTAGAGGTTAAAAGCGGCTTGGCGTTATGGCCATCTACGTCGGATATCATAAGCGAATAGCGCTTATGGCGGGGGTTATTAGGCAGAGGTTCTACGGTAACATAGGCCAAACGAGTAGAAAAAACGCCTTTTTCCCCTGTTAATTTTTCATAAATGATATCGCTGATATGATGAGCCAGAGCGCGGGTTTGACTATTAGCCACGGTGTAGGATTGGCGCATTAAAACAGTAGGTGTACTTTGGTTGCTGTGAAATAGATCCAATAAAGTCATATCGGCCTTGGTTTGACCATTATCTGTAAGGGTAGCACTGCCTATCACCAAATCGTCCAAACCTAAAGTTTTCCATAAATCAGCGCTAACAGCATCCGCATCGTGCGGTTGTTGCGGTAAACGGCTTTGCGGCATGACTTGAAACTGTCCGGAATGATTTAAGTCATTGCTGATGATACGGGCAATATCATTCGGATTATTGGGGTTATTTACATCAAAGGGGACGATCGCGATAGGAATGGAGCGTACCACCCCGCGCGTGATTTCTATATCGAGCGCCGCCGAGGCAGGGGTGGTAAAAAACGTCATCAACCCCATTATTAAAACCCATATACTGTACTTCAAGCTGCGCATCCTAACGTAGGGGCAACTCCCTATGGTGGTTGCCCTTTTTGGGCAGGCACGGAGGCCTACCCCTACGATGGATCTTGTATCTCCAAATAGAAGCGGTATATATTTTTTCATGATCATTCTCTATCGCTAAGTATCATTAAATTTAACTTTCAATTCTCTAAAATTCGCGAACAAAGTGGGATCGGTAGGAACCGGCAGAGGGGACGCCTTATAAACCGCTGTTAAGGCCAAACGATCTAATGCGGGATTGCCACTACTGCCCACATTTTGCACTTGCAACACAGTACCATCTGCAGCCAGGTGAATCAACATCGTAGTGGCGAGTTTTTGTTGTCCCGCACCAGGCAGCTGGGTCCATTGCGCTTGTATGGATTGAGTTATTAACCCTACATAACGATTGATTTCATTTTGCATTTGCGTCGTATTCGCTGCAGCAACCGCTGCCTGTTGCGCTGCCAGCGCTTGTTGTTGCTGTGCCTGGCGCTTCGCCTCTGCGGCTTTCTGTGCTGCCAGTACTTGTTGTTGTGCCTCAGCTGCTTTTTTAGCCGTAGCTGCTGCTTGTGCTTGAGTTTGCGCCAACTGCTCAGCGGCTTGTTTTTGCTGCGCTTGTAATTGAGCTAGCTGATCGGCGGCTTTTTTAGCATCCGCTTGTTGTTTTGCTGCTAAGGCCATTTGCTCTTGTTTAGCTTGTTGAATTTGTGCTAAGGCTTGTGCTTTGGCAGCAGCCAATTGCCGCGCTTCATTGGCTACTTTGGCTTTAGCCGCATTCTCGGCAGCTTGTTGGTTGCGTATTTCTTTGCTTAAATCGTCTTGGGAAATAGCCACTGCATTAACTATTTCTTTATTATTTTGTATCTCTTCTGCATTCGATGCGGGCGGAATGATGATAAGGCTATCGCTCAACGAAACAAAGAAAACCAGGGCAATCAGTATATGAAAGAAAAGAGAATAACCAAAGCTTTGACTAAAGTGGGCGCGCATTATGCTACTCCTTGGCTGGGAGGATTTTGGGTGATTAATCCCACCTGCGCCACGCCCGCCCGTTGCAATAAAACCATCGCCCCTACTACTTGGCCATAGCTGGCCTGTGTGTCTCCTTTGACCATAACCACCGATTTTTCACCTAGACTTTTTTCAATTTGCAGCCGCGCGGCTACTTTGACCACTAAATCGTGGGCATTTAAAGCTTGTTGGGGATTCACATTGGTATTGAGATAATAGTGCCCTTCTTTATCTACGGAAATAATGAGGGGCTTGTTGTTGTGATCTTCCAGAGCTTGTGCTTGTGCCTGAGGCAACTGCACTTTAACACCCGGGGTTAATAAGGGTGTGGCAATCATAAAAATAACCAATAATACCAGCATCACGTCTATATAAGGTACTACATTCATCTCAGCAATGGCGCGTCTAGAGCCACGTTTTCTGGTGTATTTAGAGTAGTACATAAATCTTATTCCTCTACCCCTTTCCCTAATTTATACAAACGACGCTGCAAAATACCGGTTAGTTCGTGGCGAAAAGCCGTATATTGATTGGTAAGACGCTCCGCGCTACGCGAATACCGATTGTAAGCAATAACCGCCGGAATAGCGGCAAATAAACCCATAGCGGTGGCAATCAGTGCTTCTGAAATACCCGGTGCCACCATGGCAATGGTGGCTTGCTCGCTTTGACCTAAAGCTTGGAATGAAGTCATGATACCCCACACCGTGCCAAACAAACCGATGTAAGGGCTGGTTGAACCAATAGTTGCTAGAATAGGCAAATATTGTTCAATCTCGTCAATTTCGCGATTTTCAACAATGGCCATGGCGCGTTCGGCATTTTCCAGAGTAATCTCTTGCGGCAAAGCTTCTTTCCTAGCGTGAGTAAAAGATTCGAAACCGGCGCGAAATATAGCAGCAAGCCCTAAATGCGGCTCTTTTTTCTGTGCTACACGGCCGTATAATTGTGTTAGATCTAGACCTGACCAGAATGTTTCTTCAAATTGCCGCGCCGATTTGCTTAAACGGCCGTAAAAAGAACTTCTTTGGAAAATAATAGTCCACGAAACTAAAGAAGCACCTAATAAAACCAGCATCACCCCTTTTACTATAGTACTGGCATCTGTAAAGAAATGTAATACGGACTGATCAACCACCATAACAACTGCCTCGATATGCGCAAAAATTATCCTTAGCATACTCTATTTAAGGTAGATGACGCAAGCATAAAGAAAGCTTGTTCTCAACAAGGCAATAGTGTTCCTGTAGAGGCAGGCTCCTGTGCCTCCCCTAACAGGGTAACCACGGGGGGTTGCCTCTAGGCATGAATTCGCATACAGTAATCACTCATCTCTTGCTTGAGAATTTACCATGACTCATTTAGTTCATAAAAAATGTATTCCTTGCAGTGTCGGCGGCAAGCCTTTAGCTGCACAAATATGCCAATCCTATCTGAATGAAATTCCAAACTGGATAATAACTCCTGATGGCAAAAGCATCGAACGACGCGTGCAGTTTAAAAATTATTATCAAACCATGGCTTTTGTAAACGCTGTGGCCTGGATGGCGCATCAGGAAGATCACCATCCTGATCTAGAAGTGCATTACGACCATTGCTTAATTCGCTACAACACTCATAGCGTGGGCGGGTTGTCCGAAAATGATTTCATTTGTGCAGCCAAGGTGAATGCGATTCTGGCGGAGTAACGACCTAAAATGAAGATGTGTTCTATTCGCGCCATGAATCGGTTGAATAGCACAGTTCGTCGTCATTGCGAGCTTGCGAAGCAATCCAGGAAAATGTTGGCTAATGAACAGAACATCTCTTACAACAGGGCTAATAAATAACGAGGGAACTTATAAAACAGCGATTTTTACCCCTGGATTGCTTCGCAAGCTCGCAATGACGATAATCCTTTCAAGCATTCACCGCCTCAATATAATTTGCAAAACTGGCTATATGTTCCGCGCCAGGCAACGTGGGTACTTTCCTGCTTTCAATGACAGAATAATAATACCCTTCTCTACCAGGAACTTTTTTACCTAGGTGTGTATTCTCAACCCAATCGTCTCTTTTTGAGCCAATAAATTTTTCAAAGGTACCAAAAAATGGCAGTAAGCTACCGTTTAAAATTCGATTGACCAATTCTGTCGGAACCCTTTGATCCGCAGCCAAATCAGCGTACATCATTAAATCTTCTTTTGTTCTAACGACCAATACTGTCATCGCACCGTCCCTGTTGACTAGAACAAAACTACCCGTATTTTCGCAAAGGTAATGCTCGACGATATTCAAATCGGCTTTTATCTTTGCAAACAGATCCGCAAAGGCAGCATCATTCAATATAGGCGTTGTCTTTGCAATAATAGAGCTAAAAAGCGTCTTGCATAAATCTAGAAAATAAGCTTCTTGCATTTCATTGATAGCCGCATTTATTTTGCCTTCTAGGTTATCTTCGCTTTTCAAGAAAAATTTATCTATTTTTTTATCATTAAAAAGCTGTACTGCCAAGCCATGATCGGCTTCCCCCGTGACCATAATTATTTTTGCAAATTTGTTTTTTACTTGCTCTCGTAATTGATCAATAAACTCCACACCTGTTAATTGAGGCATAGAAAAATCTACGACTATAACGGAAATTACATCAAAGCGTTCGGGTTTTAACAGCGCTGTTTTTATCTCTTTAGTATGTAAGGTAATATTTTGTTGCGAGGAGTCCGGTGATTCAGTATCGGCCATTAGATAACTATCGTCTATAGGCCTTATCTTTGCATTTTCTGTGCAATACGCCAATGCTTGCGTAGGATTGCTAAAAGTATGGTATATCGCGTCATCGTTAAGTGCCACGCCTAAGCCTTCAAGAAAGGCTTCATTATCATCTATTAAGATGGTAGTAGTAGGATGAAAGAGCGGGCTGATCAATAAAGGCATGGTGAATCCTCCGTAATATTTGTTAATAAATCACCCGTAGGTTAAAGCGCATTGTATAATAAGAGATAAGAAATATGCAACACCCTATAACCCTGGAATTCGCGGAAAATACAGCGAAAATTCGCTAAATTCCCCTTCTACAGAATGACATTCAATACTACCGCCCAACTCACGCATTACCCTGGCGCAAAAAGCCAAGCCCAAGCCTACTTTATTGGACTTATGACCTATCAGTTGCTGAAACAGCATATCTTGTGTTTCTTGAGACATTCCTATAGCCGTGTCTTTAAAATGCAAAATATTCATACGGCGCCCCGCCGTTTGCCATATATCAATCCGCCCTTTACCCGCCGCCACTATATAATATAAGGCATTTTTTAAAAGGTTCATTAAAAGATGTACAACCCTATCCTCAGAGCCTACAAAAGAAAAATCATAATTATGATCCCAGTATATAAGGCGCTCCTGATTCCCCGAGAATGGATATCGTTGCAGCGCTGTATGAATACAATCGCTCATTTTGAGAACTTTGGTCGCATTTTTCTTCAAAACATCTTGTTTTACATTGCAAATCAACATGTCTATGAATACATTGGCAAACTTCGCCTCCCTATCTATGCTATCAAACAAATTGGCAATTACCTCAAAACGTCTAGGTGGAATAACTTCCAGCCCCTCTAAATTGTTTTTTTTGGCCAGTTGATAAGCGTCTAGTAGTGCCGGGAAAAATTTTCTGCCGTTGCCAGCCTTAACAATGATAGCCGATAATGGGCTACGCATTTCATGAGCAATCCCATGACTGACGGCTTCGGCTGTTTTTAACCGTTTGTCATTTTCCAATCGTCTCTTATTTTTCACCAATATAGCAACTGCGACAAGAAAACCTATATATATCAAAAAGATATTGCAAACAGAATCCGTTAGAGGCAGAATGCGGTGATTAAACCAAAATACGCCTGCTGCGGCCACAATGCCTAGCAATAGCAATATAAAAGCACTGGCCAAATCGACTAGCAATACTAGCCAAAAAATAATGCTGGTAAAGGCCATGACCCACAACTGCGCAGTTGAGTGATGCAAAAACATCAAGGTAAAAAAGAAAGGCAAGCAATAAGTGAGTGTTATATACCAATAAACGGGCAACCATTTTTGAGCTGTTTTTGGCCACTCCTCCCTTAAAAGCAGACCCAGGCATAAAACCATGGCGATTAACCGCAAAATTAGGCTTTCCCACCCTATTCCCGTTCCAAAAGGTACGACCCAAGCAAAATAAAATAAAAAATAATATAGCAATCCCAGAATGGCTAATGTGGTAAATGGAGGATTAAAATCGCGGATACTGCGTTCAATTTTTCTATTTAAACGAGCCATTATAGGCTTAAAAGATCCTACTTTAAACATATTAAGACCTCCTCTGTATTATCATTATGAGCAGCATGGCATCAAGGAAAAGATCGATCATTTGCTTTACCAGACAGTGCAACCCTTTTAATTATTTGACCCGAGAATAAATGAACCGCACCAAAATTGCAAGCACACGAAATAATCTGCAGTACTGAAGTGCAAAAAGAAGCGGTAAAAACGGACACTAAAATTCTACCGAAACAATTGGCTTCTGAAATTGTGATCAAAACCATCTGGAAGATCCCTATTTTTATAATGTTAACCTTGACTATTTAACCCCATATTTGTAAAGGTGGCTTACAAGATATCCCCTCCAGGGAGATAATTCTCTTATCTCATTTTTAGTTATGAGTTTTTCTAAAAATACGTCTCCCTCCGGAAATGCGTCAGAATCGCCCAATGCACGTAATGCAATGTATTCCGCCGTCCACTTGCCAATACCATAGATCTTCATGAGTTTTTGTTTGAAGATAGGCAAATCTTGACCATCTAAAAAATCTATGCGGCCATCAGCAACCTGATTTGAGAGTGTAATAATAGCTTGCTTTTTCATTTGGGGAACCCTTAGTTCCGATAATGATTCGTTTGCTAAAATCTCAGGAGTTGGAAATAAAATATTCTCTTGTTGCGTAAAAGAATTTATTCTCCTCTCTCCATATAGGCTTAACAATTGAGAGACCAAACCAGTTGCCTGTTTAAGAGAAACCAGTTGTCCTAGAATCGCGGTTATAGCAAGTTCAAAGTTATCCCAACAGCGCACTAAACGTGTGCCCTTTATATACTGGATTTTGTTCAGAGAGGGAATTGCTTGAAACGCTTTCGTAACATGAACAGGATCGAGCAATAAATCAAACATTTTTTCTATACGCTTTAAAACAAAATCAACAGCATGTAGATCTTCTGCTTTGATTTTAACTTCCAGATACTTTTTTTTATCATTATTGCAAATGCAAACCATCCCAACTTTATTATTAAAAACAAATGTTCTAGTGTAGGTGTTATTAACAAAACTTTCTAAGTCGCCAATCTTATGTTTTTCATAATAAGCAAGACAACCCTCCCAATCTAAAGGTGGGCAATAGGCGATATTCAGTGTAATAACCGGTTCATTAATCATATTATTTTCCTATTTGCAAGGTATAAAAACTTATTTATCTCATTATTCATACCCGTATTATAGTTTTAAAACTGGATTGCTCCAAAAAACCTTTGCTTGTTCCATGCTTTCGCATAAGTTCTATGGGACGGGTTTTTTCGCAATGACGTTACGGCTATTCCTGTGCTATCCAAATATATTTCACAGGTACGGATAACTATAAAAACATCATTTCAATACACCAGCTTAACTGCCACATGCTGCCCTAATTCATCCAATAAGGCATCGCTGGGATTGACTTGAAAGGATTCGCCCAAAGCCAATTGTGCCGTGGCGTTGAATGTGGAAAAAGATATACGAGCAGCGGTAGAACCTTGATTATGCTTTGCTAAAATGGTTTGAATGGCTTGTAATTTTTGCGCGGAACAATCTGCATCCTGAAGTGCCAACTCTATGTGCTTTACATGAATTTGTCTAAAATCTTCTAAGCCCCAGAGTTTCCTAGCGCTCATGCGCAAAGTACCATTCCATTCGTCTATATTGGTATCGCCTTCTATTACTAATAAGCAATCTTTTTGAATAATAGAACGTAATTCTTGGTATAGATCCGGAAATACGGTAATATCCATTTGCCCTGTTTCATCTACTAGTTTTATAATCGCCATGCGTTCTTCTTTTTTAGTCATGAGGACACGCACGTCCAGTACCCACCCTGCGACTTTTTGATAATCGCCACTGGATAAGTCGGCTATACGCGTTTTAAATACATAATCCAATTCAGCCCTATAAGCGCTAATAGGCAATCCAGAAAAATAAAATCCGAAACTGTTTTTTTCTGCTTGTAAACGTTGTCTTAAGTTCCAGGCTGGTGCCATTACATAGGCTGTTTCAGGTTTGTCGTCTAATAAAGCAAATAAACTACCCTGCTTGCGACTGTTTTCTAGCGATTTTTTTTCCGCTAAGGATAACGCCGTGGGTAAACTGGCTAATAAGATAGATCTATGGGCTACTCTCACAGGGCAGGCACGGGAGCCTGCCCCTACATTAAGTATAGAGCCTGGCCTTACGCCAGACATAGGGCCAGGCCCTACACCCGGTATTTCTTCTACAAAAACATCACAAGCACCGCTGTTAATCAAAGTTTCAAACACACGTTTATTGACTTTCTTTAAATCCACACTGGCGATAAAATCATAAAAAGAACTAAAATGGCCATGCTCTTTACGCGCTAACAGAATTGCTTCTATGGCGCCCTCGCCTACACCCTTTAATGCGCCTAAACCATATTCTATGGCATGATCTTCATTTACCTTAAACGCATAAACACTGCTGTAAATGGAGGGAGGAATTATACTTAAGCCCATTTGCCTGCATTCGTCGATTAAACCCGCCAATTTATCGGTATCTTGCAATTCAGAAGTCAGCACTGCCGCCATAAATTCTGCAGGATAATGCGCCTTTAACCACGCTGTTTGATAGGCTAATAACGCATACGCTGCGGAGTGCGATTTGTTAAAGCCATAGCCTGCAAATTTTTCCATTAAGTCAAAGATGGCATTCGCAAGTTTTTCATCTATATCACGCTGTTTCGCTCCATTAATAAAAATCTGCCGCTGTTTCGCCATTTCCTCGGGTTTTTTCTTACCCATGGCGCGACGCAATAAGTCGGCGCCCCCTAGGGTATAGTTGGCCAATACTTGTGCTATTTGCATCACTTGCTCTTGATACAAAATAATGCCGTAGGTGTGTTTTAATACCGGCAATAGATCGGGATGCTGATAAGCCACCTCGGCAATGCCTTGTTTACGGTTAATAAAATCCTCCACCATACCCGATTGCAATGGGCCTGGCCTAAACAAAGCAACCAGTGCAATGATATCTTCAAAGCAATCGGGCTTTAGACGTTTGACGATGTCTTTCATGCCGCGCGATTCTAGCTGAAACACTGCTGTAGTTTGGCATTTTTGCAGCAAATCAAAAGTAACGGGATCATTTAAATCGATCAAAGCAATGTCTAGTAAAGTCTCCTGCTTTTTACGTTGTTGCGCATGTATAGCTTCTACAGCCCACTTGATAATGGTCAAAGTTCTTAAGCCTAAGAAATCGTATTTGACCAGACCTACGGCTTCCACATCGTCTTTATCGTATTGCGTTACCCACGCATCGCTGCCCGCTTCACAGTAGATTGGCGCAAAATCGCTGATCTGCGACGGCGCAATCACCACGCCACCCGCATGTTTACCGGCATTGCGCACGCTGCCTTCTAATATGAGCGCAAGCTCAATTAAGGCGCGCACATCTTCCTCCTCTTCATAACGCTGGCGTAATATTTCTTCTTGTGCTAAGGCTTTTTCCAAAGTTATGCCCAATTCAAAAGGAATGAGTTTGGCAATAGTATCCACAAAACCATAAGGATAACCTAATACACGGCCTACATCGCGCACAACAGCTTTTGCCGCCATAGTGCCATAGGTAATAATTTGCGACACACTGTGGCGGCCATAGCGGCTGGCTACGTAGTCTATAACCTTATCGCGCCCTTCCATACAAAAATCTACGTCAAAGTCAGGCATGGATACGCGCTCTGGATTTAAGAAACGCTCAAATAATAAATCATATTTTAATGGATCAAGATCAGTAATGCCTATGCAATAAGCCACCAATGAACCCGGGCCCGAACCCCGGCCAGGCCCAACCGGCACATCATTATTTTTCGCCCAATTGATGAAGTCCGCCACAATTAGAAAATAACCGGTGTAGCCCATACCATTAATCACCGCTAATTCCCGCTCCAATCGTTCATCGTAGTCTAGGCGGGGTAAAACATTTTCATTAAAAGCAGTGATTGCCGCCCAACGATCGGCTAAGCCGGTTTTAGCCATATGTTCTAAATAACTTTCAGTGCTAAACCCTTCCGGCACAGGATAATGTGGCAGATGATATTCTCCCAAAACGATGTGTAGATTACAGCGTTTGGCAATCTCCACGCTGTTGTTTAAAGCCGAAGGAAATTCTGCAAAGAGCTTTTGCATTTCTTCATCGCTGCGTAAATACTGCTGCGGCGTATAGCGCCGCGTTCGGTTGCTGTCTCCCAGTAATGAACCTTCACTAATACACACCCGCGCTTCATGCGCTTCATATTGCGCTGCCGTTAAGAAACGCACCTTGTTTGTAGCCACCAAAGGTACCTGCAATTCAGCCGCCAGTTGTACCACTTCTTTTAAGTAATATTCTTCATCGGCACTACCTATTTTATGCACTTCTAGATAATAGCGATCGCCAAAAATAGAACGCCAATATAAAATACACTCTTTGGCAGCGCTACGATCTTTTTTCAAAATACATTGCCCTACATCGCCGTCTATGCCGCCCGATAATGCAATAAGTCCTTCCTGGTGTGCTTTGAGCCAATCGCGCGCTATACCGGGCTTATCTAAAATAACCTGTCCTCGATTATAGGCGCTAGAAACGACTTGTATTAAATTACGATAGCCCACATTATTTTGACATAATAGTGTTAAATGGTATGCTTGCTTCGATGGGTTTAGTTTCGTTTTTTTATTTTCGTCCGTTATAGCGTCATAACATTCTATATCACAGCCTATAATGGGTTTAATGCCTTTTTTAAGGGCTTTAGTATAAAATTTAATGGCAGCAAATAAATTGTTTAAATCGGTTAACGCCAATGCGGGAATGCCCATTTCATCACACAGATCAAATAAAGCATCTAAATGACATAAACCATCTTTCAAAGAATAATCGGTGTGTAAGTTCAGATGCACAAATGAAGGCGTTTTCATTCCGCTGTTAACACTTCTTTAACCGGCGCAAAGCTACGCCTGTGTATAACGCAGGGGCCATATTGTTGCAAAGCTTGCCTATGCACTAAGGTCCCATAACCCATATGACAGTTAAAACCATATTGCGGAAATTGGTCATGATACTCTATCATTTTTTGATCGCGATAGACTTTGGCGACAATGGATGCAGCCGAAATAGCCGGTACTTTTTGATCACCCCCTATTATGGCATGACTCTCATAAGACCATCTAGGACAACGATTGCCATCCACCAATATTAAAGCCGGTTTTAAAGTCAAAGCATCCACTGCGCGCTTCATCGCCAACAAAGCAGCTTGTAAAATATTTAAACGATCTATCTCTTCCACTTCAGCCCAGCCGATGGCGACACTCAAAGCTTTGTCCCGAATTTCCAGGTCTAATTGCCGTCTTTTGCCGGGGCTTAATTGTTTGGAATCTTTTATGCCCGCTATAAATACTTCCTTGTCTAGAATAACCGCTGCTGCTACCACCGGGCCTGCTAAGGGGCCGCGCCCCACTTCGTCGACACCGGCAATGCATACATCGGGGTTATTGATTCCGAATTGAGTTAAATCCATACATTGTCCTTAAATTTTGAAAAGCAAAAAAACTTGATTTTAAGCTGGATCCCCGCTCCCCGTGCCTGCCCTAATAGGGCAACCACAGGGGGTTGCCCCTACGTGTAAATTCACATCTTGAAGGGTAATGGATACAGGTATTAAATAGGGACACTCCATATATTACGGCTCCAATCCAAACACCTGCTTCAAATAAACGAGATAATGTGGATCAGGACACATTGTTTTGCCGGGCGTATCCGATACTTTTGCCACCGGATGCCCATTACAATAAACCATTTTAATTACATTTTGCATTGCGGCTATACCCATGTCATTGGTCAGATAAGTGCCTATGCCAAAGGCCACTTTGATTCTGCCTTTAAAATGGTGATAAATACGTAAGGCAATGTCAAAATTTAAATTATCACTAAACACCAATGTCTTAGTTCTAGGATCAATACGATGCGCATCGTAATGAGCAATCATTTTCTCACCAAAAATAAACGGATCGCCTGAATCGTGACGTACCCCGTCGAATAACTTACAAAAATATAAATCAAAATCATGTAAAAAAGCGTTAAGGCCATACACATCCGTTAAAATAATGCCTAATTCCCCGCGATATTCTTGTGCCCAACGCTCAAAGGCAAATTGCTGACTGTAAATCAAGCGCGGCCCTAGGGTCTGGCAAGCCTGTAAATATTCATGGGCCATAGTGCCTAGGGGCTTTAATTTTAGTTTTTTTGCAAAATAAACATTACTGGTACCAGCTAATTGATTGCCCAATTTGCTTTGCAACGCTTCTAACACTAAGCCTTGCCAATCTTTAGAAAAACGGCGGCGTGTCCCAAATTCCGAAAATACAAAGGCTTCTCCGTGTGTACTTTCAGCCAGCATCTTAACTTTATCCTGCAACTTTTGTTGCCCATCCCCCAACAGTTTTTTATAATTATCTTGATGTTGATAATAGATTTCACCCATGAGCGCTAAAATAGGAATTTCAAACAAAATGGTGTGCAGCCAAGGCCCTTTTATAGATAGCTCAAATTTGTCATCATTAGTGATAGTGACAAATTCTGGGTTAAAACGAAAAATACGTAAAAATTCTACGAAGTCGCTTTTAAAAAAAGGAATGCCGCGCAGGTAGTCTAATTCGTCTTTAGTAAAAGACAGGGTGGCTAAATCATTGATAGCCTGCCGAAATTCAGCGGCATATGGTCTTAAGTCTATATTAGGATTGCGACATTGAAAACGGTATTCGACCATCGCGCTCGGAAATTGATGCAATACCGTTTGCATCATTGTGAATTTATAAAAGTCGGTGTCTAATAAGGAATCTATGATCATGGTTCACCTAAATGGAGGAGAGGGCGGGATTCGAACCCGCGTGGAGCGTAAAGCCCCCGACCGATTTCGAGTCGGTGCCGTTATGACCGCTTCGGTACCTCTCCAATTATACTCTTCGCGTATACTATTCCACTTGAAGATGCGAGATTGCGCCTAGGGCAGACCCTCGTGCCTGCCCTAGATGGGCAACCACAGAGGGTTGCCCCTACGGAATATTTTGCATTTTCAACTGTGAAGGGTATACGTTTTCACACTATCCCCAATCGCTTTGAGGCCTTTTTATAGAAATGTATAACATCTCCTAAATCTTGACGGAAACGATCTTTATCGTAAATCTCACCGCTTTGCTTGTCCCATACCCTACAGCCATCGAGGGTAAATTCATCGCCTAATACCAATTGCCCTTGATAATAGCCAAATTCTAATTTAAAGTCGACTAAATCAAAGCCGGCTTGAGCAAATATCGGTTGTAAAATGTCATTAACGCGATAGGTTAAGACTTTCATAGCCGCCAACTCTTCTTTGTTGGCTAATTTTAACATCACAATATGATCTTCAGTGACGATAGGATCCCCTAAGGCATCGTCTTTCAAGAAAAATTCAAACAGTGGCGGCGAGAATATTCTACCCCGCTCAATGCCCAAACGTTTACAAATACCACCGGCAGCTCTATTGCGCAGCACGCATTCTATTGGTAACATTTTTAAGCGTCGTACCAATATTTCGGTGGCGCTGACACTTTTTATCCAATGGGTTTTTATATCATTCTGGGCTAATATTGCCATTATAAACGCATCAAAGGCGCAGTTCACTCGACCTTTATCTTCTAAAAGCGCGTGCTTTGCCCCATTACCGCCTGTAGCATCATTCCGAAATTCAACCAGCAGCTCATCGGGCTGTCCTATATCGTAAACGGTTTTGGATTTGCCCTTATAGAGTTGCCGACGTTCAGTCATTGTTGTGCTATTCCCGTAGTGTTATTACCAGTGCTGCTGTCAGTGACGGTGGGTGTGGTCCCTACAGATGGAACAGGCGTTGTATTCTCGGCTTTAGCATTTTGTTTTGCCATAGCGGATTGGTAGGCACGACTGCCCGGAGGTAAAATAGACACTGTCTTTACATCAGCCATAGGGCCTGTCGGCACTACGTAATAATTATCCGCCCCTTGCGCATTGATTCCAGGCGGCATTTTCAGAACGTCTAAACTGGCTTGTTTTTGATAATAGCTGCCGTAATCGTTTTTGCCTTCTACGCTGCAGCCAACCAAGGCGGCGCCCAATAACGCCAACGTTAACCCCTTCATTTTTTTATGCATTCACTTCTTCCTTTATACCGGCTTCCTGCATAGCCTGTAAAACTGTATTATGATACTCTTTTGATAACACCGTCAGAGGCAAACGTATCCCTGCACGGATTAATTTCATTTGATGAGCAGCCCATTTTACAGGGATTGGGTTGGTTTGCACACCTAGAGCATGATGCAACGCTTGCATTTTATTGTCCAGCTCATCGGCTTTAGCCTTATTGCCTTGTAATGCGGCCTCGGCCATATCGTGCATTAACTTAGGAGCCACATTGGCAGTCACTGAAATGACCCCCTTACCACCGGCTAGCATTAAATCTTTACAGCTGCTGTCATCGCCACTCAAAATACTCAAACGCGAACCACATAATTCGATTAACTGCAAATAGCGTGCTCTATCGTGTACGGCTTCTTTAATGCCAATGATGTTGCTGCAATCGGCTAATCTGGCTACTGTTTCAGGCAGCATATCGCAAGCCGTACGTGTAGGAACATTGTACAAAATTTGTGGCACCGGAACCGCTTCACTCACTGCTTTAAAATGCTGATATAAACCTTCTTGGGTGGGTTTAATATATGCTGGCGTCATGAGCAAGCAGCCATCAACCCCCATTTCCATAGCATTGAAGGTTTTATCTATAGTTTTATGAGTACTATTGGCACCTGTACCCGCAATCACCGGAATACGTGAGTCTACTTTGCGCACTACAAAATGAATTAATTTATTAATTTCTTCATCCGTAAGCGTTGCGCCTTCACCGGTTGTACCTGCAATGACCAAACCATCGCTCTTTTGTTCTATATGAAAAGCGATTAATCGCTCCAAGCTGGTATAATCAATATTGCTCTCTTCATCCATGGGAGTGACTAAGGCAACTAAACTGCCGTGAAACATGCAACTATCCTCGTGTGACCACTGAAGATGGAATGATACCTTGCTAGATAAAGAAACTCAAGTTTTGAAGGGCGCCTTATTTAGGGCCTGCAGCCATTTGATTTATCAGCTGCAAAATGAATAAAGCGGTCCAAATATTAGCAAATTCTCGTCAAATATAGGACGATATTCTTCTCAAATTTGCTAATATTTTGCCCGGCTTTATTCCTTTTTCGCTTCGACAACCCCAATAGCTATAGGCCCTAGGACAGACACGGGGATCTGCCCTATAAAACAGAATATTTTTTAACACAGTACACATAACTCAATAATTAAACTATACTAACGCAACTAGGGAAGTTTTTAATTAAGGTTTTTTACTGTGAAATTATTCGAACGCGTACAAAAATGGATCATTGGGTATTTAATGCACGAAAACCCACGGACTAATATCCCCATTTGTGACTTCGACAAATTATCGTATGAAATTAGACCCGGGGACGTGCTACTCGTGGAGGGCAGAACGCGTATCAGTGATTTTACCAAAAGCTTTACCCAAAGCCCGTGGTCACACGCGGTATTATACATAGGTCGCCTACATGATATTGAGCACCCTATTTTGCGCCAAAAAATTAAAGATTTTTATCCCTGCGAGCCTACAGAGCAATTGGTGATAGAAAGTCTACTTGGCTCTGGAACAATTATTTCCCCTTTAAATCGCTATAAAATGGACCATATTCGTATTTGCAGACCTAATGGCATTTCTAGAGCAGATGCGCAAAATGTCATTGCTTATGCCGTTGAACGCTTAGGATATCAATACGACGTAAGGCAAATTTTGGACTTAGGACGCTTTTTCTTGCCGTGGAAATTTTTTCCTAGACGTTGGCGCTCTTCCCTATTTGCTGAAGACAGCGCTTCTACCCGACAAATTTGTTCTACCTTGATTGCCGAGGCTTTTCGCTCCATACAATTTCCTATTTTGCCTATTATCAAACAAAGTCCCGACCAAAACATACAACTAGCTCCGGGAAATTCCAGGCTTTATACCCCTAAAGATTTTGACTATTCACCCTTCTTTGAAATTATAAAGTACCCTATTTTCACCTTGTCAGAAAATGCGCTGTATCATCATTTGCCTTGGGAAGATAATAGTGAGAAGGTTTTATAGACTTGCTCACAGTTGCCCGTGAGCAAGTGCCTTACAACCTAAGAACTACACAGTCACTTGTGGCTTAATACTCGCAAATAGTTTTTCGCTAATGCCAGGAACGTTTTTCAAGTCCTCCACACTTTTAAAAACACCATTTTTTTGACGATAATCTACAATAGCCTGTGCTTTTTTAGGCCCCAGACCTTTTATCTCCGTCAATTGATCCACCGTAGCCCCATTGATATTGACCATTGCTGCTGTCGTTGCGGTTATTGGTTGCGCCGCGGTATCTGCTGCTGCTTTCGCTGATGCATAGGCAGATTGTACCAAACCCATGGCTAAGGCTACAGCCGCTAGACTTATTTTCCATTGCTTGTTCATAAACTAACTCCAAAAAACATTGATTGTTAAAAGCAGACTACCCTCTAAATCTTACAATCCTTTAGGTAGCGCTACCCCTCATAGACTCCAATAACAGAGCCCATATAATCATACATGTATTTTATTAAAATGTACATATTGTTTTTATGGTTAATAGTTTTATTTTGAAATGTCCAATACCCGAAAAGGTCGCTTACTAAAGACGATAATCACTAGACCCAAGGCAAAGGATAATGGCGGGAGCATGATCATGATAAGAGCAAGCCAAGCACGAAAAGAAAAGGCTTCCGCTAAACGCCAACATAACCTCATATATTGATAAAAGCCAAACAATAGCGATAGCAGAAAAAGACCAAAAATAAAAAATTCAGTTTGAGACACTAGAATGGTGGGAGGGGCAGCTTGCAGCGCATCCGCCATAGCTCCAGCGGGTGGCTCGCCAAACACGTGCACATACCACGGCATCATATAAGATACGCCATAGATAAAAATAGAGGTCATAAGGCAGCAATACATTGGCCTTTTCATACGCACTACTCGCG
>JAJNBM010000053.1 GCA_021156165.1 Gammaproteobacteria bacterium | reverse complement strand
GAAAGCATGGGAAAAGAGCATTCGTGTTGTCGTCTTAGCTAAGACTTTCATTGCCAAAGCAGGGATGCTTTTTCTCTACAAAGGGGTTACAATGGGCTGAATTAATGGGTATAACAGGGAAAAATGCCATGATCCATGAATTAACAGTGCAAAATTTTGACGAAATATTAGATCAGCATGAGACCATTGTGATTGATTTTTGGGCACCGTGGTGTCAGCCGTGCTTAGCTTTTAAACCCATCTTTACCCGCGTATCCGCACAGTTTCCACAGGTTTGTTTTGCCAGTGTGGATGTGGAGGCTGAGAAGGCTTTAGGTACAGATTTTAATGTGCGGCAAATTCCTCTTATTATGATTCTACGCCAGCGTGTAGCTTTGTTTTCTGAAGCGGGTACCTTAACCCAAAGCGCTTTGGCCGATTTGGTGCAACAAGCTTTGGACCTAGATATGAGCGCGCTACAAACAAAAGTAAATCACCAAGACGAGTCTTAAATGAAAAAAACAGGCGTTATCTTAGCCAATCTAGGTACGCCTACGGCACCCACTTCAAAGGCCATACGCCAATTTTTACGTCAGTTCCTGCAAGATAAGCGCGTTATACAAGATGTTCCCCCCTGGTTGTGGCGTATTATCTTAGAAGGCTTTATTTTGCCTTTTAGACCCAAAAAGCTCGTTCATAATTATCAAAAAATTTGGCTAAAAGAAGGTTCACCTTTATTGGTTTATAGCCAACTGCAACAAAAAGCACTGACTGCGGCCTTGCAAGGAGACGATATTGCCGTGACTCTGGCCATGACCTATGGGGAGCCTTCATTTGCTACGGCGTTAGCCACTTTAGAAGCCGCTGCGTGCGAACGGGTTATTGTTATTCCCCTGTATCCGCAATATTCCAGCACTACCACTGCGGCGGTGTACGATGGGTTGTCGCGTGCGGTGGTTTCTAAAATGGTATTGCCAGAAATGGTTTTTATTTCTGATTACCATTGCCATCCTTTATATATTGAGGCAATCCGTCGTAGCATTACACAGTATTGGCAAGAGCATGGCCGAGGCGAGTTGCTGCTATTTTCATTTCACGGTATTCCGCTCTCCTATTGCGAACGTGGTGATACGTATCCAGCTGCTTGCGTACAAACGATGACGGCGGTAGCAGAGGCGTTGCAACTAAAATCTACGGAATATGCTTTGAGTTATCAATCGCGTTTAGGCTATAAACCGTGGTTACAACCCTATACGATCGATTTTGTAGCGCAACAAGCACGTGGGGGTCTTAAACGCATTGATGTGATTGCGCCAGGCTTTGCGACGGATTGTTTAGAAACGCTGGAAGAATTACAGTTGCAAAATAAAGCGGCGTTTTTGGCCGCGGGTGGAAAGGCGTTTCATTATATTCCGGCTTTAAATGATAGCGCGGATCACATTGCTTTGTTGGCGGCATTGGTGCGGGAGCGTGTGTAAGACTTTAACCTCCAGGCGGTTTTGGCGTTGGCGTCGAAATAGTATTCTGATTCTGATTAGCTAATTGTAATTGTTTTTTATGGGCGAGTACATTTTGCAATTGTTGGGCAGCGTCTGGTTGTTTAGTGGTATCCGCTGAAACATTGAGATCGCGGCCCGTCATTTTAGAAGTAAGCGGATGCACTGGCATCTTCGTTGGGTTGTTCCCTGCAGAGGCTTTTCTTATGGGCAAAACTTCAGTTTTGAATCGTGCTAACCACCCTTCCACTTTAGCGCGTAGACGCTCTATGCGTTTTTTATCGTTGAATTTTTCGCGTTCTTCTTTTTGCTTCTTTTTTACTGGATCAACCGGTGCCTGACTTTCTACTGTTTCTACCGCCGTTTTTATTCTTTTCTTGGTTTTTTCTTTTTCTGGTTTTCCTTGCTGACGACGGTCAGTCTTGGCTTGCCTTCTTTTATCTTTACGTTCTTTGAGCGTTTCTTTGATGTCAATAATATTCGTGCGTCTGTCGTCTACGCGCTTGGGGTCTTGCGGATCCGGCAGTATAGGGCCTTTAGGAGGTTTTGAATCGTCGCTCATGGTTCACCTTTGATTTCTTATCTCTTGCCAATGAAGCTCCCTGCAACCTTCTACTTCACAGCATTAGTATGAATTATACCATAAAAAAAGGCGGAATTATACCATAAAAAAAGGCGGCCTAGGCCGCCTTTTTACAGTATAGAGCCGCAGTTAAGCAACCATATCCTTTAGCTTTTTCAAGGCTTTGATTTTCACCACATTACGGGCTGGTTTCGCCTTAAATATGGTTTCTTCACCAGTAAAGGGGCTGATGCCTTTACGGGCCTTGGTTGCGGGTTTACGCACTACTTTAATCTTCAACAAGCCTGGAAACGTAAATTCACCAGCAGCCTTGCTTTTGATACAACCATTGATAATGTCCGCTAAACCGGTGAATACGGCGGTGACTTGCTTTTTGCTGACGTCAGCAAATTCGGCCAGTGTCGTCAAAATTTCCGTTTTAGTAGGCGCATCTTTATAGGTCTTATTCAAGCTAGCCGGTGCAGCTTTAACTTTACGTGCCGCTGGCTTTGCTTTGCTGCTCGTCGTAGCTTTTTTAGCTTTAACTGCCGTTTTCTTAACCGCTTTCCCGGCTGGTTTTTTCGATTTTGGTGCCATGTTTATTTCCTCTAACAATATGCAAATGACATTTAGATATCCTAACTACTTAGCCCCACTTACAATAACCACGTACAGGCAAGTAGATCCACGAGAAAATAAGATATCATATTTTTCAAACTTGTATAGGGGGTTTTATGAAAAAAACCGCTTTTTTTATGATTTTTTTGCGGTTATTGGTATGTTTTTGTATAAAAGGCCTTAAGTGGCTTGTTCAAAAGAGTATTCTGGTTTACAATGGCGGATCTTTGCAGGCAGGTATGGTTCAAATTTTGAGCAAAAACCTGTAATCTAAAATCATTGTTAGGAGTGTACAGTATGCTAGCTAAAGCAGAAAAAAATGAAATTATTAGTCGATTTCAGCGTAAAGAAGGGGATGTAGGGTCTCCCGAAGTGCAAATCGCCTTGTTAAGCGCCCGTATTCGTGGTTTACAAAGCCATTTTACGGTGAATAAGAAAGATCGCCATTCCCGTAGGGGCCTGATGCAAATGGTGTCTAGGCGTAAGAAATTACTGTCTTATTTGCTGAGAGAAGACAAGGCCAAGCATCAGAAATTGATCAGTGAGTTGGATATACGCGGCTAAAGCGTCAAAAGGTATTTATAATAGAGGTTAAAATTTGTGAGTATAGTAACGAAATCCTTCCAATATGGAAGCCATATGGTCACCCTAGAAACGGGCTTGATCGCAAAACAAGCAACGGGCGCGGTCACGGTGCGCATGGGTGATACGGTGGTTTTAGTGACCGTCGTTGGCCAAAAAGAATCTGCCGTAGAAAGGGATTTTTTCCCATTAACAGTCAATTACATTGAAAAAACCTATGCCGGAGGCAATATTCCAGGCGGTTATTTTAAGCGCGAAGGGCGCCCTACGGAACGGGAAGTGTTGGCTTCACGCTTAATCGACAGGCCGCTCAGGCCGATGTTCCCGGATGGCTTTAAACAGGAAGTGCAAATCGTTGCGACAGTATTGTCCGTAGATCCCGATGTTAACCCCGATGTTCCTGCTTTAGTGGGTGCCTCGGCAGCCTTAGCGTTGTCTGGGATCCCTTTTCATGGCCCCGTAGCGGCAGCCAGAGTAGGGTATGTGAACAACGAATATGTGTTGAATCCTTCTAAAGAAAAATTGTTAGATTCTCAGCTCGATTTAGTCGTCGCCGGGGCGGCCGATGCTATCTTGATGGTTGAGTCAGAAGCCAAAGAATTGTCCGAAGAGATCATGCTGGGTGCGGTGATGTTTGGTCATCAGCACATGCAAATTGCCATTGAAACGATCCGCGAATTGGCGGCAGATGCTGGGACCGTAACGTGGGAATGGACGGCTGCGAGTACGGATGGCGAATTATTGGATGCAATTCAAAAACGCCATTATGCTGCTATCGTGAGCGCCTATGAAATTGTAGACAAAAAAGCTCGTCACGATAAATTAGATACTATCAAAGAAGCTATACAAGCAGAATTTGATGTAGAAGAGGATGAGAGCCGTAAAAAAACAATAACTAAGATCATCGGCGATCTCGAAAGTCGCGCTGTTCGTGAAAAAGTATTAGCGGGTGGCCCTCGTATCGATGCGCGTGCTTTGAATGCCGTACGTCCTATCTCTATACAAACGGGTTTATTACCCCGTACACACGGTTCGGCCTTGTTTACCCGCGGTGAGACGCAGGCTATAGTCGTCACCACTTTAGGTACAGGTAAAGATGCACAGTTAATAGACGATTTAGAGGGCTTGCGTAAAGAAACCTTCATGTTGCATTACAATTTCCCTCCGTATTCCGTGGGCGAAGTGGGCATGATGGGCTCGCCTAAGCGTCGCGAAATTGGCCATGGCAATTTAGCACGCCGCGCCTTGAATGCAGTGTTGCCCGATGCCATGTCTTTTCCTTATGTATTGCGCGTGGTATCGGAAATTACCGAATCTAACGGTTCTAGTTCCATGGCTACTGTCTGCGGCGGTAGTTTATCCTTAATGGATGCGGGTGTGCCTCTTAAAGCCCCTGTAGCGGGTATAGCCATGGGCTTAGTGAAAGAAGGCGATCGCTTTGCCGTATTAAGCGATATTCTAGGCGATGAAGATCACCTAGGCGATATGGACTTCAAAGTAGCGGGCACAGCGGGTGGCGTAACGGCATTGCAAATGGATATCAAGATCACGGGCATCACCGAAGAAATTATGCGGGTGGCTTTAGCGCAAGCTAAAGAAGGGCGTATGCATATTTTAGGCGAAATGGCTAAGGTCTTAACCGAGTCACGTGCTGAAATGTCCAATTACGCGCCGCGTATGACCACGATGCAAGTGCCTGTGGATAAAATCAAAGATGTGATAGGCAAGGGTGGTGTTACCATTCGTGGTTTGATTGAAGAATTGGGTGTAACCATCGATATTGATGATAACGGTGTGGTGAAGATAGCTTCCGTTAGTGGGGAAGCGGCTAAAGAAGCAAAACGCCGTATCGAATTACTGACAGCGGAAGTTGAAGTGGGTCAACGGTACGAAGGTAAAGTGGTTAAGATTGCCGATTTCGGTGCTTTTGTAGCGATTCTTCCGGGTAAAGAAGGTTTGGTGCACATTTCACAGATTACGAATGAACGCGTAGAGCATGTTACCGACGTTCTCTCTGAAGGACAGATGGTGCAGGTTAAAGTCTTGGAAATTGATAGGCAAGGGCGCATACGTTTGACGATGCGCGATGTAGAGGTAGCGTAATGAATGAAGTAGGGGCAGGCCTCGTGTCTGCCCTTTTACAAGGGTTAATATGGTGTATCCCTGGCTAAGTCCCTATCAACAACAACTACCCTCCGATAGGCTGTTATGGCCGCAAGCTTTATTACTGGCGGGAGCAGCCGATCTAGGTGGCTTGGAGCTGGCTCAGCATTGGGCTGCCTTTTTATTATGTCACCGTCCTCATGAACAAAGCGCTTGCGGAGAATGCCAAAGTTGCCATTGGTTGCAAAGCGGCTATCATCCAGATTTTTTCACTCTCATTAAAGCTGAAGATGAAAAATTTATTAAAATCGACGCCATTCGTGACCTCATTGCCCGTTTAAGCAAAACAGCACACAGTCAGGCGGCGCAAGTGATTTTGATCTCGCCTGCTGAGAGTTTAAATAGTGCTGCGGCGAATGCTTTATTGAAATCCTTGGAAGAGCCTAAAGCCCGCGTTCATTTTCTATTAATAGCCGATCATCATTTAAGCTTGCCTAAAACCCTATTGAGCCGTTGTCAAACTATAGTATTACGAGCGCCGTTGGCACAATCGCTGGCGTGGTTAAAAACGCAATTCAGCGATCAAACCGACGAAAATTTGCGGCTGGTTTTGCGTTTAGAACGTGATCTGCCCTTAGCGGCGGCACGTACGTTGGCGCAGAATGATAATAATATGCTGGATGCTTGGTTAGACGATTGTGTGGCGGTCGCTTTAAAGCAGCAAAACCCGTTGTTGGTGGCACAAAAGTGGGCGGGCCTTTTAAAAGAGCAACAGCTGCGGGCCACCGCGTATTTTTTTCTAGATATTGTGCGTTACAGTGTGACGGGCAACCCTGTATTCTCATTGTATGAAAATAGAACTCAGCAAATAGAACAATTGGCAACGCATTTTTCTTTAAACAAAAGTTTAGAACATTGCCAATCACTATGGGCTTTATACGCCGAAACCATACAGGGTTTGAATGTTAATTTTCAATTGGCTCTGGAATGTAGGTTGTTGGCTTTGGCAGATGACTCCAGACCCTAGGATGACCACGTTTTAGTTTTGTATTTTCTCTCTTGGCCATAAACGCAGTAAAACTTGCACGTTTTAAATATTATGTATATAATAATCATTATTCTTTTTAAATATGCATTAAATAAATCATGACTGATCAACCCAATCACTTTTCTATTTTCTTTAAAGATAAAACGGAACTTTATAAGCAATACATGCCGTTTGTACAACAGGGTGGTTTATTTGTGCATACGCTAAAACAGTTTTCTTTAGGCGATGGGGTAACTTTAGCGGTGCAACTACCCGATGACAGCAACAAGCACATTATTGCAGGGCGTGTGGTTTGGATCACCCCACAGTCCGCGCAGCGGGGTTTGGCTACAGGCATAGGGGTGCAATTTGCGCCAGATGATGCAGCGCCGCTACGCAGTAAAATAGAAGACTATTTAACGGATATGTTACACTCTCATCATCCTACAGATACTTTATAAGGTCTTTTATGGAAGAGATTATTTGGGCGGACAGCCACTGCCATTTGGATCAATTAGATTTAACGCCTTTTGATCAAAAAATTGAGAATTTTTTTACACGTGCTCATAGCGTAGGCGTGCGTTATTTTTTGGATGTGTGTATAGATGAAGACAATCTAGATGCGGTATGCGCTGCTGCCGTAGCCCATCCTTGTGTATGGTGTAGCATAGGCATACACCCTAATACTGAATTAAAGAATGAAGTCAGCGTAGAGTCTTTATGTGAATGGGCTAGCCGCCCCAGGGTAGTGGCTATAGGCGAAACGGGTTTGGATTATTATCGGAGTCAGGGCACTTTAGAGTGGCAAAGAGCACGTTTTCGCCGCCATATTCAAGCTGCGATTATCATGCAAAAACCATTAATAGTACACAGCCGCGATGCCAATGAGGATACCATTGCGATTTTACAAGAAGAAAATGCTAGTCAGGTAGGCGGGGTATTGCATTGCTTTGCCGGGGATTTGGCAATGGCACAAGCGGCCATCGACATGGGGTTTTACATTTCTTTTTCAGGGGTGCTAACTTTTAAAAATGCTGTGGCGTTGCAAGACATTGCCCGTCAATTGCCCTTAAGCCATTTATTGGTAGAAACTGATTCACCCTATTTAACACCGGTACCGCATCGCGGTAAGGCCAACTATCCCGATTTTGTACATTACGTGGGTGAAAAATTGGCCGAGTTGAAACAATTGAGCGTAGAAACGGTGGCAGCACAGACGACTAAAAATTTTTTTGAGTTGTTTAACAGTAAGTACTTGCACCCTTCCAACTAAATTCGGATAGCAAGGAACAGCTGTAGCGTCATTGCGAACAAACCGTTCGACTAAACTTGTGCGAAAACAAGGAACAAGTAACGGTTTGTGAAGCAATCCAGTGACCGAACTGCAATACGGGTATGAATAAAATCATACGTTTGCTCTGCCGCCTATTTAGGGCTTGCAGCCGATAAACTAAATGGCTACAGGCCCTAGGCAAATGGCTAAATAGGCGGTGTTACCTTAGACGCGGAATTATACCTTCCGTTTCTTCAGCATGTGATTTTTAGGGTAGACGCCTGCCCTAAAAATCACATGCGCAGAGAGCAATCCACTAAGACTAATACTAGTCTTCCTCATCCCAGCTCAAAGTACCGCCAGTTTGATATTCAATAACACGGGTTTCAAAGAAGTTCTTTTCTTTTTTTAGATCCAACACTTCACTCATCCATGGAAATGGATTTTGCGCGCCTGGATATTGTTCGCTTAAACCGATTTGTGCCAATCTGCGGTTGGCGATAAAGTGTAAATATTCTTTAAACATTTCGGCATTCATACCCAAAATGCCGCGCGGCATAGTATCTATAGCGTATTGATATTCTAAAGCTACGCCTTCTTTGATCATGGTAATAGCTTCTTGTTGCATCTCAGCGTTCCACAAATGGGGGTTTTCAATTTTAATTTGGTTGATGACATCTATACCAAAATTTAAATGCATGGATTCATCGCGTAAAATGTATTGGAATTGTTCGGAAGTACCTGCCATTTTATTGCGGCGTCCCATGGACAATATTTGTGTAAAGCCTACGTAAAAGAAAATGCCTTCAAAAACCACATAAAAAGCAATGAGGTCACGTAGTAAACGGCGATCGTTTTCAGGTGTGCCTGTTTGAAATGTAGGATCACCTAGGCTTTGAGTGTATTTGAGTGCCCACACCGATTTACGCGCTACACTGGGAATTTCGCGGTACATATTAAACACTTCGGCTTCGTTTAAACCTAAACTTTCAATCACATATTGATAAGCATGCGTGTGCAAAGCCTCTTCAAAAGCTTGGCGCAGCAGGTATTGTCTACATTCTGGGTTGGTAATGTGTCTATAGACGGCTAATACTAAGTTATTAGCAACGAGGGAATCGGCCGTGGAGAAAAAACCTAAATTACGCACAATGATCAAGCGCTCATCTTCCGTTAAGCCATCTAGACTTTTCCATAATGCCAAATCAGCAGACATATTAATTTCTTGTGGCATCCAATGGTTGGCGCAAGCATCTAAATATTTTTTCCATGCCCATTCGTATTTAAAAGGAACCAGTTGATTCAGATCAGCATGACAATTGATGATGCGTTTATCATCCACTTGGATACGGGTTGCCCCCATTTCAATTTCTTCTAAACCGGTAGAACCGCCGTGATGTAAGCTATGCATGGCATTCAATGCCTCCGAGTGTGTAGTTATTTCAGTCATTGTATAATTTCTCTCTGTAGGGGCAGGCCCCTGTGCCTGCCCTAAATAAATTAATTTTGCCCCTACTGACAAGCCTCGCAATCGGGATCGTCTATAGAACACGCTTTGGGTTCGATTGAAGGCTCTGATTTAACAGCGTTTAATGCCCCATCGGCGATGGTAGAACGTTCTGCATTCGTTGCTCCCAGTGATCTCAAATAATACGTGGTTTTTAATCCAGATGTCCAGGCCAAACGATACAATTCATCCAGTTTTTTGCCGGAAGGAGCTGCCATGTATAAATTTAAAGATTGCGATTGATCTATCCATTTTTGTCGTCTTGCACCCGCAAGTACTAAAGCCGTAGGATCGACTTCGAATGCAGAAGCATACCGTTTCTTTAAATAGTCTGGAATGCGAGTAATGGTTTTCACACTGCCGTTAAAATATTTAAGATCGGTGACCATGACGTTATCCCATAAGTTCAATGCTTTTAAGTCATTTACCAAATAAGGATTGATGACTGTAAATTCACCTGAGAGGTTGGATTTAACATACAAGTTTTGATAAGTTGGCTCTATAGATTGACTGACGCCCACGATATTAGAAATGGTCGCCGTAGGTGCAATCGCCATGACATTGGAATTACGCATGCCTTGTTTTTGCACTTTATCGCGTAACTGCTGCCAATCCAATGTATAACTGCGATCCATCGTTAAATATTCCGCACCGCGTGCTTTGGCTAGTAGCTCAATGGAGTCTAAAGGCAGTATGCCTTGTGACCACAACGAACCCGCAAAGCTTTCGTAACTGCCGCGCTCTTTAGCCAAGTCGCTAGATGCATTGATAGCATAGAAGCTGATGGCTTCCATGGAACGATCGGCGAAAGTAATGGCTTCTTCACTGTCGTAGTCTAACCCTAATTTATATAAGGCATCTTGGAAACCCATTAAACCTAATCCCACTGGACGATGGCGTAAATTAGAATACTGCGCTTGCGGCACGGGATAGAAGTTAATATCTATCACATTGTCTAGCATGCGTACAGCTGTGGTAATGGTTTTACGCAAGTGTTCTACATCCAATTCTCCATTGCGTATATGGGCAGGTAAATTGATGCTGCCTAAATTGCAGACGGCAATTTCATCTTTTGAAGTATTAAGAGTGATTTCAGTGCACAGATTCGAACTGTGGACTACACCGACATGTTGTTGGGGCGAACGTATATTACAAGGATCTTTAAATGTGACCCATGGATGGCCCGTCTCGAATAACAGCGATAGCATTTTACGCCACAAAGTTTTGGCCGATACAACTTCAAAGTTTTTAATCAAACCCTGTTGCGCTTTTTCTTCATAAGCCAAATAGGCTTTTTCAAAGGCCTTGCCATATAGGTCGTGCAGATCGGGGGTTTCGTCTGGGGAAAATAACGTGAAGGGTTGGTCATTGACAACGCGCTTCATGAAGAGATCCGGAATCCAGTTGGCGGTATTCATATCGTGCGTACGTCTACGTTCATCACCCGTATTTTTACGCAACTCTAAAAATTCTTTGATGTCTTTGTGGAAGGTTTCTAAATAAGCACAACCTGCGCCTTTCCGTTTGCCGCCCTGATTCACAGCAACCATGCTGTAATTAGCGACTACCATGAAGGGTACGACGCCTTGAGACTTGCCATTGGTACCTTTGATATAAGAACCCATCGCACGCACGGGCGTCCAATCGTTGCCTAGGCCACCGGCAAATTTGGATAACAATGCATTGTCTTTAATGCCGCTGTAAATCTCGTCTAAGTCGTCACCAATGGTGGACAAATAACAACTGGATAATTGTGAGCGCAGTGTACCTGAGTTAAATAGGGTAGGGGTGGAGCTCATATAATCGAAGGAAGAAAGCAATAAATAAAATTCGATGGCCCGTTCGTTTTTTTGCGCTTCGTTCAAAGCCAAACCCATGGCCACGCGCATGAAGAAAGCTTGGGGTAATTCGTAGCGTACACCCTCTGCATGCAAGAAATAGCGGTCGTAGAGCGTTTGTAAGCCTAAATAAGTAAATTGTTGATCGCGATTAGCAATTAACACCTGACCTAAGCGAGCCAGATCAAATTCTTGTAAACGAGGATCCAAACGCTCTAATTGAACACCGCGTGCAATGAAGGATTTAAAATAATGCGCATAGGTTCTGGACATTTCTTCGGGAGAGAGATGGGTTGTTAAGCCTAAAAAGCCCAAGGCTTCATTTTGTAAATCGTCCAAAAGTAAGCGCGCCGCTAATACCAAAGCGTGGTTGACTTCGGCTAAGGTGACGCCGTCGAATAGATTGCGCAATACATCTTTGAGCACAGCTTCAGGTGCTACATCTTTTAAATCATGGCAAGCCGCTGTGACGCGTGCTTGCAAACGGCCCATGTCTAAAGGTACACGCATGCCATCGTCCAGGGTAACATGTAACAAAGGTTGATCGGGGGCGGTATGTTCACGTGCTTTGCGCCGCTCTTCGCGATATAACACATAGGCACTTAATACTTTGCGCTCCTCTGAGCGCATAAGGGCTAGTTCAACTTGGTCTTGGATGTCTTCAATATGGATAATGGCATCTGCTGTTAAGCGCCGCTTTAAACGTTCATCTATTTCTTGTACTAATAATGTTACTTTTGCATGAATGCTTTCGGAACTGGGGCTGTTAGGCCCACTGGTGGCGAGAAAGGCCTTGGTTATGGCCACGGCGAGCTTACTAGGGTCGTAAGGAACCACTTTGCCGTTACGGCGAATTACACGCAACTGTCCAGGCTGGGTATTAAATGTATTATTTTGCATCATTTTCATTTCTTCATTGGTGGCTGGGGCGGCTAAAACTGTACTATCCATTTAA
>JAJNBM010000052.1 GCA_021156165.1 Gammaproteobacteria bacterium | reverse complement strand
GATTACGTGTACGACGATATCATTATTACCGATTATGTCTCCCACCCGGGAATTAAGGCGCCGGTAGCGGTGTGATTTGCACTTCTAAGTGGGGTTAGATCTAGGGTGTAGTGGTTATAATTCAGAGCTGGCGTGGTCCTGGCAGCGGTGATACCCCGCCATACCGATCGCGCTTTGTATCTTGTTCATTCATATCCATCTGTATTTTCGGAGTAATCACTAGCCCGATAGCGTTACATCAACGAATTCGTCCTAGGCTTAATTCCAGGCAGAAGAAAAATTAATCGAAATGATTTCTTTGAGAAATTTTATAAATATGCAAATATAAATTTACAAGCCCAACTCCTACATTGATCCCCCCTATTATTTATGGGATAATTTGCCTCTCTTGCCCATCTGAAGTTAAATTAAAACCATGACAGTAAAAGAACGCGCAAATAAGAATAACAGCACTACAATGTCTTCAAAATTGGAGGCGCTAAAAATACCTCCGCATTCTATAGAGGCGGAGCAATCGGTGCTAGGCGGACTATTGCTGGATAACAGTGCCTGGGAAGGGGTATCAGAAGTATTAACCGAGCGCGATTTTTACCGTAGTGAACACAAAATTATTTTTCAGACAGCAGCTCATTTATTATCACAAGGTAAAGCTTTGGACGTGTTAACGCTGGCAGAAACTTTAAAAATCAATAATGAATTGGAAGGCATAGGGGGCGATCTCTATCTTATTGAGTTGTCAAAAAATACACCCAGTATTGCCAATATTGTCGCTTATGCGGAAATTGTGCGCGAGCGTTCTATTTTAAGACAGATGATTGCTGTTGCTTCAGAAATTGCAAATATGGCGTATCAACCTAGAAGAGGCTCGGCTGCAGAATTATTAGATTCTGCTGAACAAAAAATATTTCAAATTGCCGAACAAACTAACCATGGCCGGGGGCCACAGCCGATATTACCACTAGCAAAGCAAGTGTCACAAATAATTGATGAGCGGTTTCGTAATCCACTGGCAGTGGTAGGTACGCATACGGGATTTTTGGATTTGGATAACTTAACTTCGGGTTTGCACGCTGGTAATTTAATAATTGTTGCTGCTCGTCCTAGTATGGGTAAAACCATGTTGGCTGTGAATATAGCGGAGTATGTGGCTATAGATACTAAAAAGCCGGTGATGATTTTCAGCATGGAAATGTCCAACGAAGAAATCGTGAAACGTATGTTTTCGTCCTTAGGGCGTATAGATCAACAGGCGATAAGTACAGGGCGGCTGAGTAAAGAAGATTGGCCGCGTATAGGTTCTACCCTTAATTTAATTGCTGATGCGCCTATTTTTATAGATGATACCCCTGCGTTGACGCCCGGAGAACTCCGTTCACGAGCGCGGCGAGTTGCGCGAGAGCAGAAAGGTCTGCAGTTGATCGTTGTTGATTATTTGCAATTAATGCGGGGTAACGAGAGTACAGAGAATCGTGTTGCTGAGATATCTGAGATATCACGATCTTTAAAAGCTCTAGCCAAGGAGCTAAGTGTGCCAGTGATTGCGTTATCACAATTAAATCGTAGCTTAGAACAACGCACGGATAAACGGCCTATGATGTCAGATTTGAGGGAATCCGGATCGATTGAACAGGACGCAGATTTGATCATGTTTATTTATCGTGATGATGTGTATAACAAGACCGGCAGCCCAACACATACTGCTGAAATTATTGTTGCTAAACACCGTAATGGTCCTATAGGTAAAGTCAAACTGAAATTTTGCGGGCCCTATGTGCGTTTTGATAATTTAGATCAACGTCATTCTGCAGAATCCTTAGAATGAACTCGGACACCATGATGACCCTAGATGTAGCGGCGCTGCGCAAAGCCGCATCATGGCGGTGGTTAAGGCCGATGCTTATGGTCATGGTTTAAAATATCTTTGGTCTTATTTAGCGCGGGATGTAGACGGCATGGCCATAGCACGCGTGAGCGAAGCAGTTTATCTGCGGGAATTGGGATATAAAGGCATCGTATTGGCTTTATCGGGTTTTGATGATGGCGACGATCTACAGGCTATAGACGAATATAAACTGCAAACGGTAATACATCACCCACGGCAGGTGGCTTTATTGATGAAAACCACATTAAAACATCCATTAACCGTGTGGCTAAAAATAGAAACGGGTATGCACCGTTTAGGATTAGAGGCAGCAGAAGTCGATGCAGCCTATCATCAAATTAAGGCGCATCCACAGGTTGAGAATGTTATTTTAATGACGCATTTCGCCAGTTCCGAAAGTAAAGATGTTACTCTTACTCAGAAACAAATAGATGCATTTGGGCGTATTATAGCGCCTTATTCTGAGCCTTGTAGTTTGAGTAATTCCGCTGGCATATTGGCATGGCCTAAGGCCCGTCAGCAATGGGTGCGACCGGGGCTCATGATGTATGGGGGTTCACCTTTTACTCCCGCTGAAAAGCAGCCAGTCTTGCAGCCGGTAATGCGTTTAACGGCACCGGTTAAGGCGATACGCACGCTGCAGGCTGGCGATGCGGTGGGTTATGGGGGTACCTTCGTAGCGAAAGGAAGCATGACTATCGCCGTCGTCGGTGTAGGCTATGGGGACGGTTACCCGCGGGCGCTACCCAATGGCACGCCGATGTGGTTAAATGCTAAGATGGTAAAGACGGTCGGCCGAGTCTCTATGGATAGCGTTATGGTCGATATCAGCGATCACGACAATGTGGCAGTAGGCCAGCGTGCGGTATTGTGGGGGCCTGAATTGGCAGTTGAAACGGTGGCGGAATATGCCAAAACGGATCCGCGTGAACTGTTATGTAAAATGGTCATGCATAGAATAGAACGTAAAATAATAGGGGATAATAATGTCGAACACCATTGATGATTTAACCATAGAATATGTGGATGAAGGTGTAACTACAATTAAGCAATTGGACAAAATTGTTTTGACTAAAGGCGCTTGGTCTACCATTGTTTATAAATATCAAGATTGGGAAAAAGCCAAACAAAGATATAGCCCACCTAAATATTCTATCCGTCGTTATCAAAAACGTAACGATCAATATAACCTAAAATCAAAATTCAATATTTCTAGTACTGATCAAGCACAAAAATTAATTGAAATTTTAAACCGCTGGATTGCTGAAGATGGTAAAGCAGAGGCATAGCTACCGGTGAAAGGATTCGGCCATGCGCAAGTCCATAAATTTTTTTTGATTCTATGCTGTATTGTCCCTAACCTATACGCGCAAACCCAAACCGTAGATCTCACGGTTGCCTATAAAGAAGTCAACTTCGCCCACAAAAAGATGATGGCGATCGCTGTCAATGGACAAATCCCCGGGCCCACTTTACATTTTCAAGAGGGCGATGACGTTATCATTCGCGTGCACAATCAGTTAAAGGTGGGTACCTCTGTCCATTGGCATGGTTTGCTGGTGCCGTGGCGTATGGATGGGGTAGAGCATGTCACCCAAGAGCCGATTGCGCCACAAGGAGAATTTACTTACCATTTTAAAATAAAGCAATCGGGTACCTATTGGTATCATGCGCATGCCGATCTGCAAGAGCAACAAGGTTTATATGGCGCAATTATTATTGATTCCAAAATACCTCCAGCCTATCATTACGATAAGGATTTCCCGATCGTTTTATCCGATTGGAGCAACGAAAATCCAGACAATATCTATAAACATTTAAAACAAGAGGGTGACTTTTATAGTCAAGCTCTACCATTGCAACCCACGTTACAACAATTTTTTAAAGATCTCTCTGGAAAAACAAAAGCAGAAAAAGAGCAAATTTGGAAAGCCTATTGGGATATGGAAATCATGCGCATGAGTACGTATGATTTAAGCGATGTGGCCTACGATGCTTTTCTCCTCAATGGCAAAACACAGTATGAACCGTGGCAACAATTTGTTAAAGTAGGCGATACGATACGCCTACGCTTGATAGGCGCAGGAGCAAGCACCGTATTTAAAATTAAAATTGATAATGAACCCTTAGCGGTTGTAGAAGTGCAAGGAAATGACATTAAGCCATTGGAGGTTAAAGAGATTACTTTAGCTCCAGGGCAAACAATAGATGTATTATTAAAAATAAAGGAAAAGAAGCCTTATAGTATATACGCTGAATCGTTGGACACTTCCGGTTATGCGGTAGGCATATTAAATCCTACAGATACTCCGATCACACACATTCCCGCAGTGACACCGTTTCCGCAACCACCACCGATGAGTATGTCAGGGATGGATCACACTATGCCTGAGATGGACATGCCTGCGATGAGTCACGATATGTCTGCCATGGATAATAAGGTGGCTATGCCGGAAAATGATGACGAGGCGCAACAATGGCAAGCCTTAAAACCAACTAATGATCCTAATAAATCTGTAACCGTACTCACTATGCGTTTAGGCGGTTATATGGATCGCTACATGTGGTTTATCAATGGATTGCCAGAGTATCTCGCTAAGCCTATTTTAATTGAGCCTGGCAAGCGGTACAGATTTGTATTTCTCAATGAAACGATGATGCACCATCCCATGCATTTACATGGACATTGGATGATTTTACGCAATGGCCATGGTGCTTATGATCCTTTAGTACATACCATTGATGTAGGGCCTTTTCAAACGATGACGGCCGATTTCGATGCTGACGCCGGTTCAGGATGGTGGTATTTCCATTGTCATAATTTGTATCATATGAAAGCGGGCATGGCGCGTGTGCTGCATTATGATACGTCCGATGATGTGGGCAGCGATACGAGCATTAAAGGCAGTGCTGTACCTACAGTGACAGGGGCTGATGCGATGACTGACACAGAAATGAAGCAAAACGAATTGCCTGCGACAACGGGATCTGATGTTATGACGAAAACCGCTCATCCAGCGGGAAATGTTTTGACTAATGATTGGCAATATGGTCATGATTTTGCACGCAACGTTGATCAGATTACAGCAACAACCTTGTACGGTGGTGATTATAATAAGTTACAACTTTATACCAATCAAGCACAAATCACCCGCGGCACAGTAACAGATGCTGACGTCGATATGTTTGCTTGGCATGTGTTAAATGATTTTTGGGCTATTAAAGGCGGTATTAATTATAGTTACAGGCCAGCGGCTTACTGGCAACCTGGCGCGGGTTTAGAAGGGACTTTACCCTTTTTTATTGCGACTAATATTCGTTCTTATTGGCACGATGGCAGTGGAGAAATCGATGTGGATTTGTCCCGCAATATACCCTTAATAGGCAATTGGTCTTTATATACTGAAATTGAAGCTATCGCGGCGACGCAATCGTTAGATTATGCGCAAATAGGGCAGGGCTTTAATAATATACAGTATACCATAGGCCCATCTTATCAATTATTCTCTAGCTTAGCGCTGCAATTGCAATACCAATATACGCGCAATTATGGTGATACTGCCAGTATATTAAAAGCCAACAGTCAAGGTCCTACATCCAGCTTGTTGACACTCGGTTTAGAAGCGGTGTTTTAGGTATTTTTACGAATAGACAGATTGAGTTAAGCTGCTTATTATATCGACATATTACGCCACAAGGAAAAACTATTATGAGAACCAGACAATTAGGTAATTTAACCGTTTCAGCTCTAGGCTTAGGTTGCATGGGCATGTCGGAATTCTACGGAAAGAGCGACGATAAAGAATCTATAGAAGTGCTGCATCAAGCACTCTATGCGGGCATTACTTTATTTGATACCGCTGACGTTTACGGTAGAGGCCATAATGAAGAGTTAGTAGGCAGGGCCTTAAACTCAGTGCGTGATAAAGTCATTATTGCCAGCAAGTTTGGGATAGTACGAGATACTGAAATTCCGAGCGTCAATGCTACACCCAGCTATACACGAGCATGCTGTGAGGCAAGCCTAAAGCGTTTAAATATGGATTATATCGATTTATATTATTTACATCGCTTCGATCCGCATGTGCCTATTGAAGATACTGTAGGCGCCTTAGCGGAGCTAGTACAAGAAGGTAAAATACGCCACATAGGTTTATCGGAAGTGTCGGCCGAGGTTTTACGCCGTGCTCATGCAGTACATCCTATTACGGCAATACAATCAGAATATTCATTGATGTCTAGGTTAGTGGAAACGAATGGGATTTTACAAACTTGCCGCGAGTTAAATATAGGACTGGTGGCGTATAGCCCATTGAGTCGGGCTTTATTGTCTAGTGAATATAAAGTTTCCTCGAATGAGAGTGGCGATTTTCGTAACCAAATGCCGCGCTTCCAGGGGGAAGCTTTGGAGAATAACCAACGGCTGGTACAACAGATAGAGGCCATCGCTACAAAATATAAAGCCACCAGCGCACAGATTGCGCTCGCTTGGGTATTGGCACAAGAGAATTTTATTGTGCCTATCCCAGGCACGCGCCGTAAAAACTATCTGAGTGACAATTGTGCTGCTGTGGATATTGTTCTGCACGCAGAGGATGTGACTTTATTAAATGATATTTTTAAAATAGATAATATTCAGGGTGCACGCTACTCGCCGAAACTCATGCAAGCATATAATCTACAGGATAATATAGAGAATTAAAAAATGATTATAAAACACGCACAACATTTTTTGACTGCTGAAGGGAAAGTGTTTTTTAAGGAATGGGTTAAAGCGTTACAAAGGATTACTACAAAATACCCTGGCTTCGACGCAGTCTGGCCTATGTATTCTGGCGAAAATTTAGCTGAAATTCACTTGTTTATGATCTTTGCCGATGAAACCGCCTATCAGCGGTGGGTGTCTGGGGAAGAGCATACGCGGGTACTAGATGAATTAAGCGTTTATAGGATAAAGCCATGGCAGGCTAAGACGTATGTTTCTATTGTCTGAAGCGCTGAACGGTGTTGTCCAAAGCCATCCTGGTTTTGTTGCTAATTAACTTAAATAGAGGAGAATTCTATGTTTTTGATTATCAGTAATTATGTTGTCCCCACCCCGCAAGTGGATCCGCATCGTGCGCAGCACAGTAAGTGGGTTGAGCAATACATTAAAAGCGGTGATTTTATCATGGCAGGGCCACGGCGTGGTAAGAACGGTGGTGTAATCGTCAGCAGATCAATGGATAAGGATAGACTAATGGAAATTTTGGCAGAAGATTCATTTGTCATTGAAAATCTGGTTGAGATGCAGATTGTTGACTTTGATGCCCCATTTACGTCAGCTGCATTTAAGCAGCTACAAGATATGTAGGCGATAATGAGTGGTATCTATTGCACGTTGTATAGAGTGAGTTCATATCCAGCTATATTTTCTCCGTTTGGCTATTTCCAGGGCTCAGCATTATAACTCATTGCTGGCTGGGCCCTGTTACGGTGACATCCCCCTCGTGCCCGTGCCTGCGCGCGTCGGGGATCCCTACACCGTGACACTCAGCCATCATTATTGCGCCCTCTATTGAGCTTGTCATATCCATCTGCGTTTTCAGAGTAAAGGCTGGATATAAGATGTTGAATGGCAGCGATAGCTTTGGACGGTTAGACTCTCTGAGGGTGAACACCAGAAGGCTGTACATTGAAAAACATAGCCATTTTAGGTTACAATACCCTACTATTCTGTACTTGCGAGTTTGAAAATGGCGCAATTCATTAACAAAAAACAACTTAAATCTTTACCCTGTTTTACTCATCACGAAGATATTATAACGCTATGCCAACCCTTATTTAAGTTAGGTATCAGTAGCTATGTTTATGTTAGAACTTATGCCGATGGCAGCGAATTTCGTTTAGGCAATCGCAGTGATTGGATGGAACATTATTATTCTCAAGGGTTATATAAAGAAAGCATTTTTGAAAAAACACCGCAATATTATCAACCGGGTGCGGTGCTTTGGTCTACATTGGTGAGCCATAGCCACGTCCTCGATTCTGCTAAAAACGATTTTAACATCGATCATGGGATGACTATTCTGAATAAAGAACAGGATTATTGTGAGAAGATATTTTTTGGGAGCGCTTCCACCAATCCTGGCGTAATGAATCTATATCTAAACAATATGGATCTCTTGCTCAACTTTAATCGTTACTTCAAAGAAAGAGCGTTGCCACTGATCAAGGAAGCGAATCAACGTCGTTTGTATTTACAATGTAATGAACATCTCAATGCGTTGCAGCAACAAGATTTAAATATGGTTAATTGTGAAAATGTAGTAGATATAAAGAAGGAGCTGAAAATAGCCACAGAAAAAAATTCACTGAGCCCCCGAGAACAGCAAATAGCGGATCTTTTAGTACAAGGCTATACCGCAGCGCAAATAGCAGACACGTTCTTCTTATCCAGGCGCACCGTAGAAGCGCATACCGCCAATATGAAAGAAAAGCTGAACGCGCGCAATAAAGCGCAGTTATTACACGCCTTATTACTTGTGCATAAATAACACAAGCCTCTCTGGTGCGTTTAAGCCTAAATTGCGTTAAAATAGCGTCATTCTCCCAGAAAAACGAGTACAAAATGCAATACTATCTTTTAGGCCGCAAGGCACTACCCACATTTAAAGCGCAACACTTACAAAGTGAATTGATAAATCGCTTGCCCGATATCGAAGTGGTAGACGCACATTTTTGCTATTTGTTGGAAACCACCGATGATTTATCCGAAAAAATGAAGGTGGCATTAAGCTGTTTATTGCAAGCGCAAATAGTGCCTATAGAAGCAGGGCTAAACCGTTTTTGGGTATGGCCTAGACGCGGTACTTTATCGCCCTGGAGCAGTAAGGCCACAGACATTATCGCGCGTATAGGCTTAAATGAAGTGGCGCGTTTGGAGCAAGGGATCTGTTATCAAATTCACCAGCAAACGCCCTTAGCTATTGATGCTGTAAAATGGCGGCTTATCGCTGATTTATTCTACGACAAACTGATAGAAGAGTATGTGGTTGAAGCCAAAGAAGTTAACCAATGGTTTAATACGCCTAAGGCTGCCCCATTAGCTACCGTGTGCTGGTTAAACTTATCACCCGCGGAACGATTCGCTTTCAGTGTAGAAAAAGGATATGGCTTTAATGACGCTACCATTGCAGCTATCAGCGCCGAATATGCACGCTTGGGACGCGACCCCACCGATGCCGAATTGATGATGTATGCTTCGGTTAATTCTGAGCATTGCCGTCATCATATTTTTAAAAGTAATTGGGTCATCAATGGCCAGGAACAACCAGGTACCTTATTTTCTCACATTCAACAAACTTATCATCATCACACAGCAGATGTTTATTCAGCCTATTGCGATAATGGCGCAATCATCGGCAAGCGCAGTGTAGAAACCATTTGGCCACGCTTCAGTGATCACCATTATATGCGCCATCATGAAGACATGGCGATGGTTATTAAAGTGGAAACGCACAATCATCCTACAGCGATAGCCCCTTTTCAAGGTGCAGCCACTGGCTCCGGTGGTGAAATTCGCGATGAGGGGGCTACAGGTCGCGGTGCTAAACCCAAGGCGGGTTTAGTAGGGTTTAGTGTGTCTAACTTAAATATTCCGGGTTTCCACCAAGAATGGGAAAAGGCGCAAAATACACCGCAAAATAAAGCCTCAGCATTGACTATCATGTTACAAGGTCCCTTAGGTGCCGCCAGTTTTAACAATGAATTTGGCAGGCCTAATACCTGTGGTTATTTTCGCAGCTTCGAGCAAAGGGTGGAACACACAGAATGGGGTTATCATAAGCCAGTGATGCTAGCCGGTGGTTTAGGCAGTATACGTGAATCGCAATTTAATAAAAAAGCTTTACCCATAGGCGCATTGATCCTCGTTTTAGGCGGGCCAGCGTTGCGTATAGGCTTAGGGGGCGGCGCGTTGTCATCACAGGTTTCAGTAGACGAAAACGATGCATTAGAGTATGCCTCCGTGCAACGCGCTAATGCAGAAATGCAACGCCGTGCGCAAGAGGTTATTAACAGCTGCTGGGCGTTGGGAAGAGACAATCCTATACTCAGTATACACGATGTAGGCGCGGGCGGTTTATCGAATGCTATTCCAGAATTGGTGTACGATCATAAACGCGGGGCTAAAATTGAATTACGTGATATCCCCAGTGCCGATTTAAGTCTATCGCCGCTGGAGTTGTGGTGTAATGAAGCGCAAGAACGGTATGTCTTGGTTCTTACCGAAAATAGACTATCTGAATTTTCAAACATAGCGGCACGTGAACAATGTACTTTTGCGGTAGTAGGAAAGGTTACTGAAATACCACAGCTCATTGTTTATGATCGGGAACACAGAAACAATGTGGTAGACATAGATTTAAAATTTTTGTTAGACACCAAAATTCCATTTACGCGCAGTGCCAGTCGATTCACTCAAAAAATACTAGCATTGAAGCACAATCACATTAATCTAGAAGAAGCTACTCTTCGGGTATTAAAACACCCTACTGTGGCGAATAAGAGTTTTTTGATTACTATAGGCGATCGCAGCGTAGGAGGTTTAACCTATAGGGATCAAATGGTAGGGCCGTGGCAAGTACCTGTAGCGGATACTGCAGTGAGTGTGTCTGGGTTTTACCAACACAGCGGCGAAGCCATGGCGCTAGGCGAACGTAGTCCGGTAGCGATTATCAATCCGGCGGCTTCAGGCCGGTTAGCGGTAGGAGAGGCGATTACCAATATCGCTGCGGCTGCTATCGAAAAATTAAGCGATATTAAATTATCCGCTAATTGGATGGCCGCTTGCGGCATAGAGCAAGAAGAACTGGCATTATGGGATACTGTGAAAGCGGTAGCAACGGAATTGTGCGTGAGTTTAGATCTCACCATTCCCGTGGGCAAGGATTCATTGTCCATGCAAACACAATGGCAACAAGATGGGGTTATGCATCAGGTGATTTCGCCTTTGACCTTGGTTATTTCGGCTTTTGCTCCTGTGCACGATGTACGCTTAAGCTTAACGCCGCAGTTACAAATCACGTATGATGATTCTGTGTTGTTATTGATTGATTTAGGGCAAGGGCGCCATCGTTTAGGCGGTTCCATTTTAAGCGAAGTATATAATGAAGCGGGCAAAGGAGAAACACCCGATGTGGATTCACCCGTATTATTAAAACAGTTTTTTGATGTGATCCAAAAACTGAACCAAAATAGCCAAATATTAGCTTATCACGATCGTTCTGACGGCGGCTTATTCGTCACCTTAGTGGAAATGGCCTTTGCTGCGCACACAGGATTAACAATTCACTTAGATGCTCTGGGCACGGATCCTATTGCAAGTCTATTTGCAGAAGAATTGGGGGCGGTGATTCAAGTTGAAAAAATGCATTTATCCGCTGTCTTAGAACAATTA
>JAJNBM010000009.1 GCA_021156165.1 Gammaproteobacteria bacterium | reverse complement strand
GTTTCTAATGGCTACAGGACTATTTTGATATGACTTTGAATTTAATTTAGCCCTTAATGCCTCTACAGTCTTGCTATCTACTCCAGCCAATTCTGTTTGGGTAAATAATTTTTCAAAATCTATAACCGTATTATCTATTTGCACTTCGCTGGCTAAACTCTGGGAGACGAACTGGGCGAAATGCCCCGGCTGTTGCGCAATACCGCTGGTTAAATACCAATTTCGACCAGGACCCGATAAGTCTGGATCGCTGTGATTCATCAAAAAATGGGCAGAATACTCTATTTCTTGCAATAAAAATCCAGCATCGGCATTATTTTTCTTGGAATTTTGCACCAGAGTATTATATCTTTCTATTTTTTGATTGATTAGGCCTAATAACGCTTTTTGCTGATTACTTTGCCTAAACTGTATGGGTGCTAGTGTGGGAACGGGGGCATTACCCATCTGCTCTGGAATTTGTGGTATATCTACTGATTGACCCATAGTGGAATCCCTCGCTGCTAACTTGAATAGTTTAACTGCCGCTAGTATAGCAACAAAACCTTAAGGAAATATTAAAGAATGCATTAATTTTTCTTTATAAATGAGGAAACCTTTGATTTAACTGGTTAAGTTTCGGCTGTTACCAAGCCACTGTCGCCCATCCAATTGGGTGGAACAATACCCGCTGCAGTATGAGGATCGTCGAAGCTGATATATTCCCAGGCTGAAGAATGTTCCAACAATTTGCGTACTAACTGATTATTTAAGCCATGGCCTGATTTAAACCCCCGGAAAGCACCGATTAAATTGGCGCCCAATAAATAGAGATCACCAATGGCATCTAAGGCCTTATGACGCACAAATTCGTCGCGATAACGCAAGCCATCTTCATTTAAAACTCTATATTCATCCACCACTACCGCATTTTCCAAACTACCGCCTAAGGCTAAATTTTTAGCACGCAAGTATTCATAGTCGGAAACAAAGCCATAAGTACGCGCCCGGCTGATTTCGCGGCTATACGAATTTTGTGAAAAATCAATAGAGATGATTTGATCTTGTGGCTTAAACAAGGGATGTTTATATTCAATTTCGAAGTCGACTCTAAAGCCATCGAAAGGCTCTAGGCTGGCATATTTATAATCTTTGCTGCCACGCTGCCCTTCTTCTATACAGACCTTTTCTTTGATGCGAATAAACTTTTTAGCCGCATTTTGCAATTCTATGCCTGCGGATTGAATAAGGAATACGAAAGGTGCTGCACTGCCATCCATAATGGGTAGTTCAGGCGCGGTGACTTCAACATACGCATTGTCTATCCCTAATCCGGCCAAAGCAGACATCAGGTGTTCCACCGTAGAAATACGCGCATTGCCTTGTACCAAGGTGGTAGCAAGCATCGTATCCCCCACGGTTTCAGCCTTTGCCGGAAAAACAACCACTGGGTCTAAATCGGTACGGATAAAGACTATGCCTGTATGTACAGGGGCAGGCCGTAACGTTAAATAAATCTTTTTACCTGTGTGTAAGCCTACACCCGTGGCACGAATAATATGCTTTAATGTTCTCTGCTTTACCATTTTTATGTTTTCCAGCATCAATCGATACAATTGCGCTCATGATATCATATTTTATATATCAATTTCAAAATTTATGCAATGGCTGGTTATTTTATTTCCTCAGGTTGGCGTAAGAACGCAGGGATATCTAAATAATCGGCTGGATCGCGTTGCTTAGGCTCAGCCGTAGTTGGCTGCTGCCCTGCTGCTGGCGCATGAGTGAATGGTTTGCGGATGGGATTCACTGCTGCATTGGCCTGGTTAAAAGCAGCTGCTTTTTGTCGTAATATGGCAGGGCGATCCAAGCGGTGATAATCGACGCTACCGTCATTACGCAAATGTTGATAATAATTCATTGCTGTGTTATTGCCTTGGGCTGCATGGCCACGCGCATCGCTACCCACACCACTGCCCTCACGACCACCACCTAAACCGGTTACCACTAAGGTAACGCGCATTTCATCTTTCATGTCTGGATCGATTACGGTACCCACAACCACGGTCGCATTTTCACAGGTAAAGTCTTTGACTGCGTCACCCACTTCCTCAAATTCGCCAATCGACATATCCAGACCAGCGGTAATATTGACCAACACCCCTTTGGCACCTTGCAAATTCACGTCTTCCAACAAAGGACTAGAAATAGCCGCTTCGGCAGCTTGTCTAGCACGATTATCTCCCGTGCCTACACCCGTGCCCATCATGGCCATACCATTGGCTGACATAACAGTGCGCACGTCGGCAAAGTCTACGTTGATTAAACCCGGTCTCGTGATCAATTCGGAAATACCTTGCACCGCGCCAAACAACACGTTGTTAGCGGCTTTAAAGGCATTGAGTAAAGTCATATTTTTACCCAAAACACTAAGCAGTTTGTTGTTAGGAATAATAATCAAGGAATCTACATTAGGATACAATTGTTGGATGCCTTCTTCAGCAATTTGCGCGCGCTGCTTGCCTTCAAACATAAAAGGTCTGGTTACCACAGCAACGGTTAAAATGCCCATCTCTTTTGCCAAACGCGCAATAACGGGGGCTGCACCGGTACCAGTACCACCGCCCATGCCCGCCGTAATAAATACTAAATCGGTATCGGCTAGAAATTCGCGAATATGTTCGCTGTCTTCTTCGGCGGCTTGTCGGCCTATGGCTGGATCGGCACCTGCACCCAAGCCTTTGGTAATTTCATCGCCCAACTGTATAGTATGCGTCTTACAATCTCTTAATGCTTGTGCATCGGTATTGGCACAAGCAAATTCTACACCTTCTAAATGACTTTCTAACGTAGACTTTTCAAACATAAACTTTACCGCATTGTTGCCGCCCCCACCTACACCAATGACGCGAATCTTAGCCGGCTTTGTAGTTTTATTATCTGTAGAAAACATTTATTTTATTCCTCTATAATATTGTAGTTACTTAATTGTCTATAAATTCCCTTGAAACCACTGCCGCATACGCGACCATACAGTGCTATTCGGGGAATGGACGTTACCGGCATTCCCCGACAGCTGTCGCCTGTAACCATGCACCAACAACCCCACACTGGTGGCGTAAATCGGATTATGCGTGACATCGGGCAAACCGCTGATATTTTGCGGCATGCCTAAACGCACTGGCAGTTGAAAAATAGATTCGGCTAAATCTAATGCGCCTTGAATTTTGGCACCGCCACCCGTTAGAACCATACCGGCAGCAAGCAAATGTTCCAAACCACTACGCCGCAGTTCAGCCTGTATCAATGAAAAAATTTCGTCATAACGCGGCTCTATCACTTCTGCCAAACTACGGCGCGATAAATGACGTCCCCCACGCTCCCCTACCGTAGGTACTTCGATTAAATCATTGGCATTGGCAAAACTGGCCATGGCACAACCGTATTTAACTTTAATAGCTTCAGCAGATTTAGTCGGTGTGCGCAAGGCCAAAGCAATATCGCTCGTGACTTGATCGCCCGCAATGGGAATAACTGCCGTGTAGCGTATGGCGCCCTCGCTAAAGATAGCGATGTCGGTCGTACCGCCACCTATATCCACCAAGCACACACCCAATTCTCTTTCGTCTTCGGTGAGCACTGCATCACTAGAAGCCAGCTGCTCTAAAATAATATCGGCAACTTCTAAATTGCAACGGCGCACGCATTTAACAATATTTTGCGCGGCAGAAACCGAACCCGTTACCATGTGCACTCTAGATTCTAAACGCACTCCCGACATGCCTATAGGTTCGCGTATGCCTTCTTGGTTATCGATGATAAATTCCTGCGGTAACACGTGAATGATTTGTTGATCAGCCGGAATGGCCACCGCTTTAGCCGCATCGATGACACGGTCTACATCCGAAGACATTACTTCGCGACTGCGTATAGCCACAATACCGTGAGAATTCATGCCGCGTATATGGCTACCGGCAATGCCTACAAATACGGCGTTAACCTTGCAACCGGCCATTAGTTCAGCCTCATCGACTGCTCTCTGTATAGATTGCACAGTAGCTTCTATATTAACCACTACACCGCGCTTTAAACCGCGTGAAGGTGCTGTACCAAAACCAATCACTTCAATAACGCCTTCCGCGTTAACTTCACCGACTATAGCTACAATTTTGGTTGTACCTATGTCTAGACCGACGATTAATTTAGATTCTTTTGGCTTAGGCATTTCCGATTATTCTCCGTCTCCAGCTACTGGCTTATAATTGCTAATTAGCATAACAAAATTCTGAGCAAAAAACTAGGTTGTTGCGTAACTTTAAATTAAGTTATATTTGTTTTGTCGTCGCTGCGCCAACCCACTGCCAATCCATTTTCATAACGCAAATCCACATAAGCAATACGGTTTGCTTTATCTACTAATTCAAGAGGATAGACTTTTACAAAACGTCGCATACGTTGCTGCAAGTCTTTATCGCCTAAGTTTAGAACAATTCCATTACTTAAAACCACGCTATATTCACGAGTACTGCTTTCGTTTAATGATTGAATGTTTAAGGCCGCTGTTGCCAAATCCGCTTTAAGCGCATAATAAATTTCTAATAATGCGGGCGCATCATTCTGCGGGCTGTTTACTTCGGGCAGCGGAACGGCTGTCAGCGGAATGCGCGTTTGGCACACCACGCCATTGTCTAACAAATATGCATTTTTATTCCACCTAGCTACCGCATCGTGCAAACTCAGCCTAATGAGTATATTATCTGGCCAAGTCTTTTCAACCATCGCTGTTTTTATCCACGGCAATTGTAATAGATCCGCCTGAATGCCATGCACATGCGCACGAAAAAATCCGCGACGCAGATGCGGCGAGACGACAGTACGTATCGCTTCTTCATCTATCGTGGCATTGCCATGTTGAACCACCACATGCCGTACCGGAAACCAAGACCACATAAAAAAATAAATTGCAGCGATAAGAAGAAATGCCGATAATATCGTCAAACTAAGACCGCGCTTGAGTATAGGCGTCCCTTTTTTTGAGCTTTTTTTAACCGCACCGGCCTTGCTGCGGCGCCACTGCCGCTTATCCTCACTCCATCTCATGTTTTAACCCTAGGATTGAACTTGGTGTGAAGTATATACCGACTCGAGCTCGGGATGCGAACGTAAGTGGCTATGCCTAAATGAAACCAATTGCGTTATAATACCCATGGACCAAGGAGGTTTTATATGGATAATAGTGTTACCGCCCAGTTAAAACGGTATCGTTTACATACCCTAGACTTAGGCCAAAGCAGGTATTTATATTTACTCAGCAATCTACTTCCTGTAGCCGCAACCGCCCTGCTCTTCTTTTTACCCTATTACTTTGTCACCACCTTGCAATTTAGTCTGTTACAAGCGGGTTTACTGATGTCTCTATACGGGGTAGGCATTTTCATCGCCATACTTTTAACTCCTTATTTAAAACGGCAATATTCTCCCAGAAAAATTATTTTATTTTCCCTCTTTGCAAACTGTATCGCTCTAGCCTGTTTTTTATATATAGGCACTTTTCCGCCTCTGTGTTTTAATCTAGTACTACTGGGCTTTGCCGGATATTTATTTAAAAACAGTCATACTGATTTGCTATTACAGCAGCACGAAAATGGCTCTCCTACGCAAGCAAAAATAGTGCAACAGTCTTATATGGCATCTAATATAGGTCTAGGCTTGGCTATGTCCATCATCGCCCTTTTTGCTGTTAGCAATTTTAAAGCTTTATTTATGGCTGCCCTTCTTTTGAATGCCCTGCCTTTATTTTTTCTACCTAGAGATACACAAGAAAACAAACCAAAGCCTACAACCCTTAACCTAAATCCTCCTATTTTTTCTTTATTATTATTATTTTTAGGCGGCCTACTATTAAGTCAATTTACCGCCACCTATAGTATTTACTTATGTTTAAAGTTTCCTCATGTAGGCTTAACATCCATGGCAACTTTTATGGCGGTGAATGTATTTTTAATCAGTTGGCTACAAAAGCCCATCCTGAATACCTTTAACCGCGGCAGTGCATTATTACGTGCCGGCTTAGGTGCATTATTACTGGGTTTGGGGTGTTATGTGATTAGTCTGGCCCATGTATTTTCGCTCATTATTTTAAGCGCCATGATTGTAAGCTTAGGTGAAATATTTTTCATCAGCAGTCTACACAGTTTATGCCCTAGACTTTTTCAGGGCACCCTGACGCTGAGTTTAATCGTAGGGGCAAGCTTAGGGACTTATGTGTATCAATCTTTCGGGGCGAATACTGTTTGGCAAAGCTGCGCTTATCTCGGCATAGTGTGTTTTGGATTAGTATTGGTGAAAGCGGTTATTGCAAAAGTGGCAACCGGATTCTTGAAAAATAAGTCCGCTGCGCTCCCTGGCTCGCAAAGATCAATGCCTTTTGGTTAAGCTAATGCCACCCTTGTATTTGTAGGGGCAGGCCTCCCGTGTCTGCCCTAGATGGGCAACCACAGGGGGTTGCCCCTACAAAAAAACCACTATTTCTATAATAGAGCTTGACAAGCCATTTGCACTGATGTAGCATTACAAAATTACAGCTGAGAGGTCCTATGGCAGACGATAACTGGTTGAAATTTGTAGAATTTTGTGCCAAAGAGCGGGATATAAGCCGTTTGACGCAGTTTTTAGATGTGTTTTTGACCCACGAGGAGCGTCAAAGTATCGCCACGCGTCTGTGTATTGTCAAAGCCCTATTGGCAGAAGAACTGACGCAGCGGGAAATAGCACAGCGGTTTAATGTCAGCATCGCTAAGATCACCCGTGGCTCTAATGAGTTGAAACGATTAACGGAACAGGAACGGCAAGCATTGAAAAAGCTGTTATTTATAAATAAATCGTAGGGCAATCCCCTGTGGTTGCCCTGATTAGGGTAGGCACGGGGGCCTGCCCCTACGAAGACGTTACATTACTTTATTAAAGGAAACTAACCATGAAACGCATACTCACTTATTTAGGGCCTGTCGCCATTTGTTTTATCGGCCTATTATTGATTGCAGGTTGTGACAATAAGCATACCTCTGCTAACTCTACGCAAAAACCTATTCAAGTAGGTATCATTATTCCTATAGAGCATCCCGCGATGGATGAAATTACCCGCGGCTTTAAAGAAACTTTAGCGGCCAGCCTCAAACAATCTGTAGAATTTCAAGTGATGCGCACTCAAGGCGATGTGAATTTGCAACGCTCTATGATCTTACAATTGCAAAATAAAGGCATTGATCTCTACGCACCCATTGCCACACAACCCACGGAAATGACAGCGGCAATGATTAAAGATCGTCCCATCGTAGGGCTTGCCGCTTTATTGCCCGATAGCATACGAGCACACAGCCAATTGGCTTTGGTAGACGATGAAATTACCCCTACTCAAATCATCCAGTTTATACACGCTATTTATCCTACTAAAACGCAATTGACCCTGGTCTACAGCAACAATGATAAAATGATACCCGAAGTCAATGAAGCAGTTGCTGCAGGGAAAGCATTGGGCATACAGATCGATACCCGTATGGTTACTGCTTTACCCGATCTTTACAGCATAGCGCAATCTTTATCACCCCAAACGCAAGGAATCTTGGTGTTAAAAGATGTATTGGTTGTAAGCGGCATCGCCACTCTGTCACAAGTGGCAAACCAAAAACACATTCCGTTGATCAGCGCCGATGACGGTTCAGTGCAAAATGGTTCGGGATTTGCCTTGGGCGTTAAAGAATATCAAATTGGTGTAGAAGGGGCTAAAGTGGCACTACAAATCTTACAAGGAACGCCCGCGGCAACGATCCCCATGGTAAAGATGACGAATCTATCCGTGTTCATCAATACAAAAGCCTTAAACGCACAGGGACAAGATATCACTGCTATTGAAAAACAAGCGGCGAAGAATCGCTATGCCATTGTCGATTTGACCACACAGCCCGTGGGAGATCTTAAATGATCGCTTTATTGCTGGCAACGCTTACACAGTCTTTAACTTTAATTCCCCTAGCCTTAGGCATTAATTTAAGTTACACCTTATTGCGCGCTACCGATATGACCATTGATGGGAGCTTCGTATTAGGCGCGGGGGTGTTTGCCCAATTGGTCACAATGGGGATATCGCCCATACTTGCTTTTTTAGTAGCCTTAAGTTGCGGCGCCATAGCAGGTGCTTTTACTGCCTTTTTACAAAATGGCGGCAAGGTGGATCCTCTATTAGCGGGTATTTTAACCTCATTTATTTTATACAGTGTTAATATGGCGGTTATGGGCAGACCCAATATTAATTTATTAACCACCCCCACTTTATTCAGTGGCGCTTTTGCACACAGCATGATTCTAGGGTGGTTCAGCGTGGCCTTAGTAGTAGGCTTATTGGTCGTTGCTTTTTATACTTTATTGCAAAGCCGCTTAGGCTTGTGCTTACGCGCTTTTGGCGATAACCCGATGTTATTATCAAGGTTAGGTTATAATGTAACCACGCTGCGCTTCATCGGTTTTAGTTTAAATAATTTATTGGCGGCTGCTTCTGGCGCCATCACCGCGCAAATTATCGGTTATGCCGATATAGGCATGGGGGTGGGTATGACTTTAATCGGCATAGGCGCGATCGTTCTAGGACAACACCTTATTTTACCTTTTATTAAAAAACATTATCTACGTGCGAGCAGCGAATTACTAGCCGCTTTCATCGGCATTACCTTGTATTTCTTTATCTTAAATGGTTTATTACGCTTTAATATTAATCCTATTTATTTAAAATTGCTATTAGGCGTTTTATTGGCATTGTTTTTACGTACAGCCACGCAAAAAGCGAGTTTAACATGACCCCATTATTGCAATTTGAAAATATCACTTTAAAACATCCCTCATTAGAACGACCCATACTTCAGAACATCCACTACACAGTGCAAAAAGGTGATTGTGTAGTCGTATTGGGCGCCAACGGCTCCGGCAAAAGTTCATTATTAAAGTTATTAGACGGCCGTTATAGAACTAATGCGGGTAAGATTATTTTAAAAAATAAAAATATTTTAGCCTTGTCGGCAAGAGCACGCGCGCATTGCATACATACCTTAACTCAAAATGCTGCAGACAATCTATTTTTCAACTTAACCATTTTTGAAAACTACCAATTAATACAGAAAAGAAATAAGGCAGATAAAATAGACTCTTTGGGCGACTATTTGCGATCCTTTAATGCTAACTTAGCCACTAAGCTCGACGTGTTAGTGGCGCGCTTGTCCGGGGGCGAGCAGCAGGCCTTAGCTTTGGCTCTAGCGGTATTGTATCCTCCGGAGATTTTACTATTAGATGAACACACCAGCGCCTTAGATCCTAAAACTGCTGAACATTTAATGGCATTAACGGCGCGCATTATTCATGAACGCCATATTACCGCTCTATTAACCACACATAATGTAAGCCACGCTCTAGCCTATGGCGATCGCATTTTAGCCTTAAAAGAAGGTATCGTACATAATTATATTGAAAGAGACGATAAAAAGAATTTAACGACGGAAATGTTGATGGCGCAGTGCTATTGAAACCCCGCGTCGCCCAATCCTTGACGTACTAAGATTGGCGTTACTTGTGTAGCATCGATCACCGTCGTTCCCGTCAATGATCCCGATCCACCGTCTATCACCAAATCTACATGATGCTGTAGTTTTTCATAGATCTCTTCTGCTTCCGTCAACGGCAAATCTTCTCCAGACAAAGTTAAAGTCGTTACCAATAAAGGTTCTGTCAACAAAGATAATAAATGGTGGCAAATAGCAGAATCGGGAATACGCAAGCCTATCGTTTTACGTTTAGGATGTAGTAAGCGCTTGGGTACTTCGCGGCTAGCAGTTAAAATAAAGGTAAAAGGTCCCGGCGTTAAACTTTTTAATAAACGAAATGTGCTGTTTTCAATTTTGGCATAGCTGCCCACGGAAGATAAGTCCTTGCACAACAGAGTCATTAAATGATTTGGATCTAAACGCCGTATACTGCGTATCCGATCTAAGGCCGTTTTATCGCCTAAATGGCACGCTAAGACATAGCTTGCATCGGTGGGTAAGGCAATAACGGCGCCCCCGTGAATCATCGCTACAGCTTGTTTCAATAAGCGATCTTGTGGGTTGTGCGGGTGTAAAGTAAAAAGCTGCATAATAAAAAAACGCCCTGGTTCACATTCCGAAAACTAGGGCGTTCAGAAGTAACAGTACTATTCAGCAGAATTGTCGCTGTTGCTGTTATCACTACCGTCAGTGCTGTTGGTATCAACGTTACTGTTATCGGTTGTGCCTTGATCAGCTGGAGCAGCAGGTGCTGGAGCAGCGGCCTCAGGAGCTGGAGCAGCAGGTGCAGCTTCAGTTGCAGTTGTATCGCTGTTAGAAGCGCCTGTGGATTGATCAGCTTGCGTTGCGGACGTATCGCTGTTAGCTGGCGTATCAGAACCACTGCTGCCACTACCGCCACAAGCGGCTAACCCAAGAGTTACTACCAAGGCTAACACACCTAAGCCTAGTTTTTTCATTATTTAAATCTCCATCGATGTTGACTAAAGCACTGTACCTAATGTATTACACCCTTTTTCGAAAATATGAGTATATTTCATACACATTTTCAAGGATCTAGATTCCGGGGGGTAACCCTTAGGTACAGCATTATATTTTCCTACCAAGAAAAAAAACCGAACAGGCCAAAGCCCACAAGATTATTTCCTTTGGGAGAATTCTTTGAATTCTATACCAACGCGCCGCTGCATAATATGCGCGCAGCACCCTGGCAAATCCAAAGCATAAAATTAGCATATCTTAGGATAAGCTACAAGCATTTATACCTATTGTTTGTCATATTTTCCTAAATTTCTAACAGGTTGTTTAAAAAGAATACTATAAAACCGCCTTTCCAATTAAGTCGTCATTAGAGCCAACCCATTTTACTCTATTTCTAGAGTATGTTAGATTGAGCACATTATTTTACCCCGTAAACTTTAATTCAACCCCAAGGATAAATGATGACAATTCGCTCATATTTTAAACTGAATTCTATTACCTTTGCTGTTGCATTGTTACTACCGGTCGTTATCACTCCTGGTTTTGCGGCCGAGAATGATGCCGTAAATCTGCCCGTAGGTCCTAATAATGGCCGCCCCCAGACCCCCTTGATCATTCCACCCGCTCCCACCATTGATGCGAAATCCTATATTCTAATGGACGCTAGCAGCGGCAAAGTACTCGGTGCGAATAATGCGGATGTACAGCTGCCCCCGGCAAGCCTAACGAAGTTAATGACTTTATATCTTACTTTTAATGCTTTGGCCCACGGCCAAATCCATTTAGACGATAAAGTACCCGTCAGTAAGAAAGCCTGGCAAACGGGTGGCTCACGTATGTTTATTAAACCCAATGATGAAGTCACCGTACGCGAATTGTTACAAGGCATCATAGTGGATTCCGGCAATGATGCTTGCGTGGCCATGGCGGAATTTATCGGCGGGAGTGAAGACGCTTTCACTGATCTTATGAATCAAGAAGCCGCACGTTTAGGCATGAAAAACACACACTTTACGGATTGTAATGGCTTACCTCATCCGGAACATTATTCATCCGCAGGCGATATGGCTATTTTAGCGCGTGCCATCATTATGCAATTTCCGGAGTATTACAAAGGCTTCTCACAAAAAGAATTTACTTACGCGGGCATCACTCAGCAAAATCGCAATCGCTTGTTGTGGCGTTATCCCAACACCGATGGTTTAAAAACGGGCCATACTGATGAGGCAGGCTACTGTTTAGTGAGCTCCGCTAAACAAGGCAACACCCGCTTTATCGCTGCCGTGTTTGGCGCTCCTTCCGATAACGCCCGCGCTGAAGACAGTCAAGCTTTATTAACTTACGCGGCGCGTTTCTATGAAACTAAAAAACTGTATAGCGCCAACCAGGTGCTAGGGCAAGTGCGCGTGTGGAAAGGCACTGATAAAATAGTTAACGTGGGTCTGAGCTCAAATATCTATTTAACCATTCCTGCTGGCCGCATAGATAAACTCAGCACGCAAACGATGTTACCCAGCAAAGTGAATGCGCCTATCCAAAAAGGGCAAGTGCTAGGTAAAGTTACCGTCTTGCTTAATAACAAACCGCTGGATGAGTATCCCTTGGTGGCATTAAAGGACGATCCTGTAGGAGGATGGTGGACCCGTATGAGCGATAGTATCAGCGGCACTGTGCACGGTTGGTGGTCGAAGAAAGAAATTTGATGGACGATAAAGATAATAAAGCACGGATTACTTTCCCGAGTCGCTATGTGCTGAAAGTTACAGCCATAGCGACTTTACTGACGCTCAAAGAATTATTGGCTATGGTAAAGCACCATGTCCCAGAGGTATCGGAAACCAATATCACCGTGAAAAACAGTAGTCAAGGCAAGTATGTTTCTTTTTCCGTTAGCTTTATGGCAGAAAGCCAGGAACAACTCGATGCACTCTACCGTGATTTAACAGCACGCAAAGAAATTGTGTTTGTGTTGTAAGTTAGGTAATATATCGCGTGGGATCCGCCACCGCCGCTTCCACAAAACCGCGCTTTCTTATATTACAACTCGCACAATGGCCACAAGCCAAACCTTCATCATTGGCTTTATAGCAAGAAACCGTTAAGCTATAATCCACGCCTAATGACAAGCCTAAATTTAAAGTTTCGGCTTTACTCAAATGCATCAGCGGCGCTTCAATGTGTACAGGTTTTGCTTCCACCCCGGTTTTAGTGGCCAAAGTGGCCATCGTTTGAAAAGCGTCTAAATAATCAGGCCTACAATCGGGATAATTGGAATAATCTACAGCACTGATGCCTATAAAGATATTATACGCTTCCAGTATTTCTGCCCAGCCTAATGCTATAGATAGAAAAATAGTATTTCTGGCTGGCACATAAGTAACCGGAATAATATTCTCTTCAATCTCTTCGGGAATCGCTATTTGTGGATCCGTTAATGCCGACCCCCCTAAGTGTCCTATATCTAAATTAAAAATCTCATGTCTCATCACGCCAAAATGATGCGCAATATTTTGTGCGGCGCGTAATTCAGCACTGTGTTTTTGCCCATACGAAAAACTCAAGGCATAACAAACAAAACCTTGTTTTTTCGCTAAGGCCAAACAGGTGGTGGAATCTAATCCACCGGATAGTAATACAACGGCTTTTTTCATGGGATCCCCGAATAAATTAATTAAGCCTATTATAGCCGATAAAGATGCGAGAAGAGAACAATAAGTGTATACTCATACTAGGCTTGTAGCCATTTGGTTTATCGGCTGCAAAATGGCTACATACCCTATCATTTTTAATGAGGAGAATATATTATGTATTACGGGATTACCATTGCAGTTGTGGCTGTACTCCTATTTTCCATGTTCCATGTATTGATGGAATATGAACGCGGCGTTATCTTTATGTTGGGTCGTTTCTGGAAAGTCAAAGGCCCTGGGCTCATTATCCTCATCCCCGGTATACAACGCATGGTGAAAATAGGCCTACGTACTGTGGTCATGGACGTGCCTAGCCAAGACGTCATCTCTCGCGATAATGTGTCGGTAAAGGTGAATGCGGTGGTTTATTTTCGCGTCGTTGAGCCCGATAGAGCCATCATCCAAGTTGAAAATTATTATGAAGCCATCAGTCAGTTAGCACAAACCACTTTGCGCTCCGTTTTAGGACAGCACGAATTAGACGAAATGTTGTCAGAACGCGAAAAATTGAATGCCGATGTGCAAAAAATATTGGATGGACAAGCCAATGCTTGGGGCATTAAAGTAGCCAATGTAGAAATCAAACACGTCGATTTAGACGAAAGCATGATTCGCGCCATTGCCAAACAAGCCGAAGCCGAGCGCGAACGTCGCGCTAAGATCATTCACGCCGAAGGCGAATTTCAAGCCTCGGCGCAATTAACCCAAGCGGCGGAAGTGTTAGCGGCACAGCCTCAGGCGATACAATTGCGGTATTTGCAAACGCTATCAGATATAGGCCAAACCAACAGTACCATGATTGTTTTTCCGATCCCAATGGAAATGCTCAAAGCTTATCAAACCGCTCTGCCGTAGAATCTATCGTAGGGGCGGCCCCCCGTGGCTGCCCATCTAGGGCAGGCACGGGCCTGCCCTAAGAGAGATCTGCGCCTATAGATGCTCTCTCGTCGCCGCAAATTGAATCTGTGGCCAGCGCTCTACGGTTAAGGATAGATTCACCGAGGAAGGCGCTAAATAGGTTAAATTATCAGCGCCATCTAGGGCCAAATTCATATGCGCTTTTTCTTTAAATTGCTGTAAGATCTTGTCATCGGCACAATGCACCCAACGTGCCGTATACACAGTGACAGCCTCATAACTGCAATCCACATTATATTCATGTTGTAACCTATACGCCACCACATCAAATTGTAACACCCCCACTGCACCCAAGATTAAATCGTTGGTATGCAAGGGCCTAAACACTTGCGTTGCGCCTTCTTCCGATAACTGCAACAAACCCTTTTGCAAAGCTTTCATTTTCAGAGGATCTCGTAAACGCACACGCTTAAACAATTCCGGCGCAAAATAAGGAATGCCCGTAAACTGCAAGACCTCCCCGCTGGTAAAGGTATCGCCTATTTGAATAGTGCCATGGTTATAAATGCCGATGATATCGCCTGCATAAGCGTTATCGGCTTGGCTGCGCTCGCCTGCCATAAAGGTTAAGGCATTGCGCAAGGGCAACATTTTTTGGGTGCGCGCTTGATACACTTTCATACCATTTTCGTATTGTCCCGAACAAATGCGCAAAAAGGCAATGCGATCGCGGTGCTGGGGATCCATATTGGCCTGGATCTTAAATACAAAACCCGAGAAATTCTCCTCGTCGGCAGCAACCAAACGCGTCGTTGTTTCGCGCCATTGCGGCGGCGGTGCCCACTCCACGAAGGCATCTAATAATTGCTGTATACCAAAATTATTGATCCCGGAACCGAAAAACACCGGCGTTTGTTTTCCCTCTAAATATGCCTCCTTGTCAAACGCATGGCTTGCTCCTTGCACTAAATCCATTTCGTCCCTAAAACGCGCCGCATCCTGCACCCCTATGACTTCGTCTAATAAGATGTTGTCTAAACCCTCGACTATGGCCATCTCTTGAATGCGATCGCCTTTGGTACTTTGGTATAAATAAATTTTGTCTTCTAATAAATGATAAATACCGCGGAAAGCACGACCCATGCCTATAGGCCAAGTCACCGGCGCACATTCAATCTGCAAAGTCTGTTCAATTTCATCGAGCAAAGCAATAGGCTCTAAGCATTCTCGATCGAGCTTATTGATAAAGGTAAAAATAGGAGTTTTCCGCAATCTACAAATGTCTAATAGCTTCACCGTGCGCTCTTCCACACCCTTGGCACCATCAATGACCATCAAGGCTGAATCAACTGCAGTTAGGGTACGATAAGTGTCTTCAGAAAAATCTTCATGGCCAGGCGTGTCTAATAGATTAATAATCGCTTCTTTATAAGGAAACTGCATTACTGAAGAAGTGACCGAAATACCGCGCTCTTGCTCCAACTTCATCCAATCGGAAGTAGCATGACGCGCCGATTTGCGGCCTTTAACGGTACCGGCTAATTGAATCGCGCCTCCAAACAATAATAACTTCTCGGTTAAAGTGGTTTTACCGGCATCCGGGTGAGAAATGATAGCAAAGGTCTTGCGTTTTTTAACGTTGTCTAATAATGTCATTTTTTCTTGATCCAAAGACCATATACCAGAGCATCTTCAAATACACCACCCCCATCATCATAATATTTATCTTTGATGCTGATTTGCGTAAAACCAAATTTTTTGTATAACGCCTGTCCCGCTTCATTGGTAGGGCGCACTTCTAACACCATCCATGCCACGCCTTCTTTTAAGGTTTCGTCTAAGCAATGTTGTAAAAAGAAACTGCCGTAGCCTTGCCGATGCAAGGCTTTATCTAAACGAAAATTTAATAAATGACATTGGTGCAAGGACAAAACATAAATAGCATACCCCATCACTTCTCCGTTGATGAGTAAGCTCCAACATTTAAAACCTACATTGATACAATCCCGCATGATCTTTTCCGACCACGGCGTAGGGTTAGTGCTATTTTCTATACGCATCACGGCAGGTATGTCTTCAGGAGTCATCGGCCGTATGAGTGCATCACTTTCTTTTAACATATCTCTTACTCTGTCAATTCAAGGGCGGTTCGTAGGGACAGACCTCCGCGCCTGCCCAAAAAGGGCGGCCCTTACGATAATATATATTACCCTACTCAATAAAATTTTGCTGACGCATCCACGCATCATCTACAAATTTAGTCATATAATTACGGATGCCGTCGGGGAATAGTACTAAACAACGTGTATCTGTAGGCAACCGTGGGGCTACTTGTAACGCTGCCCACAGAGCTCCTCCAGAAGACCCCCCCGCTAAAATACCTTCCTCGCGGATCAAGCGCCGCGCCGTCAAGAAAGAATCCTTATCGTTAATCTTAACATATTCATCGATTAAATCGTTATCCAATACCTCGGGAAAAAAGTCATAGCCTATGCCTTCTACTAAATAGGATTTTACTTCCGTCCCGCCCCCTAAAATAGAGCCATAAGGGTCGACGCCTATAATTTTGATCTGCGGATACTGCTTTTTTAAACGTCGTGCCACACCGGTTATCGTGCCGCCCGTGCCTACACTCATCACCACCATATCCAGATTATCCCCAAAATCATCGATGATTTCCTGCGCGGTAAACTGCTCGTGCGCATTAGGATTAGCCGGATTAGCGTATTGATCGAGAATATGCGCATTTGGGATTTCTTTTTGCAAGCGCCTGGCCAAAGAAATATGACTGTCCGGCGCATCCCAAGCAGCTTCTGTGGGTGTTCTATAAATTTTCGCCCCTAAAGCCTCTAAAGTGACTTGTTTTTCATGGCTCATCTTTTCAGGCATGGTGATAATAGTATTGTAGCCTTTAACTGCTGCCGCTAAAGCGATGCCTATGCCGGTATTGCCCGAAGTGGGCTCAATTAAGGTGTCACCAGGTTTAATGCGCCCCGCCTTTTCCGCTTCTTCCACCATGTAATAACCAATGCGATCTTTGACCGAGCCGCCTGGATTAAAAAATTCACATTTGCCGTATAGCTGACACTTTAAATCAGCGCCAATACGATTCAAGCGTACGCTGGGCGTACGGCCTATGGTTTCCAAGATATTATTGTATAACATCGTTCACCTCTGTCTTTCCAATTTCTTATCTACGATTTGATACACCTTTTCTAAACGTTCTGCCAAGCGCATATCGTGTGTTACCATGATTAAACTGGTTTTATAGGCACGATTTAATTCCAAAAAAAGATCATACACTTTTTCGGCAGTGTGTTGATCTAAATTCCCTGTGGGCTCATCGGCGAGAACACAAGCCGGTTTTTTTACCAAAGCGCGCGCAATGGCCGTACGTTGCCGCTCACCCCCAGATAACTCACCTATACGATGACGCAACCTATGCGCCAATCCGACTTTTTCTAGTATGTCTGCCGCTTTTTCTTGAGCTAAGGTTGGATCTTCTCCGGCAATGAATAAAGGCATACACACATTTTCCAATACATTAAATTCTGGCAACAAATGGTGTAACTGATACACAAACCCCACTTTTTCATTACGCAATTGGCAACGCTGTCTTTCAGATTGTAGCCTCCATTCTTGATTGAGTATACGCACTTCTCCGGCAGTGTATCTATCCAATCCGCCTAGTAAATGCAATAAGGTGCTTTTGCCAACGCCGGAAGTACCTATGACCGCCACCAATTCACCGGCAGCCAGCGTTAGATCCACCCCTTGCAAAACTTCTACTTTAATTTGTCCGTCTTGATAAGTTTTACCTAAACCACGCGCCTCTAGCACAAAGCCCATATTGGGCGCATCTTGCCCGTCATTTTTCCCTGAAAAATGCTCATTTATGCCCATATAAACTCCGTTTTTTCAAATCAAACACCGCCCAAGTCTGTGCCCTAACGGGTACTTTGTGATACTTGCTAATGGGAGAGTAGTGGTTATTCATAACGCAAAGCCTCCACCGGATGGGTTCTAGACGCGCGCCATGCCGGATATAAATTTGCTAAGAAACTCATGATAACAGCAATGACACAAATCCACAGCACGTCGCTTGCCATAATTTGCGACGGTAAATAATCTACGTAAAACACTCCGGACGTCAGCAATTGCAAATGAAACACATGTTTTACAAATAAATATAACTGCGTTACATGCAAAGAGAGAAAAATACCGCCCAGCAAGCCTATAAGCGTACCGCCCAAACCAATCATACTGCCTTGTACCATAAAGATAGCCATGATCTGCCGTGGCGTTGCCCCTAAGGTACGTAAGATAGCGATATCGCTGGCTTTGTCAGTCACCGTCATCACCAAGCTAGAGACCAAATTAAAAATAGCAACGGTAATGATTAAAAATAAAATTACTGCCATCATCGTTTTTTGCAGCGCCAAGCCCTCAAAGAATGAACCATAAGTTGTAGTCCAATCGGCAAAAACATAATTTTCAGGAAAGGCATTGAGCAATTGATTTCCCACCCACGGTGCTTGATAAGCATCTTTTAATTTAAAGCGCAAACCACTCACCGCATCGCCCGTATTGTAAAATACTTTGGCATCATCTAAGTGAATATAAGCAAATTTTTCGTTAAAACCAAAACCGCTTCCCGCATCAAAAATACCGACGACGGTAAAACGTTTGGAACGAGGAACAATGCCAAAAGGCGTCATTGAGACTACCGGTGAAATAAGCAATACTTTGTCTCCGGGCATTACCCCCAGACTAGTCGCTAATTCCGAACCTAAAATGATACCAAAACGATGTGGTTTTAAATCGCTTAGATGCCCTACTACCATTTTATCGCTAAGCTCCGATATCTTAGCTTCTAAGGCCGGTAACACTCCAAAAACCAGTGCGCCCGACACCTGCCCATTGACGGTCAACATACTTTGGCCGCTGACATAAGGGGCGCTGGCAACTATATTTGGATTGGTATCGGCAGTGCTAGCCGCTTGTTGCCAATCGGGTAAGAAGCTGCTCTCGGTGCTCATACTCAATTGCATTGCCATGGAAAGGACGCGGTTTTTGATTTGATCATTAAAGCCATTTAACACCGATAACACCGTAATAAGTACAGTAATGCCTAAAGCGATGCCTATGGTCGAGCTAATAGAGATGAAAGAGATAAAATGGTTGCGCCTTTTGGCACGGAGATAGCGCAACCCGATGAAAAATGGTAATGATCTGTACATAGGCAATTTCGCTGGGCTCTTAAAAAGAGCTTATCTTACCTTATATTGGTAGATTACAACAACCCTTGCTGCTGTAAAAATAGCCGCATCTGTTCATAGGCTTTGGCGTCATAGGCCGTAGGTCGACGGGCAAATCGGGGTAAAGTTTCAAACCAAGCCCGGCGATTTAATTCATTATTTAACTCTGGATAGGCCTTGGCAAAAGCTTGCCAAGATTCTTCAGGATGATTTATCAAATACGCTGTACCCTGTTGTAAAGCCTTAGTAAATTTACCAAGAGCGGGATCGTTGGCTTCTTTTCGCTGGGTAACTAAAATAAGTTCTTCGTAATTAGGAACCCCGTAATCTTCTACGTAAAATAATTTTGGTTTTTGTCCCGCTAAAATAATTTCAGTGGGTTCAAAATTACGCATAGCGCCAGTGACCACATCCACTTGATGTGCTAATAAAGGCTGTGTTAAATTGTAGTGTATATTAATGAGCGTAACGTCCTTAGCACTTAATCCGGCTTGTTTTAACACCCTTGTCAACATCACGCCGTCTACCTCGCCTGAAGAATAGCCTATTCTCTTACCTTTAAAATCTTGGATGCTGCGAATACCACTGTCTTCCAATGTAATCATGCTGTCGAGCGGTGTAGCCACTAGTGTAGCAAGCCACACTAAAGGCAATCCTTGCTTTTGCGCAATTAAAAATTTAGGTTCATACGTAATAGCGATATCCGCCTTACCTGCGGCTACCCATTTAGGTGGGTCAGCAGGATCCGCTGGATTAACCCACTCTACATCCAAATCTTGTGCGGCAAAAAAACCTTGCCACTTTGCGACAAAGAGTGGCGCGTGATCCGGGTTCATAAACCAATCTAAAATAACCGTTAAATGGCGCGGTTTTGCTGGGGGTTTAGCAACAACTGCGGAGGCATTTAGGCTATAATGAGGGAGTAAAACGAAATACAACATTATAATTATCTTTGTAAATACTCGCTTTTTATGAATCGCCGTCATTGCGAGCGCCAGCGAAGCAATCCAGGAAAGTATCGCGCAATAACAAGAACTCTTACCTCCCTGTAGTGTTAATAAAAACGGCAATAGCCTAGAAAAAAGAGACTTCTTCCCCTGGATTGCTTCGCTGGCGCTCGCAATGACGGCCTTGGAAGAAGGGTTTGCTTGTCTTACATTCGTTTCATGATGAGGACTTACGCTGATGTATATTTTTTTCATTTTTCCCCTAATGCCAAGTAACTAATTTTTTTAAGATGCGATCCACTAAAGCATATAATAACAAAGTCCACACTGTAATGGCCATCACTGCCGCAAACATCCAATCGATTTGCATGCGCGCATTGGCATTTAACATCAAATACCCTAAGCCATGACTGGAACCTACCCATTCCCCCACTACCGCACCCATAGGCGCTAACACAGCAGCAACCCGCAATCCAGACGCCAGATTGGGTAAGGCTGCAGGAAAACAAATAAACCACAACACGGCTGTTTTTTTTGCATTCATTGTCTTTGCTAAATCTAGCCATTCGGGTTTAGTACGCCTTAAACCATCGTAAAATGCGGAGGTAATAGGAAAAAACATCATGATCAATGCCGTGACAATTTTAGAACTCATGCCATAACCCAGCCATACCACCAACAATGGTGCTAAGGCAAAGGTCGGCAAGGCTTGACTCACCAACACCCAGGGAAATAGCCACGATCGTGCCCAAGTAAAGTAGGCTAAGATCAAAGCGGTTACACTGCCCACAACTGCCGCCAAAATAAAAGAAGCCATTGTTTCCCATAAGGTGGGTATACTTTGCTGCAGTAAGATAGGCCAACCATGCCTCCATACCAACCCCACTTGCCACGGACTGGGTAAAATATACGGTGGAAAGTGATACAGCCATATCAGGCCCTGCCACAGTACTATTAAACTCACTACAGAAATCAAACTGCGTTTTAACATTAAGCAAGATCTCCTGCTGTACGCTGACAAAGGGCCGCAATGAGTTCAGCCTCTAAAGCAATAATGTTACTTTGCCGCACATCACGCGGCACACTTTCTTTAGGCTCAACTTGGTAGTGGATGCGCGCCGGTTGCCCCGTTAATACAAAAATGGCTTGACCTACACGCAAAGCCTCTAAGGGATCATGCGTTACCCAAAACACGGTGCGCCCTTGCAAAACCTCTACCGTTAACGCTTGCAACTCTAATTTGCGCACTACATCTAAAGCGCTGAAAGGTTCGTCCATTAAAACAATAGGCTTATCTTCAAATAAAGTACGCGCCAAAGCAACGCGCTGACGCATCCCCTGCGACAAACTATCGGGTTTATCGTTAGCGCGATCCAAAAGACCAACTTGTTGCAAATGATAACGCGCACGTTCTTTGTTGTCTTTAGAAACACGCCAACGGCAATGCCTTAATTTTTCGCCTAATATTACATTGTCTAATACAGATGCCCACGGCATTAATAAATCGGTTTGTGCCATATAGGCTACACGCCCTAATAAAGGCGCTCCATCTGTGGCAGTTATTTCACCCTCGCCAGCTGCTAAGGGTAAAATCCCTGCAATCAATTGCAATAGGCTGGATTTGCCCACGCCGCTAGGCCCCAATAAACAACTGCATTTTGCCGCAGGCAATTGCAAGGACAATTCTTCAAAAATAAATTGTCCGGCATATAGCAAGGAAATGCGTTTTAAATCAATGCCTGGCGCGTTTAACATATTAAGATTATCCTTACAATAGATCTGTTGTAAGGACCGTCACAGGGGCTGCCCTTACGTTCTCTTTCGCATTTTCAAGTGCAATGGGTATATAATGGTGAAAAGATATAGTTTAAGGGGTTACTCACGATGGGTCAATCTATTCTATTAGGGGTTAGCGGCGGTATTGCCGCCTATAAAAGCGTAGATTTAGTACGGCGCTTACGCGAAAATGCGCACACTGTGCGCGTAGTTATGACACAGGCCGCGCAAAGTTTTGTAACGCCACTGACGTTCCAAGCGGTTTCTGGCTATCCGGTGGGGTGTGACCTCTTAGATGCCGAAAGCGAAGCGGCTATGGATCACATTAGCCTCGCGCGTTTTGCCGAAAAAATTATTATTGCTCCCGCCAGTGCCGATGTCATCGCTAGATTGGCACAAGGTATGGCTAACGATTTACTCACTGCGATCTGTTTAGCCACCACTGCACCGATCGCTATCGTCCCCGCTATGAACCATCGCATGTGGCATAACCCCATTACTCAAGCCAATGTCGCTAAATTACAACAATTTGGCTACGCCGTATGGGGGCCGGATGAAGGCACGCAAGCGTGTGGTGAATATGGTTTAGGACGGATGTTGGAACCAGAAGCGATTGTAACACACATAGAAAACAAAAATTCTGTAACGCCTCTACACCGTAAAACGATTGTCATTACCGCTGGCCCTACACGTGAACCTTTAGATCCCGTGCGTTTTATCAGCAATCGCAGCTCGGGCAAAATGGGCTATGCTCTCGCTGCCGCTGCGGCACAAAGTGGCGCCAAAGTCATTTTAATCAGCGGCCCTACAGCCTTAGCGCCACCTAAAAACGTGCAGCTCATCTCTATAGAAACGGCAACGCAAATGTATGAAACCGTTATGCAACAAATTCCGCAGTGTGATATTTTTATAGGAGCTGCTGCTGTGGCTGATTTTAGACCCACTACTGCTGCGCCCCAGAAAAGCAGTAAAAACGAATTTTCTAGTACTTTATCTCTAACCGCAAACCCCGATATTATACGCGCCGTTGCCCAATTTACTCCTAAACCTCTCACCATAGGCTTTGCAGCCGAGACGCATGATGTTAAACTGCACGCCATGCGTAAGTGGGAGAACAAAGGATTGGATGCTATCATTGCCAATCAAGTCGGCTTAGCGGAAGGAGGTTTTGACAGCGATGTGAATAGTGTCGAACTCTATAGCGCAGAAGGGATGGTTCAATTTCCACGTCAATCTAAAATAGAATTGGCACATCATTTAATAGAATGGATTAGTAATTATTATGGCAAACAAACAAAAGATTCAATTAAAAATATTGGATGAAAGAATTGGTTCACAATATCCACTCCCGAGTTATGGCACACCCGGATCGGCTGGGATTGATTTGCGTGCCATCATTGATGAACCCTTATCTTTAGCACCCGGACAAACGGAACTCATTCCTACGGGGCTTTCTATATACATAGCCGATCCCAACATCGCCGCTACTATTTTGCCGCGCTCGGGTTTAGGCCATAAACACGGCATCGTCTTGGGCAATTTAGTCGGCCTCATTGATTCTGATTATCAAGGACCTTTGATGATTTCTTGTTGGAATCGGGGGAATAGTGTTTTTAACATTATGCCTGGCGATAGAATAGCACAATTGGTTTTTCTACCGGTGATACAAGTTGATTTTGAGTCAGTGCCAGATTTTACCTGCTCGCAACGGGGGGAAGGCGGCTTTGGCCATACGGGAAAATCATGAAACATCATAGGGCTTTTATCCGACAATTACAAAAAATCAAGGCCAAATTAAGACCATTACCTAGAGATAATTTTTGGAAATTCATGCAAAAATCACCCTTAAAAGGAATTTGTTTATCTTTAAAGCGTAATAAAGAGCCCATCCGGGGCGTAGAATTATATAGAGGTTTTCTTTTTGTAAAAGATAAAATAAAAGATTCAAAAAGAGAAACAAAATTTAAGCGCGAAGTTGATTCATTTTGCAATACAGTCGTTAAGCATTATGATGAACTCAGAAATCAAAATTATCAACTATCAGCAGAAATTCGTGCGCAAGCTATTCTAATGAAAGTTATGCCTGATTATAAAGTTATAAGAGTGGATGACGGCAGTGCTTCCAGCCAGATTGATCTTAAAGCAACCAACGATTTAAGAAAACATACAATTGCAATCGAAGTTACTCAGTACACTAATAGTAACCTTAACAGGAAAAAGGATCCTGAAAAAAAAATCCATTTTACCAAATTAAAAAGGGATTGGGTTGTGCATGTTAATAATAATGCCGCTAAAGAAATAGATACAAAATATACTCAAAAAGTTTGTAGCCTTTTAATTGAAATTGAAAGAAAATATGCCACAAGCGACACAATAGCAATATTCACTAGTGAACTAAGAGTTAATGAGCTATCTAAATTATTTATACAGCTTAATATCCCTTATATTTATGGGAACAAAACCGGTAATACCGCAGGTTCAATACAATTTCCCATTGGTGAGCATTATTTTCCAAGGAATGAAGAGAATGAAGCATTAAAAAAAATTTTGGAGATTGCCCATAATGAGTCTATAAAAGAAGATAACCGAAAAAAGCTTAGAGAAAGCGGCGCGAATGAGAAGCACTTATTCATTATAATACTTTCTGATCACGAAAAAGAAAAATACTTCGAAGCATTAGTGGATCACCTCAATTCTTCTGATAAAACAATATCTGTCTCTGCAGAAATTGATACATTTAAAAATTTTTTAGTCATCTTCAATACGGCCAATGTGGTATGGGTAGAATATGCTACTTACAATTCCTCAGGAAGAGTCGTATCTAGCTTGATAAAAATAACTAAAAAAGAAGATGAACTTATTTTTAGTCTTATTTGCAATAAAGAACCCTATATAAAGGAGGCTAAAAATGAAAATTCTTTTTGCAGGCTCTAATGATTTTTCCAATGCTATTTTGAAAGCCTTATTGCAACAAGGCGAAAATATCATTCATGTATTAACGCAAGCTGATAAACCGGCTGGGCGCGGCAGACATGCGCATGCAACGCCGGTAAAAGAAACGGCCTTGGCGCACCACATTCCTGTTTCCACACCAATCAGCTTACGCGATGATGCTATACAGTCCGAACTACGCGCCTTAAAGGCCGATGTATTGTTAGTTGTCGCTTATGGCTTGTTGTTGCCACAACCCATATTGTCCTTAACGCCCTATCCCATCAATGTACATCCTTCATTGTTACCGCGTTGGCGGGGCGCCTCTCCCATAGAAAGTCCCATATTAGCAGGTGATACTATGAGCGGCGTTACCATTATGGAAATGGTTATGGCTTTAGACGCAGGCCCTATTTTAAAGCAACAAGCCATTACGCTTGCTCCGGATGAAACACGGGATAGTCTGTATCAGCGCTTAACACCCTTGAGCATCGAGTTATTAAGTGCAACCTTAAACGATATACGCAAGCAGATTGTACAAAAAACGCCGCAAGATGACGCACTTGCCTGTTATGCCCCTAAATGGACAAAGGAAGATTTACATTTAAATTGGTTACACAGTGCGGTGCAATTAGATCGGCAGGTACGCGCTTTTGCTGCCACTCCAGGCGCTTATGCTCTACTAGACGATACGCCCATTAAAATTTTGCGTGCCCACGTAGATGATACATTAACCAATGAGCCTAGAAATGCTGGTCATATTTGTCAAGTGACGCGCCAGGGCTTGTGGGTACAAACTGCGGCTTATCATTTGTGCATCACAGAAATTCAAATTGCGGGCAAAAAACCTATGTCTATACAAGATGCTTTAAACGGCTATAGCCACTGGTTTAGCCTAGGGCGTGCATTCACATGAAAGCGGTTAATTTACAAGCACGTGCCGCGAACGTTCTTTGCGATGTGATACTCGAAGGTTATTCCTTAGATGACGCCTTAAATCACGCACTTAAAAAGAATAGCGCGCAAAAAGGATTATTGCAAGAATTGTGCTACGGCACATTGCGTCATTATGAGCGTTTAGTGTATATCTTAGATCAACTGCTGCAAAAACCGCTTAAAAAAGGCGATGGTGATATTGAAATTATTCTGTTATTAGGTTTATATCAATTGCAAGAAATGCATATGCCAGAAGCGGTGAGTGTAGCCGAAACGGTGAATGCCGTTCAAAAAACTTGGGCTAAGGGTTTGGTCAATGCGGTATTGCGTAATTTTCTGCGCGCAAAAACCACCTTAATCGCAGAAGAAAACATGCCTGAAAATGCCCTATACGCGCACCCACAATGGATGATTGATCTGTGGCAAATCGCTTTCCCGCAGCATTGGCAAGCCATTTGCACCGCCAATAATGAGCGCCCCCCTATGGCCTTACGCATCAATCTAGCACGCATTGAAAAAAAAGCGTATCTGGCATTATTGAGAGAAAATAATATTGCTTACCACGATGTGCCTACCATTCCGAGCGCTGTTATTTTAGAAAAAGCAATGAGTGTGGAATCCTTACCTGGGTTTAACGAGGGCAAGGTATCGGTACAAGACAGTGGCGCACAAATTTTAATATCATTGTTGGATTTAAAACCAGACCTCAATATTTTAGACGCCTGTAGCGCACCGGGTGGTAAATTACTGCATCTATTGGAAAGCGCTGATCCGTCGGTTAAAGTAACCGCCGTAGAAATAGATCCCAATCGTCTATTGAAAATAAAAGATAATCTACAGCGTTTGCACTACAAAAACCGCGCCAAATTGATAACTGCTGATATTTTAGATACCAAAGCTTGGTCGCAAGGCGAATTATACGATCGTATTATTGCCGATGTGCCTTGCTCCGCTACGGGCGTGATACGTAGACATCCCGATATTAAGCTGTTACGGCAAGAAGAGGACATAGATGAATTTGCAGCAACACAGTATGAAATTCTAGAAACATTGTGGCTTGCTTTAAAAACGAGGGGTATTTTAATATACATCACTTGCTCTATTTGCCCACAAGAAAATGAAGAATTGGTTCAACAGTTCTTAGCCTATAATCCAGATGCCCATTGTTTGCCTATTAATGCGCAACAAGGCTTAGCCCTAACCTATGGCTATCAATTTCTACCTGGCCTTTATCCAGGCGATGGCTTCTACTATGCAAAATTGCAGAAACTGGATGAGTGAGCACATTGCTCCTGCCCATTATTTATGCTTTAATGCCCCCTATCATTACTTGAGGTGAGATTAGACTATGTCTATAGTGAATACCAATACTGTCAATGTTAAGCAGCCCCAAGGGCTAAAAGTACTGTTTTTAGTTGAAATGTGGGAGCGGTTTGGTTTTTACACCATACAGACTCTATTAGTACTCTATTTAGTCAACAAATTACTGTTTTCCGATCACGCGGCTTATGGTTTATTTGCAGCCTTTACGGCATTAACCTACGCCAGCCCTGTCGTTGGTGGCTTTTTGGCCGATCGCTATCTGGGCTTTAGGCCCGCCATTAATCTAGGGCTTGTCTTATTTATATTAGGCTATGCCTGTTTATTCCTGTTTAAAAGCATCCTCCCCTTCCACTTTGCACTGGCGTTGATCATTCTGGGCACGGGATTTTTAAAAGGAACTATCTCTAGCCTGCTCGGTAGATTGTATGAAAAAAACGATATACGCCGCAATGCGGGCTTTACCCTATTCTATATGGGCATCAATATAGGGAGTTTAGCTGCCTCCATCTTCTGTAGTATTATTGCTATGAAATGGGGATTTCAATACGCTTTTCTACTGGCAACCCTGGGAATGATCGTGGGTTATTTTACCTTCTTAAGAGGCAGATCTTCTCTAGAAGAAAAAGGCGAATTGCCTGCTTGGAACAACTCCTTTTTTTCTAAAAATCCTCTCCTTTTATTAGCACTTTGCGTGTTATGTGCAGCCGCTTTCTCCTTTTGTCTGCAATTTTACGATACTATTTCTAATGCCATTCTCATCCTATTAGTGCTGTTTATTTTATTTTTAGTATGGAACGCAACCAAACTAGGCAAAGCAGAACAACGCAAAATGATGGTGCTAGGCAGTTTATTGATATTTTCTGCGATTTTCTGGGCCTTATACTTTCAAACTTTTCTTTCCGTTACTTTGTTTATAGATAGGTCCGTAGATCGGCAGGTTCTAGGCCTCACTATCCCCACAGCCATGTTCCAAGGATTGAACTCATTTTACATCATTGCGCTGTCTCCCCTACTCGCAAAATTTTGGATCTGGTTAGAAAAAAGTAAAATGAACCCTTCTGATCCACTTAAATTTGCCTTAGGTCTTTCTTGTATGGGGGCGGGATTTTTAGTATTAGCATTGGCCGCGGCTTTGGCAGGCCCTGCTACACCGGTTGCTTCAGAATGGCTTATTTTAAGCTTCTTATTGCAAACCTTAGGTGAATTACTGTTGTCTCCTACGGGTCTATCCATGGTGACTAAGCTCGCCCCTAGCAATTGGACGAGCATGTTGATGGGGGTATGGTTTATGTCCTTAGCGGCAGGCAATGCTTTAGCAGGCAAGATTGCTAATTTTACCGCATTGCCTACAATCGTTCCCGATAGTTTCCCCCTAACACAATTTTATGGTCATACTTTCACTAAACTAGGCTGGTTTTCTGTAGCCATTGCCGTGCTGTTATTGGTTTGTACCCCTTTGTTCAATCGTTTAATTTCTGACAGTGAGACTTCATCATCATGAGTGTATTGTGTGTAATTCCCGCTAGACTCCGTTCAACGCGTTTGCCCAATAAAATGTTGGCACTGTTACAAGGCCAACCCTTAATTCAAAAAACGTATTTAGCCGCTCAGGGCTGTTCGGATATAGATCGTTTAGTAGTCGCCACAGACAGTGTGGAGATTAAAGCGATTGTGGAAGAAGTTGGCGGCGAAGTGGTGATGACCCCTACAAATTGTCAAACCGGATCGGATCGCGTTGCGCATGTGGCCAAAGAATACAGCGCTTTTAATACGGTGGTAAATTTGCAAGGCGATGAACCCTTTATCCGCAAAGAAATGCTTGCCACTTTAATTGCACCTTTTCGTGATAAAAACCCGCCTAAAATGGCAACGTTGGCTTATGATTTAATGGTAGATACAGAATATGATGATCCGTCGCTCGTTAAAGTAATTTGCGACCTGAATCACGATGCTATTTATTTTTCACGCTCACCTATTCCTTATCACCGGGATACCAATGCCGAATTAAAGGTATTACACCACATGGGCATTTATGCCTATCAACGCGATTTCTTGTTGCAATATACACAGTGGCCACAAACGCCGCTGGAAAAAGCCGAACTATTGGAGCAACTCCGTGCTATTGAGCATGGCTATAAAATACGCGTCTGTTACACTCCGTATCGTACCCTAGAAATTAATACCCCTGAAGAATTGGAAAAAGCGCAGAAATTTACCTGGTAGCTCGTATGACAAAACCCATTATCCGAATTTGGATAATGGTCATTGACCAAATTCAACCTTCCCCCAATGATATCCTCTTGAGGAAAAGTTTTTGTCGAAAAGAAATCATAACCCTAAGATGCAGTTACGACTGGTCCTGACGCTGTGTTAAGTTAGATTGACATAATGTGTCCTTACTAATCTCTTCACTTAATTGGCGCCAGAAACGAGTCTAACCATTTTTACAGTTACTCATGCTCAAGTTATTTGTCTTCCCTTGAACCGCGGGTACTGCTTTGTGAACGACCACCGTTCTGAGAGCCGCCACTGTTTTTTGAATGGCTGCTACCTTGCGATTGCCCACTACCTTGGGAAGAACGACCACTGGCGTGAGACCGTTGGTTCCCTTGTCGTTCTGAGGATGCTTCAAGGACTCGTTTATCCTTGTTTTCGTCACCTTGCGTGTAACCTATACTTTCTCTAGAACTGCCTACAGAAGAATCATCCTCATCATCTTGTTCGCTATCACCACGTTCTCTTTTCGTTTCAGCGGATTGCGTACGGCTTCCTGCATCACGCTTGTGATCTTCTCCCTGACGTTCCTTAGCTATTTGGGTGGACTGCTTCTGATCTGCTTTATGCTCGCCCTTTTTTTCATGAGAACTTTCTTCCGTGTGACGGCCTTTATTTGTTTCAGCGGTTTTTTTTCCGCTGTCATGTGTGTTTATCATGGTGACCCCCTATAAAATTTAAAAAATCTAATACTTAACATCTCATAGTGTAGGTTTCACGCACAAGGTTGTCAATAACAATAAAAAATAACCCTCATAATGGAGAAATTTCTACAGTCTATTTGAATAAATCATTATGCTCAAGTTAGGAGTAAATTTATTTCTCTACCTGCGTACATCTTAATATATCATTGATGCGCACATTGAAAAATAACACCTTTTGAAAGATAAGTAAGAAAGTTAAGAAAATACTGCTAATAATGAGCTTGCCTGTGAAAACAATAAGATTTACACTTTAAGGTGTTACATAAAAAATTGCTTTCAATTATTTTTTAGCACCATTACAATCGCTACGACCTTTACTCTAGACGATACTGTTGTAAAGACAACCTGTGTAGCGGGAGGAGGAAATTATTATGCCCTATCAAAAAAATGAAGATCTACCTGAATCTGTAAAAAATCATTTGCCACAACATGCACAAGATATTTATCGAGAAGCTTTTAACCATGCTCAAGAGGAATATAAAGATCGCGATAAAAGAGAAGATCCCGATGAATCTTTAGAAGAAATCAGCCATCGCGTCGCTTGGAGCGCTGTAAAGCAGAAATACGTTAAAGATGAAGATGGAAAGTGGCGCGCTAAATAAAAAAAGTTTATTGGTACAATTCTTTCGCCCTAGCCACAAAGGCAATGTCTGCGGTTTTCATTTGTTGTATAGCTGCTTCTATGCCTTCAGGATCTAAACCTCTGCAAGCGCCTAAATTGACTACTACATCCAAGCCCCCACGCCGTAATTGCAGCGCTGTGGTTTTAACACAATATTCGGTGGCGAGTCCACCTACAATAACACAGCGAATACCGTGAACCTTAAGAAACTCCAACACACCTGTGCTTAATCGCTCTCTCAAATCGTGGTAACAGGCCCCATAAGGATGCATATCCAATTCTACCCCTTTCCAAACCACATAATCATAATCGGCGATAGCAGGTAAGCCAGGCAAACTTTCAAAGCCTAAAGTCCCAGGCACGGCATGCACGGGCCAATAACAATCCATATGTGGCGCGGTAATCGCCGATAAGGGCGGATGGGCAGCATCTGCTACCCATAGGGCTTGCGCGCTATGGCTGTCCTTAGAAGCCAGACGCAAACTGGCAAAATGCGCTTGGGCATTCAGCTCAGCGACAATCTCTGTGCCGCCCGGCACAGGCAATTCGTGTGGACACAGGGGTGTGAACGTTTTTTGTGCATCCACATCCAAACTAGCCACAGTGCTTTTTTCGGGCAATTGATACATTTAGATCCCCTAATTAAACTAGAGAGAGAGTTCGATCATAGCAAAAATTCCAATGAAAAGCAGAATTGGTTTAAAAATAGTCATTTGAGTTGTAAAAACACGTAATTTAGTTTATCCTTGCCCTCCCGGTATATGGCGGTGTACGATTGTTTTTTTGGAGAGGTGTCCGAGTGGTTTAAGGAGCACCCTGACAAATCGGCAGGATGGCCGATTTGCACGTGCGCAGCACGCCCGATAGGGTGCCGGCCAAGGATGGCTGGCATGCAAAGTGTGTATACGTTAACCCGTATCGAGGGTTCGACAAAATACGAGCGTAAAGCGCGCAGCGCGGTGAGTATTTTGGACGCACGCAGGGCGCCCGTAGGGTGAGGTACGAAACGTAGTGAGTACCGAATCCATCCCTCCCGGTGAGGGAATCAGTTTCTGTATGTTTGAAATGGAGAGGTGTCCGAGTGGTTTAAGGAGCACGCCTGGAAAGTGTGTATACGTTAACCCGTATCGAGGGTTCGAATCCCTCCCTCTCCGCCAAATTAATGGCTTTGAAGTTTTGAGGCAATTTGGATTGGGTGGGGCTGAATTTCTAGAAAACAAAACTATGAATATTCTTAGCGTTGCCAGGAAGATCTAGTTAGCCTATACCAAATATGCTTCGACGAAGGATGATCCTCCGGCAATTTAGGATGCATAAAATCTCTTTTTTACATCTCGGTCCAGGCCTATTCTTTCCATAACGCGTATGGAACGCAGGTTGGCCGGCACCGTAAATGAAACGATTTCCAGCAGGTTGCACTGCTCAAACCCATAAGCCAACGCAGCTTTAGCCCCTTCGGTCGCATAGCCTTTGCCCCAATATTGAGAACCCAAACGCCAACCTATTTCAACGGCAGGGGAACAAGGCAATTCCCAATCAATATATCTAAGGCCAATAAAGCCGATTAACTCACCTGTCTTTTTAAGCTCGGTAGCCCAGAGTGCATAACCGTATTGATCATTAGCATTATTGGCAACTTGAATAAAATGATGAACTTGCTCCCTAGTCATTGGACCAGCTAAAAATTCAATGACTTTGAGATCTTGATTAATTTGAAAATAGGCTTCTTCATCTTCTTCTTGCCAGGTTCTTAAAATAAGTCTTTCTGTTGTAATGATGGTAGTCATGATAGGGCCTCCAATAATCTTTCCAGCTCCACTGCCGGATACCGTGCATATTTATCTTCCTTATTCAGCTTTTGGAAAAAGTCATCTAATACCATGGCAATAGGTGCATATCGTTGGAGTATTGCACTCATGCCTATAGGTAGCATGGCCACCTTGCTTGCTATAATTTCACGTAGACGCAATTCCCATTGCTCTTTTCCAAAATGGGTAGTAACAATGCATTGTAATAAATTTACGATGGCACAAACTTGATCATAACTTTTGTGTTGTGCTAAAAATTCTGTTTCAGCATCCGTTAATTTAAATTTTGACGATAAAGATAAGCCAAAATCAGTCAAATACAGATTTTCATCCTCGATCAATACATTTTCATAGTGCACATCAAAGTGTAATAACCCACGCATGTACATCTCATTGCTCATAGCGCTTAACTTTTCATCCACCCAGGCAATCCCTGCTTCTGCTGCATCACCGCCTTTTAAAATTTCAGCACTTAACCAAGCGTATAAGTTCTGCGGGATGTATTCCACAAAAAAGACTATATATGCCTCTGCTTGATGGAGAGCTTCAACGCGTTTGGAAACTTCCCCAAAGTAATGTAAATCCTGGCAATACTTTTCCAGATCAGAATCAAACTGGATATTCGGCTCATTATGGCCTCTGCCCAGAATACGCCAATGATAGAGCATCGGGAAATAAGCACAGTCGCCATTCAATACCCACTCAGTCGTCATGGTATGTACCGCCAATTCACGCCAACCACGAAAGCCTGCGGCACCGATACCGTATTGGAAACAAAGTGGTAAATCATAAATACTTGCCGTAGACATAAAATGTTCTGGCAATTGCTCTAAATCGGTTAAGGGAACTTTTTTAACGAATACCATTGTGTCAGCTACGTCAATCAACGCAGCTTTACCGCCTAGGCCTGCAGGGATAGACTTCGCACTCGCTAGGGTTTGAATGAGTTGTTCGTTACTAAGATGTGCCAGGCGAGTTGAAACTGTTTCATATTGTTTACTGCGGTGCTGTAATTTGTTCATAAACATCCCCCTCTCACTTGGCGGGGCCTTCTACTATTTGTTGTTATAAAACAACATCTTACGATAGGGTGCGTTTTTACTCTATAAGAGCAGCTTATGGCTTATGATCGAAAAAGTCAATATTCGATCATAACGCGATTTTTTATCATCATAACTACCTATACTTAGCTCAAGGTAATGACCGACCGGCCCTCCTATATATTTTGTGCTATGCTAGGCATGTAATAATGAAGAAAGAAGAAAAAAACTTTTTAACTGTCCCAATGACAAAAAAGATATTAAAGAAATATCTCTATACCCTATAAGAACATTCTGGACATGATTTTTAACTGACATTAATAAACTTCCTTTTTTCTCTTTAAAATCAAAAGGTTACCCTCCTTTCATCCTGACGTGTTTTATCATTATCCTAAATCTGTTATAATATTTTGGCAAAATAAATGAAAACGCTTCAGATTTATTATTATAAATTTATTATTATAACTAGTTAAGGTAGGATTTTTTATGAGTATGAGCCGAAACTTTCTATTTCATTTGCTGCAGGACAATCAAATTACATTATCCAAGGATTATGAATGTACGATTAAGCCTCAGTTATACTTGATTAATCTGCCCATTTTCGAGGCTGTACCGAATATTGCTTATCAAAATGAGGTATATAAGCTTCAAGAAGCGCACTTGTCTATTTTCAGCATTTACGATAAAAAAGAAAGAATACCGGAGTTCAGTGTTTCACATGCTACCTTGACTTTTAAAGTTGCCCCTTATGCCAATGCCCAACTCAAAGTCCGGGTTTATCTTGATATGGGTGGACAACCGCAGGCAGTGGGGGGGAAGTATTGCACCGCTAAATTTATCACCCCACGGTCTCCAAAAGGCGCGACCTTTATCTTGAATAAAAGTGCCGAAGCTGACCTAGTTCAAGCGGCTCTTTCCCTTAGTAATGAAATAGTAGATAGTGTTTATAACGCTTGTGAGAAATTGATTGAAGCAAAGCAGAAGGCAATTGATAATATATTAGAGGAGCTAAACACATTAGAAGATCCCGCAGAACGGTACCCTCTTTTAAAGAGTTTAGAGAATGAATGTGAGTGGTCAGAAAAATACCGCCCTTTTGATTCAACTCGGAAATACAATATCTATCTTAAGAATTTTGTCCGTAGTGAATTACATGCTATTGAAAATGGAAAAAAAGAGCGCGGAAAAGTCGCTCAGTCTCAATTACCTATAGAACCTTCCGCATCCTCAACGTCTTCTTCATCCGTAATCCCCGTTTTACCTCCGACAGCTAGGGCGCAAGCAGCAGTAAAACCGCAACGACATAAAAGAGATAAGGCCCTTAAGGAAATAAAAGAGGGACGCCGAAATCTAGAAGCAGCGCGAAAAAAAATGGAGGAGAATCGCTGCTTTCAGACAATATACAGTTTTTGGAAAAATATTTCTATACAGCTTGAAATGGAGTCATCTCAGTTAGATGTAAAACAAATTTTTGGACTGGCTACTCGCGCCAAAAAGATTAGGCTTGAGCTGGAAAATTTTTTGGGCGAGGCGTTCTATCACTATGAGGTAGGGCAGGATGAACCCGATGAACTTAAACAATTCCTTAAATTACCATTTCCTGACT